>JAGPBF010000003.1 GCA_018063505.1 Rhodoferax sp.
TGCCGCGTTTTGTCGACCCGAGCGAGGGTGCTGTTTTTCTCGACGGTCATGAACTGCGCGAATGGGACCTGGCCTCGCTGCGCTCCCAGTACGCACTTGTCAGCCAGCATGTGCTGATGCTCAACGACAGCATTGCCGTCAACGTGGCACTGGGCCAGACCATGGACCGGACCAAGGTCGCCCGATGCATGGCAGCGGCCAATCTGCAGGCCCTGGTGGATGAGTTGCCGCAGGGGCTGGACACCTTGGTCGGGCACAACGCGATGCAGCTCTCCGGTGGTCAGCGCCAGCGACTGGCGATAGCGCGCGCCTTGTACAAGGATGCGCCGGTACTGATTCTGGACGAGGCCACCTCTGCACTGGACGCGGAATCCGAACGCGCCGTGCAGGAGGCTCTTCAACGGCTGATGCTCAAGCGCACGACGCTGGTCATCGCGCACCGGCTGGCCACCGTGCAACATGCCCACCGGATCGTGGTGATGGACGGCGGACGCATCGTCGAAACCGGCGCCCATGCCAGCCTGCTGGCAGCCGGTGGCCTGTATGCGCGTCTCTACAACATGGGGCTGGGCGGTGAGGCGCCTTGATGTCCATGATGACCCTGCGCAAACCCTCCGTTGGCATGGCCACGCTGATCGCGATGCTGGCATTCGCGGGCAACTCCCTGCTATGCCGGGTCGCATTGCGCGACACGGCCATCGATGCCGGCAGCTTCACCAGCGTGCGCATTCTGGCCGGTGCGTTGGTCTTGTACCTGATCGTGCTGCTGAAAACTCCATCAGAACCGGTTGCCGGCTCCGGCAACTGGAGGTCCGCCCTGGCCTTGTTCGCCTACGCGGGCGCGTTCTCGTTCGCGTACATCGAACTGGCGACCGGCACCGGTGCCTTGCTGCTGTTTGGCGCGGTGCAGGCCACGATGATCGGCGTCGGGCTGTGGCGCGGCGAGCGCTTGAGGCCGCTGCAGATGCTGGGCCTGGGCGTGGCCTGCACCGGCCTGGTCGGCCTGCTCTTGCCCGGACTCTCGGCGCCACCGCCGCTCAGCGCAGCGCTGATGCTGGTATCGGGCGTGGCCTGGAGCGTTTACTCGCTACGCGGCAAAGGCGCAGGCGATCCGACCCGGGTGACGGCGGGCAACTTCCTGCGTGCGACCGCACCGGCCATCGCACTGGGCTTGGTCGGACTCCCCGACGCCACCTGGGACACGGCCGGGCTGGCCTATGCCGTTGCGTCCGGAGCACTCACGTCCGGCATGGGTTATGCCATCTGGTACCTGGCCCTGCGCGAGCTGCGCGCCACCACTGCAGCCACCGTGCAACTCAGCGTGCCGGTGATCGCCGCAATTGGCGGTACGCTGTTCCTCGGTGAGGCGGTGACGACCCGTCTGGTGCTGGCATCCGTCGCCATCCTTGGCGGCATTGCCCTGGTCATCTTGCGCAAGCCCGCAGCCTGAACCGCTGCGGGTGCAATCGGGCCGCGGCGTTGCCGGGCAGATCAGGCTGCCAGGCAAATCGTCAGCAAGGCTGTCGCATCTTCGAGTGCCGTCAGGGCATGGGGTTCACCGCGGCGCAGGTGGATGAAATCACCGGGTCCGAGCTGCGACTCGGCACTCGGCGTGCGCAACACAATTCTCCCGGCCAGGCACAACAGCGTGATCTCTCCCGGCACATGGTGCTCGGGCATGGTCTTGCCTGCGGCAAGCACGATCTGCACCACCTCCAGCTGATCGGCCTTGAGGATCGCTGTCGTGCGCGGTGGGGGCGACACTGCGGCCAGCGGATGTAGCGGAACGACCTGCCCCGATCGGGCGTGCGGCTGGGCCATGGCTGAATTTCTCCTTGTGCCGTGACTCGGCAAGACATCGTATTGTCCCAGTCAGGTTGAAGTCAATTCTTGTTTGTCATGCCGGGGTCAGCCCAATCCACTATGCTTGCCCCCATCACTTGACGACTGATGTGCCGGACGTCATTCGCAGTGCTTTCATTCCGGACAAAACAATCAAAGGTAATGTGATGATTTCAAACCGACGCGTATTCATGATGGCCATTGCGACAGCAGGTGCGGGCGCAGGTCTGGTGACGGCCGCTCACGCGCAAGTCAAACTCGACGAAAAAGACCCGCAGGCTGTGGCCCTGGGTTACGTGGCTGACAGCAGCAAGGCCGACAAGAAGAAATACCCCAAGCACACGGCGGATCAGAACTGTCACAACTGCACCCTGTTCCAAGGCAAGGCCACCGATGCAGCAGGCGGATGCGCGCTGTTTGCCGGCAAGCAGGTCGCAGGCAAGGGCTGGTGCAGCGCCTGGGTCAAGAAGGCCTGAGCGCAGCTCACACCCATCACGCGATAACCCGCAGCGTCTGCCAGAGCGCTGCGGCTGACGTCTGCCGCCATGGCGCCGCCAGCAGAGCCTCACATCAGGATGATGTCGTATTGCTCCTGGCCCATCGCTGCCTCGCTTTGCAGCGAGACTGATTTTCCGACGAACTCGATCAATCCGGCCAGGTGCTGACTTTCCTCGTCGAGAAACAGCTCGATCACCTTTGGTGAAGCCACCACCCGGAACTCGCGCGGATTGAACTGCCGTGCCTCGCGCAGGATCTCACGCAAAATATCGTAAGCCACGCTGCGGGCAGTTTTTACACTGCCTTTGCCCTGACAGGCTGCGCAGGGCTCGCACAACATGTGCGCCAGCGATTCGCGCGTGCGCTTGCGGGTCATTTCGACCAGACCGAGCTGTGAAAACCCGCCGGCCATGGTCTTGACCCTGTCCCGCGCCAACTGCTTGCGGAACTCGGCAAGCACCGCCTCGCGATGGTCCTCGCGCACCATGTCGATGAAATCCACAATGATGATACCGCCCAGATTGCGCAGCCGCAGCTGACGCGCAATCGCCTGGGCCGCCTCAAGATTGGTCTTGAAGATTGTGTCGTCGAAGTTGCGGGCACCGACATAACCGCCAGTGTTGACGTCCATGGTCGTCAACGCCTCGGTCTGGTCGATGATCAGGTAACCGCCGGACTTGAGCTCGACGCGCCGCCCCAGCGCACGTGCGATCTCCTCGTCGATGCCGTAAAGATCGAAAATCGGCCGCTCGCCCTTGTAATGCTGCAGTTTGGCCACGGCAGAAGGCATGAATTCACTTCCGAAGGAGTGAAGAATGTCGAACTGCTCGCGCGAATCTACCCTGATCGACTGCGTGCCCTCGCCGGTCAGGTCGCGCAACACACGCTGCAGCAGGCTAAGGTCCTGGTGCAGCAGCGAACCGGGCTTCAGGCGCAGCGACGCCTGCTTGATTCCTGCCCAGGTCTTGCGCAGATAGGCGATGTCGTCGGCAAGCTCTGCATCGCTGGCGTCCTCCCCGTTGGTCCGCAGGATGAAACCGCCACCATCGGGTTGCGTCAGCAACTGCAGACGGCCACGCAATTCATCGCGCAAGGCCGCCGGTATCTTCTGCGAGACACCGACATGGTCATCCTGTGGCAGAAACACCAGCAAGCGCCCGGCGATGCTGATCTGGGTCGACAGGCGCGCACCCTTGCTGCCGATCGGGTCCTTGATCACCTGCACCGTCAGCGCCTGGCCTTCGAACACCTGGCGTTCGATCGGGATCTGGGCCTGCGTGCTGCGGGCCACCTGCGGCGGCTCTCCGTCGCTCTGGCGTTGCCATACATCGGCAACATGCAGGAACGCGGCGCGCTCCAGTCCGATATCGATGAATGCCGACTGCATGCCCGGTAACACCCGTGCCACCTTGCCCTGGTACACATTGCCGACCAGACCGCGCTCCAGCGTGCGCTCGACATGCAGCTCCTGCACAGCGCCGTTTTCCACCACCGCGACCCGGGTTTCCTGGGGCGACCAATTGATCAGTACATCCTGCTGCATGGCGCTGGTTGTCTCCGGCTATCTGAGGGTTTGGCTGCCGCATCGCTGCAGCAGCTGCGCTGTTTCGTACAAGGGCAGTCCCATGATGCCAGAGTAGCTGCCCGACATGTGCTGCACAAACTGCGCTGCCCGACCCTGAATGGCGTATGCGCCAGCCTTGCCCATCGGTTCACCACTGGCAACATAGGCACGAATCTGCGCGGCGCGCAGCGTCGCGAACGTCACCCGGGAAATGCTCAGCGCTTCGAAGCGGCGCCGACCGACGGCCACAGCCACCGCCGTCAGAACCCGGTGCGTACGACCCGACAATTCGCCCAGCATGCTGCAGGCCTGGGCTGCATCCAGCGGTTTGCCCAGAACCTGTCGCCCCAGCGCAACCGTGGTGTCGGCACACACGATCGGCGCATCGGGCAGGCCCAGGCGTTTGCGCCGCGCGACGGCAGCGTCAAGCTTGCGCAGGGTCACGCGCGCAACATACGGTGCGGGCGCCTCGCCCGGCAACAGCACCTCCAGGGCCTCTGCGTCCTCGTCAGTGCCGGCCAGCAGCAACTGGTGTTTGACGCCCAGCTGGTCCAGCAGCTGGCTGCGGCGCGGACTCTGCGAGGCAAGATAGACGAAGGCACTCATGGTGTACAAACCGGCTCATTCCCGGTGGTAAGGATGGTTGGCATTGACCGACCAGGCGCGATAGAGTTGCTCGACCAGCAGTACCCGGGCAAACGCGTGCGGCAATGTCAGGTCAGACAGGCGAATGCGTTCGTGCGCCGCCTTCTTGAATGCCGGATCCAGTCCGTCCGGGCCACCGATGACCAGTGCCACGTCGGTGGCGTCCAGTTGCCATTGGCGCAAGCGACCCGCCAGCGCAACCGTGGTCAGGCTGCTGCCATGCTCGTCCAGCGCAACAATCCGGCTGCCCGGGGCGATGGCCGCCTCGATCCGAGCACGTTCGGCCGCCAGCAGACTGGCCACCGTCCTGGATGCGCGGGCCTCGGTCTTGACGGCCCGCAACTCGAACTTGATTTCGGGCGGGAATCGCTTGGCATAGTCGTCCCAGGCCGTCTGCGCCCAGGCTGGAACGCGTTGTCCAACCGCGACGACGACCAGTCTCACGGCAGGCGATCAGGGCTTGCGCGCGGCTGGCTTGCGGGCTGCGGGTTTCCTGGCCCCGGTTGCGGACTTCTTTGCCGGTGCACTGTTGACCACAACCCGCTTCACAGGCAATTTGGCGGCTGGCGCCCTTGCTGGCGCAGGAGCCGGCTTGCGGGCGGGGGGTTTGGCGGATTTACCTGCTGCGCCCTTGCCGGTCGCACTCTTGGCCGCAACGCTCTTGCCAGCGGCTGTTTTGCTTGCCACTGTCTTGCGTCCGGTCGCCTTGCCTGCAGGCGCCTTGGCCTCTACCACCTTGACCGCCGGCTTGCTGGCGCCGAACTTCAGCCGCACCGGCTTCTCGCCCCACAATTCTTCCAGGTGATAGTAGGCGCGAAATGTCGGCTGCATGATATGCACCACCGCCTGCGAGCAGTCGACGATGATCCACTCGCCGTTGGCTTCGCCTTCTATGCGCGGCTTGGCAAAACCGGCCTCCCGTACCGCGTCGCGTACGCTGGCGGCCAGCGCCTTGGTCTGCCGGTTCGAGGTTCCCGAGGCAATGATCACCCGCTCGAACAGCGAGGACAGATGTTCGGTGTCGAACACCTGGATGTCCTGGGCCTTGACATCCTCGAGTCCATCCACGATGGCCCGCTGGAGTTTCTGGATATCTCGTTTGGCGGCAGTTTCAGTAGTCATCAAGTGGCTTGGTAAAGGCGATGGAGAACAATATAACGCGCAACGGCCGCGCTCACCAGAGGTTCAATACCCTGGCCGGCGGCGGCGCGTTGGCGAATGTCGGTGGCGCTGATGTCCGATATCGGCAGTTGCAGCGTCATGAAACGCGCCTGCAAACCCTCGGGCGGCTCGAAATCCGGCGCCTGGCCCGCGACGTCGGCGCGTCCGGCCACGCAGATCACGGCCAGATCGACAATCTCGCGCCAGCAATGCCAGCCCGAGAACGATGCGGCCTGATCCTGACCGATGATCAGGAACAACTCAGCCCGTGGATTATCACCTTTTAGCGCATGCAAGGTATCGATGGTGTAACTGGGCCCTGCGCGGGCCGTCTCGCGCGGGTCAATTTCCACAGCTGGCAGATCGGCAAATGCCAGTTGGGCCATCGCCACACGGTGGTGTGCCGATGACAATGACCGTGTCTTGTGCCATGCGTGTCCGGTCGGAATGACCAGCAGCCGGTCGAGCCGCAACTGCGCGATCGCGGCGACTATCAACGCCCGATGGGCCGCATGTGGCGGGTCGAAGGCGCCGCCGAACACACCCAGGCGCATCGGCCGGGCTGGCGACTGGGTCAAACCCAGTCCTTTCGGACCAGGAAGTCGCGCAGCAAGGCGTCTTCCGGCGTGCCCGCTTGCGGCTGTTCACGGTAAGACCAGCGCACCAGTGGTGGCATCGACAGCAGGATGGACTCGCTGCGCCCGCCCGACTGCAGGCCGAAGTGCGTACCGCGGTCCCAGACCAGGTTGAACTCCACATAACGACCGCGCCGGTAAAGCTGGAACTCGCGCTCGCGTTCGCCGTAGGCCATGTCCACGCGGCTGCGCACTATCGGCATATAGGCGTCCAGGAAGGCATCCCCCACGCTGCGCTGCAACGCAAACGCGGCATCGAAACCGCCTGCGCCGTAATCGTCGAAAAAGATGCCACCCACGCCACGTTGTTCCTGGCGGTGCTTGAGAAAGAAATAGTCGTCGCACCAGGCCTTGAACCGGGGGTGCAGGTCGGCACCGAATGGCAACAGCGCATTCTTGCACTGCTGGTGAAAATGCACTGCGTCTTCGGCAAAGCCGTAAAACGGCGTCAGGTCCATGCCGCCACCGAACCAGCAGACTTCGGCCGACGTTCCCGGGTTGGCCGCCAGCATCCGCACATTCATGTGTACCGTCGGCACGTAAGGATTGCGCGGATGGAATACCAGCGACACGCCGAGCGCCTCGAACGGCGCGCCGGTCAGTTCCGGGCGGTTCTGCGTGGCCGATGGTGGCAGCGTCGCGCCACGCACATGCGAAAAACCGCAACCGGCGCGTTCGAACACGCGGCCCTGCTCCAGGATCCGGGTCAGACCATAACCTTGTAGTGGTTCACCCGCCGGTTTGTCCCAGGCATCGTCCAGAAAGGGCTTGCCATCGATGGCGACAACTGCCGCACAGATGCGTGCCTGCAGTCCGAGCAGGTAATCGCGAACGGCGGCGACCCGGGTCGCACCGCGGGTTCCGGTGGCGAGATCAGAAACCATGGGCTGGACGTCCTGCGTAACTGCGCTTTGGCATCGACATTCGCATTCAGGCGGCGCGATGGCCGATGTCACCACGGTATTGCATGCCGTCGAACTGGATCTTGCGAACCACTTCGTAGGCCCGTTGCTGCGCCTGGCGTACATTGTCGGCCAGTGCGGTGACACACAACACCCTTCCACCAGCGGTCAGCAGCTCATCTGCCTGGCGCACCGTACCGGCGTGGAACACGGTCAGGTCAGGCCCGGCAGCGGGTATTCCCCGGATACGGTCGCCGCTGCGCGGCTGCTGTGGATACCCCTGTGCGGCCAGCACCACGCCCAGCGCCGTACGCCGGTCCCACTGCAATTCGAACTGGTCGAGGTTGCGTTCGGACCCGGTGGCGGTAGCCGCCAGCAGCAGATCCAGCAGATCGGTCTTGAGCCGCATCAAGATGGGCTGTGTTTCAGGGTCGCCCAGCCGGCAATTGAATTCCAACGTGCGCGGCTGGCCCTGCGCGTCGATCATCAAACCGGCATACAGAAAACCGGTGTAGTTGATGCCGTCCTTCTCCATGCCGCGGATGGTGGGCAGAATGATCTCGCGCATCGCCTTGGCATGCAGGGCCGGTGTCACCACCGGTGCGGGCGAATAAGCCCCCATGCCACCGGTATTGGGACCTTCGTCACCGTCGAGCAGGCGCTTGTGGTCCTGGCTGGTAGCCAGGGCGACCACGTCCTTGCCATCACAGATGACGATGAAGCTGGCCTCCTCGCCTTGCAGGAATTGCTCGATCACCACCCGGGTTGCCGCATCGGCAACCGCCGGCAGCATCTGGTCGATGGCTGCGTGCGCCTGCTCCAGCGTCCGGGCCACGACAACACCCTTGCCGGCAGCCAGACCGTCGGCCTTGACGACGATCGGAGCGCCCTGGGCATCCACGTAGGCATGGGCCAGGGCACGGTCGGAAAACGTGTCATGGGCAGCGGTTGGAATCCCGTGGCGCTGCATGAAGGCCTTGGAGAATGCCTTGGAGCTCTCGAGCTGCGCTGCCGCCCGGGTCGGTCCGAACACGCGCAAGCCATTCTCGCGAAACAGGTCGACGATGCCGGCCGCCAGCGGGCCTTCGGGCCCTACCACGGTCAGCCCGATCTTTTCTGCCACGGCAAACCGGCACAACGCATCGAGATCGGTGATTGGCACATTGCGCATGCGTTCGGCCTGCGCCGTCCCGCCGTTGCCCGGTGCCACGAAAACGGTTTCGACCCGGCTGGACTGGGCCAGCTTCCATGCCAGTGCATGCTCGCGCCCACCACCACCTACGACGAGTACCTTCATAGTGCGGCGTTGTGGTAGACCGCCTGGACATCGTCCAGGTCCTCGATCACATCGAGCAATTTCTGCATGCGGACGGCATTGTCACCATCGAGTTCGATCGGCGTATCGGCGCGCATCGTGACTTCGGCAACTTCGGCGTTGAAACCCGCGCCTTCGAGTGCCGCCTTCAGCGTTTCGAAATCGCCGGGCGCGCAAAGCACCTCGATGGCACCGTCGTCATCAACGATGACATCGTCGGCGCCGGCTTCCAGCGCTGCTTCCATCAGTTTTTCCTCGTCGGTGCCGGGCGCGTAGACCAGCTGGCCGCAGTGCTTGAACTGGAATGCGACCGATCCCTCGGTGCCCATGTTGCCGCCGTATTTGCTGAATGCGTGGCGCACTTCGGCCACGGTGCGCACCCGGTTGTCGGTCATGGTGTCGACGATGATGGCTGCGCCACCGATGCCGTAACCCTCATAACGAATTTCCTCGTAACTCACGCCTTCGAGGTTACCGGTTGCCTTGTCGATATTGCGCTTGACCGTGTCGATCGGCAGGTTGGCCGCCTTGGCCTTCTCGACCGCCAGCCGCAGTCGCGGATTGATGCCCAGATCACCACCCCCCAGCCGGGCAGCGACCATGATTTCGCGGATGACACGGGTCCAGACTTTGCCTCTTTTATCGTCCTGCCGCCCCTTGCGGTGCTGAATATTGGCCCATTTGCTGTGTCCTGCCACGCGGAATCCTTCGAAATTTGGTTAACCTACTGGCTGGATTGTACTTTTGGGAACCTTCATGATCGAACCCTTCGTGATTGCGCAGCGCGACGACGTCCGGTGCTGCCTGCAGCCCGACAAGGCCAACCGGCACGGCCTGATCACCGGCGCCACCGGCACCGGCAAGACCATCACCCTGCAAAACCTGGCCGAAGCGTTCTCGGGGGCCGGCGTTCCGGTGTTCATGGCCGACGTCAAAGGCGATCTGACTGGTATTTCACAGGCGGGCACGCTGAGCACCAAACTGGGCAAGATCATTGCGGAGCGCAAGCTGCCGACGCCCGAATTTGCAGCGTTCCCGGTCACCCTGTGGGACGTTTTCGGCGCACAGGGCCATCCGGTGCGGGCCACCGTCAGCGACCTCGGTCCGCTGCTGCTCTCGCGCATGCTCAATCTCAACGACACCCAGGCCGGGGTGCTGCAACTGGTGTTCAAGATCGCCGATGACCAGGGTCTGCTGCTGCTGGACATGAAGGATCTGCGCAGTATGTGCCAGCACGTCGGCGACAACGCATCGCAGTTCACCACCAGCTACGGCAATATCAGCGCCGCCAGCATCGGTGCGATCCAGCGCGGCCTGATGCAGATCGAGAGCCAGGGTGGCGACAAGTTCTTCGGCGAGCCGATGCTCAATATCGCCGATTTCATGCAGACCGATGGCAGCGGCAAAGGCATCATCAACGTGCTGGCCGCCGACCAGCTGATGAACGCGCCACGGCTTTACGCCACTTTTTTGTTGTGGCTACTCAGCGAGTTGTTCGAGAACCTGCCCGAGGTCGGCGATCTGGAAAAACCCAAGCTGGTGTTCTTCTTCGATGAGGCCCATCTGCTGTTCACCGACGCACCCAAGGCCTTGATCGAACGCATCGAGCTGGTCGTGCGGTTGGTGCGCAGCAAGGGCGTTGGCGTGTATTTCGTGACCCAGAACCCGCTCGATATTCCGGACTCGGTATTGGCCCAACTGGGCAACCGGGTCCAGCATGCGCTGCGCGCCTTCACGCCGCGCGACCAGAAGGCGGTCAAATCGGCGGCCGACACGATGCGGCCCAACCCCAAGCTCGACATTTCCCAGGCAATCACCGAGCTGGCGGTAGGCGAAGCCCTGGTCAGTTTCCTGGACGAGAAAGGCCGCCCCAGCGTGACCGAGCGGGTATTCGTGTTGCCACCAGCCAGCCAGATCGGCCCGATCAGCGCGGAGCAACGCAAGGCGCTGATTGCCAACTCCATCGTCGCCGGTGTTTACGAAAAGTCCGCCGACCGCGAATCCGCCTACGAAGCGATCACCAAGCGCGTCGAGGCCCAGATGGCCGATGCGACCACCGCCAAGGAAAAAACTGCATCCATGACCCGTACCGTCGAGGCCCAGGGAGCCGGTAAAAATACCCCGGAAGACGCCGATGGCGGCATCCTGGGTTCACTTGGCGGACTGCTGGGCGGCGGCCGCAGTCGCACCCGCATGGGCGCCGGCGAACAACTCTTCAAGAGCGCGGCCAGTGCCATCGGCAGCGAGGTCGGGCGCCAGATCATCCGCGGTGTGCTCGGCGGCATCTTCGGCGGCAAGAAGCGCTGAACCGACTTTTCACATCACGAGGTGCGCAGCAATATCCCAATGCGGCCTCCCCTCATCGACCTTCGAGGACACAGAACCATGACAGACCTCACGCAATTCCCCAACCTGCGACTGATCGACCATCCGATGGTGCAGCACAAGCTGACCCTGATGCGCAAGAAGGAAACCAGCACCAACGGCTTTCGCCGCCTGCTCGGTGAACTCAGCACGCTGATGGCGTATGAAGTGACGCGCGACATTCCGACCCAGGAGGTGCAGATCGATACACCGCTGGAAACCATGACCGGCACCATGATCGACGGCAAGAAGCTGGTTCTGGTGTCGATCCTGCGCGCCGGCACCGGCATTCTGGACGGCATGCTCAGCGTGGTGCCGGGTGCGCGCGTCGGGCACATCGGCCTGTACCGCGACCCCAAGACATTGCAGCCGGTCGAGTACTACTTCAAGATGCCACAGGACATGCAGGAGCGCGACGTGATCGTCGTCGACCCGATGCTGGCCACCGGCAACTCGGCCGTCGCCGCCATCGACAAGGTCAAGGCGATGAAGCCCAAGTCGGTCAAGTTCCTGTGCCTGCTGACCTGTCCCGAGGGCCTGCGCACGATGCTGCAGGCCCATCCTGACGTGCCGGTATTCACCGCAGCAGTGGACCGCCAGCTCAACGACCATGGCTACATCCTGCCGGGGCTGGGCGATGCGGGGGACCGGATCTTCGGCACGCAATAGACACGCGCCGCCCGTTGGGACCTATCGACCTGGCAGTCCAATCGTCCCTCAGCGCCGGGCCGAAGTGCCCGTTCAGCCAGGCTCGGCCATCACGGTGCGCAGCACCATGTCCACCAGCAGCTGCTCACCGGCATCGAAGTCTTCGGCTTGCATCTCGGTCTTGCCCAGCACCAGGCAGATCTGGCTGGCGAAATCGGCATATGCCTGCGTCGAGGCCCACAGCACCACCATCAGGTGCGCCGCATCGACCTTGCGGCAGATGCCCTGCTCGGCCCACTGGTTGAACACCGCGATGTCGGCCTGCAGCGCCGGCAGCACCCGGTCGCGGATCTCCTGTGCAAACAACGGGGCGCCAGAGATCACCTCGTTGGCGTAGACACGGGAATCGTAGGGATGCTCACGCGAGAAACGCAGCTTGCCGGCGATGTAGCGGCGCAAGGCCAGCTCCGGGTTGTCAGCGTTTTGCGTGATGGCCTCCATGTGCGACAACCAGACATCGAGCACGCCATGCAGCACGCGCCGGTAAAGCGTCTCCTTGCTGGAAAAGTAATACAGCAGGTTCTGCTTGGCTGTACCGACCTCGCGGGCAATATGGTCCAGCGAGACGCCACCGAAACCGCGCACCGCGAACAGCCGTTTGGCGGCTTCCAGAATTTCCTGCTCCAGTCGTTCCCGGCTGTCACTGCGTTTTTCTCTTGCCGGCTCCGGCTTTTGCTTGGTCACCATAGTTGCGCATGGTAGCGGCTTATTCGCACACCCCTGGCCCGACTCTTGCTGAGCAGACAAAGCGGGTATTCCCTGATTGAACGGGCACTGTTATGACGTTCAAATGCACCAAATATTTACCAAATGGTAAGAGTTTATGACGCCATGCACCAATCCGAGGCCAATCCATGAATGCAACTGACACAACCAGCGCGCTACCTGCCGACATCCATGCCGGCCGCCTGGATGCCGCACAGGTGCGGCAGAATTTCTGCGATGCGCACCCACCATTGACGCTGGCCGAGGCACGTATCGAGGCCGACCGCTGCTATTACTGCTTCGATGCGCCCTGCCAGACCGCCTGCCCGACCGGCATCGACATTCCAAGCTTTATCCAGCGCATCGCCGACAACAATCTCCGCGGCTCGGCCCATGCCATTCTCAGCGCCAATCCGCTGGGCGGCATGTGCGCCCGGGTCTGCCCGACCGAAGTGTTGTGCGAACAGGCCTGCGTGCGCAATACCAACGAAGACAAGCCGGTCGAGATCGGCCAGTTGCAACGGTATGCGACCGACGCCTACTTTGCCAAGCCCGGCGCACCGCTGTTCACCCGCGCCAAGACCACCGGCCGCAAGGTGGCGGTGGTCGGCGCAGGCCCGGCCGGACTGGCATGCGCCCATGGCCTGGCACGACACGGACATGATGTCGTGGTGTTCGATGCGAATAGCAAAGCCGGCGGTCTCAACGAATATGGACTGGCGACCTACAAGACGGTCGACGATTTCGCCCAGAAGGAAATTGCGTGGTTGTTGTCGATCGGCGGCATCGACATCCGCGCCGAAACGGTCCTTGGGCGCGATATCACGCTGGCGCAACTGGTCGAAGACTACGACGCGGTGTTCCTGGCCATGGGCCTGGCCGGAGTCAATGCGATCGGTATTCCCGAACCGCAGGCCGGCGGTATCCGCAATGCGGTGGAATTCATCGCCGAGTTGCGCCAGGCCGGCGACTACACGCAGGTGCCGGTAGGCCGGCGCGTCGTGGTCATCGGAGGCGGCATGACCGCGGTCGACGCGTCGGTGCAATCGAAGAAACTCGGTGCCGCCGAAGTGACCATGGTGTACCGGCGCGGCGCCGAGGCGATGTCCGCATCCCCCTACGAGCAGGACTGGGCGCGTACCAACGGTGTGACCATCCGCCACTGGGCGGCGCCACGTGAGGTGCTGGCCCGTGACGGCCATGTCACAGGCATGCGTTTTGCTGCCACGGCACTCCAGGGCGGCAAGCTGGTCGAGACCGGCGAGACCTTCGACCTGCAGGCCGACATGGTGCTCAAGGCCATCGGCCAAAGCTTTGACGCCGCACCTCTGGGAGCGATGGTCGAACTCAAGGGTGGTCGCATCGCCACCGACGCCGAAGGCCAGACCTCGCATCCCAAGGTCTGGGCCGGCGGCGACTGCCGCGTCGGCGGTCGCGATCTGACGGTCGAAGCGGTCGAACACGGCAAGCTGGCTGCCTTGTCCATCCATGCCACGCTGGCGCGATGAGCCGCCAAGCCACGCCGCATCCACCCACCTGCAACCCTATTCACGGAGCCCGACCATGGCTGATTTGACAACCGAATTCGTGGGCATCAAAAGCCCCAATCCGTTCTGGCTCGCATCGGCGCCGCCGACCGACAAGGAATACAACGTGATGCGGGCGTTCGAGGCCGGCTGGGGCGGCGTCGTCTGGAAGACGCTGGGCGAGGACCCGCACATCGTCAACGTCTACGGGCCGCGTTACGGAACGCTGCTGGGCAACGACCGGCGCGTGATCGGCTTCAACAACATCGAGCTGATCTCCGACCGGCCGCTGCAGACCAACCTGGACGAGATCCGGCGCGTCAAGCGGGCCTGGCCCGACCGGGCCGTGGTGGTGTCGCTGATGGTGCCGTGCGAAGAAGCGTCGTGGAAACGCATCCTGCCGATGGTCGAGGATACCGGCTGCGACGGCATCGAACTCAATTTCGGCTGCCCGCACGGCATGAGCGAACGCGGCATGGGTTCGTCGGTCGGCCAGGTGCCGGAATACATCGAGATGGTTGCCCGCTGGTGCAAGACCTTCACCCGGCTGCCGGTGATCGTCAAGCTCACGCCCAACATCACCGACATCCGTTATCCGGCGCGGGCGGCCAGACAGGGTGGCGCCGACGCGGTTTCGCTGATCAACACCATCAACTCGGTGATGGGCGTCAATCTGGAGACGATGACGATGTCGCCCAGTGTCGGCCCCACCGGCTCCCATGGCGGCTACTGCGGCACCGCGGTGCGCCCGATTGCGCTGAACATGGTGGCCGAAATCGCACGCGACCCGCAGACCGCCGGCTTGCCGATCTCGGGCATCGGCGGGGTGCATACCTGGCACGACGCGGCCGAGTTCATCGCCCTCGGTGCAGGCACCGTGCAGGTGTGCACCGCGGCCATGGTCTACGGTTTTCGGATCGTGCAGGACATGGTTGATGGCCTGTCCAACTTCATGGACCAGCAGGGCTACACCAGCGTGGCGCAGATGGTTGGCAAGGCGGTCCCCACGATCACGTCGTGGAACCAGCTGAACATGAACCATGTCGAGAAGGCGGTGATCAACCAGGATTCGTGCATCCAGTGCGGCCGTTGCCATGTGGTCTGCGAGGACACCTCGCACCAGGCCATCACCGCCAGCAAGGACGGCAAGCGCCACTTCGAGATCAAGGAAGACGAATGCGTGGGCTGCAACCTGTGTGTGTCGATCTGCCCGGTGCCGGAGACCATCACGATGCGCAAGCTCGCCGCCGGCGAGGTCGACCAGCGCACCGGCAAACCGGTACCGGCCGAATATGCCAACTGGACCACCCATGCCAACAATCCGATGCGCAAGGCGGCCGAACCGGTCGCAGCGGGCCTATGATGGTCGACCCAATCGCAATTAGCCGGAGAATCCCATGAGCACCACCCTGATTCGCGGCGGCACCGTTGTCAACGCCGACCGCCAGTTCCGAGCCGATGTCCTGTGTGTGGACGGCAAGATCCACAGCGTCGGCGACAAACTCGACGCACCGGCGGGTGCCCAGACGATCGACGCCGGTGGCCAGTACGTGATGCCCGGCGGCATCGACCCGCACACCCATATGCAGCTGCCCTTCATGGGCACGGTCGCGGTCGACGACTTCTATTTCGGCACCGCGGCCGCGCTGGCCGGTGGCACCACCTCGATCATCGATTTCGTGATCCCCAACCCGCAGCAGCCCTTGATGGAGGCCTACCAGCAATGGCGCGGCTGGGCCGAGAAATCGGCCGCAGATTACGGCTTTCACGTCGCCGTGACCTGGTGGAGCGAAGCGGTCCATGCCGACATGGGCCGCCTGGTCAAGAACGAGGGCGTCAACAGCTTCAAGCATTTCATGGCCTACAAGAACGCCATCATGTGCGACGACGAGACGCTGGTGAACAGCTTCAAGCGCGCGATGGAACTCGGCGCCATGCCCACCGTCCACGCCGAGAACGGCGAACTGGTCTACCTGTTGCAGCAGGAGGTCAGCAAGATGGGCATCACCGGCCCGGAAGGCCATCCGATGTCGCGCCCGCCGATGGTCGAAGGCGAAGCCGCCAACCGCGCGATCGCGATCGCCGACGTGCTCGGGGTGCCGATCTATGTGGTGCATGTTTCGTGTATCGAATCTGCCGAAGCCATCGCCCGCGCCCGCGCGCGCGGGCAACGCGTCTACGGCGAAGTGCTGGCCGGCCATCTGGTGGTCGACGACTCGGTCTACCGCAATCCGGACTTCACCGTTGCGGCGGCCCATGTCATGAGCCCGCCGTTCCGGCCCAAGGTCAACCAGGAATTCCTGTGGCGTGGCCTGCAGTCGGGCAACCTGCACACCACGGCCACCGACCACTGCGTGTTCTGCGCCGAGCAAAAGGCCGCCGGACGCGACGACTTCAGCAAGATTCCCAATGGCACCGGCGGGGTTGAAGAGCGCCTGGCCGTGTTGTGGGACCAGGGCGTGAACACCGGCCGGCTGACACCAAGCGAATTCGTCGCCATCACCTCGGCCAATACCGCCAAGCTGTTCAACATCTATCCGCGCAAAGGCAGCGTCAGTGCCGGGGCCGATGCAGACGTCGTGGTCTGGGATCCGCAGGGCAGCAAGACCTTGTCGGTCAAGACGCAACGCAGCAAGGTCGACTACAACATCTTCGAGGGCATGGTCGTGCGCGGTATTCCGACCCATACGCTGAGCCGCGGCAAGCTGGTCTATGTCAACGGTGACCTGCGGGCCGAAAAGGGTGCGGGGCAATACGTCAAGCGCCCTGCCTTCGGCAGCAATTTCGAGGCCAGCAGCCGGCGCATGGAGGCCAACAAGCCCATCGCCGTGGCGCGCTGACACCGATCCCGCCCACCCCCGCAACCGCACAGGAATCACGCCATGAATGCCGCAATCGCAGAACAGAACAAGAAGTCCACCGCCGACCTTGACAAGGTCCGCATCAATGGCGAGCGCCTGTGGGCCTCGCTGATGGAACTGGCGCAGATCGGCGCCACCCCCAAGGGCGGCGTCTGCCGCCTGACACTGACCGACCTGGACAAGCAGGGCCGTGACCTGGTTTTGTCGTGGGCGCGCGAGGCCGGCTTGACCGTGACGATCGACAAGATCGGCAATGGATTCATGCGCCGCGCCGGGCGCAACAACGCCTTGCCCCCGATCGTCACCGGCAGCCATATCGACACCCAGCCCACCGGCGGCAAGTTCGATGGCAACTATGGCGTGCTTGCCGGCATCGAGGTGGTGCGTACGCTCAACGACCACGGCATCCAGACCGAGGCGCCGATCGAGGTGGCGTTCTGGACCAACGAGGAAGGCTCCCGTTTCGTACCGGTCATGATGGGCTCGGGCGTCTTCGCCAAGGCCTTCACGCTGGAACATGCGTATGCCGCCAGGGACACCGAAGGCAAAAGCGTCAAGGACGAGTTGACCCGCATCGGCTATATCGGCACCGAGGAGCCGGGCCAGCATCCGATCGGCGCCTACTTCGAGACCCATATCGAACAGGGTCCGGTGCTCGAGGATAACGACATCACGATCGGCGTCGTCCAGGGCGTGCTGGGTATCCGCTGGTTCGATTGCACCGTGACCGGCATGGAGGCCCATGCCGGCCCCACACCCATGGCGCTGCGCAAGGATGCGCTGCAGGTGTCCACCCATCTGATGCAGGAGATCGTCGCTGCCGCCCTGCGCCACAAGCCGCACGGCCGTGGCACCGTCGGCATGGTGCACGTGCACCCGAACAGCCGTAACGTGATTCCGGGCCAGGTCAGGTTCTCGATCGACCTGCGCAACGCCACCGATGCGCTGGTCGACACCATGGCCGACGAGGTCAAGGCCTTCGCTGCCAAATTGTCGAAAGACAGCGGCCTGCCGATCGAGATCAAGCAGGTGTCGGGTTATCCGGCGCAGGCGTTTCACAAGGACTGCGTCGATGCGGTCGGGCGCGCTGCGGCCAAGCTGGGTTATTCCAACATGCCCACCGTCTCGGGCGCCGGCCATGACGCGGTCTACATGGCGCAACTTGCGCCGGCCGGTATGATCTTCATTCCATGCAAGGACGGCATCAGCCACAACGAGATCGAGGACGCCAAACCAGAGCACATCACGGCCGGCTGCAATGTGCTGCTGCATGCGATGCTGGAGCGCGCCGGCACGTAATTTGCGTGGTGACTGCATCCAGCGCGGGCTGCAATGGCAGCCTGTGGCGAACCCAACCATCCGTCAGCCGACAGCTTTTCGACGCTGCAAGAAGCAATATCGGGCCTTGGTGCACACGGACGGGTCCGACCGACGACACAACAAGAACGATGATTGAACCCTATCGATGACCGTGGCCGAATCCGATTCCAACAGCGGCACCCTCGCCGTCGACGTACGCAAGGCGTCGTTGATCTACAACCCGCACGAGGCGCCGGTGCATGCGCTCAGCGACATCGACCTGGCCATCCGTCCCGGTGAATTCGTCTCGCTGATCGGGCCGTCGGGTTGTGGCAAAACCACCTTGCTGCGCGTGATTGCCGACCTGGAGCACATCACCTCCGGCGAGGTGCTGGTCAATGGCGTTTCACCGCACGACGCACGCCTGGCGCGGGCTTATGGTTATGTATTCCAGGCGCCGGGCCTGTTTCCGTGGCGCACGGTGCTGGGCAACGTCAAGCTGCCGCTGCAGATCCACGGCCGAAGCGCCGCCGAATGCGATACGATCGCGCGCGAACAACTCACCCGGGTCGGTTTGACCGGTTTCGAATCCAAATACCCATGGCAACTTTCGGGCGGCATGCAGCAGCGTGTATCGATTGCGCGCGCTCTGTCGTTCGAGCCGCGCATCCTGATGATGGACGAGCCGTTCGGGGCACTCGACGAGATCACCCGCGACCGGCTGAACGAGCAGCTTCAGCAGTTGTGGCAACGCGAACGTCGCACCGTGGTGTTCGTCACCCACTCGATTGCCGAAGCGGTGTATCTGTCGAGCCGCATCGTCGTGATGTCGCCGCGCCCGGGCCGCATCGTCAAGGTCATCGCGTCGCCACTACCCGACGAACGTACGCTGGACATGCGCGACTCTGCGGCCTTCGTCAACGTGGCCCATGAAGTGCGGGAGGCGCTGGCCCATGGCCACGACGAATAAGCCGGGGCGCAGCGCCCTGGCGCTGCAATTGCGCGAACAGGGAATTCCGATCGCGGTGGTGGTGCTGCTGATCCTGATCGGCTGGTACGGCCTGACCGTCGCGCTCAATGCGCAAGGCGCGATCGAACGCGACCTGGCCGACCGGACGTGGGACTGGAGGGGCCTGGTCGCCGCCACGATGGCCATGCAGCGACCGGTGCTGCCGGCGCCGCACCAGGTGCTGTTCGACCTGTGGAACAGCCTGACTGGCTGGCCGCTGGATTCGCCGCGCAACCTGCTGTTCCACACCTATGTGACAGCCCAGTCGACACTGGTCGGTTTTGCCATGGGCACGGTGCTGGGCCTGGTGCTGTCGGTCTGCATCGTGCATTCACGCACACTCGACAAGGCGTTGCTGCCGTGGATCGTCGCGTCGCAGTCCGTGCCGGTGCTGGCGATCGCGCCGATCGTGCTGGTCATCCTGGGCAGCATGGGTCTGGCCGGTGTGGCACCCAAGGCGGTGATCGCGATGTACCTGTGCTTTTTTCCGGTCACCGTGGCCATGGTCCAGGGACTGCGCAGCCCCCAGGTCATCGAGACCGAGATGATGCACACCTATGCTGCCAACCGCTGGCAGGCGCTGTGGATGCTGCGCCTGCCAGCCTCGTTGCCATTCCTGTTCCCGGCATTGCGGGTCGGCGTGGCGGCCGGCCTGGTCGGCGCCATGGTGGCCGAGTTGCCCACCGGCGCGCAGGCCGGCCTCGGAGCCCGGCTGCTGACCGGTTCCTACTACGGCCAGACGGTGCAGATCTGGTCGGCACTGGTGATGTCGGCGCTGCTCGGACTGGTCCTGACCGCGTCGATGGCAGGACTCGAACGCATCGTGTTGCGCCATCGGAGGCAGGCATGAGTCGGCAGCATGGTTCACACCCGCAGCCAGACGGTCGGACCACCTCCATGCTGGTGCTGGTGTCCTTGGCCTTGGCCGGCGTATTCCTGTTTTCGCCACTTGCCACACCCCAAGCGCCGGTCGATGCCGTGTTCTGGACACTGGCCGCTGCGCTGATGGTACTGGCCGTCGTCGGGATTCGGCGACTGGCCGCGATGGACGGGCATGGCATTTACACCAGCCTCACTGCGGCCCTTTTCGGCGTCTGGATCCTGTACTTCTGGCAATTGCTGGTCGTGGCCAACGATGTGCCGCGCGTATTGCTGCCGGCGCCCTGGCTGATCCTGCAATCACTGATCGACAACATCGGCACGCTGCGCAACGATTTTGTGCAAACCGTCGCCAAGGCGGTGGTGATCGGCTGGGTGCTGGGCTGCAGCCTGGGATTCCTCGTGGCCATTGCCATCGATCGCATGCCGTTCCTGCAGCGCGGCCTGTTGCCGATCGCCTCACTTACCAGCGCAATTCCGCTGGTGGGCGTGGCGCCGATCGCCGTCATGTGGTTTGGCTTCGAATGGCCGTCCAAGGCTGCGGTCGTAGTGTTGATGACCTTCTTTCCAATGCTGGTGTCCACGCTGGCAGGGCTGCAGGCGTCGAATCGGCTCGAACGCGAGCTGATGCACAGCTACGCCGCCAGCTACACCCGGACCTTGTGGTCGCTGCGCCTGCCCAGTGCCACACCCTTCATGTTTGCCGCACTCAAGGTCAATGCCAGCCTGGCACTGATCGGCGCCATCGTGGCCGAGTTTTTTGGCTCGCCGATCTCTGGCCTCGGGTTCCGGATTTCCGTCGAGGCCACCCGCATGAACATGACCCTGGTGTGGGCTGCGGTTGTCGTGGCCGCCATCACCGGTTCGCTGGCATATGCCTTGCTTAGCCGACTGGAGCGGCGCGTGGCGTTCTGGCACCCGTCGGTGCGCGGGCGCAAGTGACATGTATCAAACAAGTGGTCAACCGCAGGTTAGTACCAGTTGAAGTTTGCCGCGCCCTCGCTTACGATTTTTCACCCCGTCCGTACCGCCTGTTTTTTCAACCCAAGGAGTATTCATGATTCGACGTTCCATCCTGACCCG
This sequence comes from Rhodoferax sp., assembly GCA_018063505.1. Lineage (GTDB taxonomy): Bacteria > Pseudomonadota > Gammaproteobacteria > Burkholderiales > Burkholderiaceae_C > CAISIP01. The sequence goes on from JAGPBF010000003.1 coordinate 20,997, forward strand.
CAGCCTGCTGGCCGCCGTGCTGGCCGCCAGCGGGTTCGCCGCCCACGCACAGGAAAAAGTCACGCTGCAGCTCAAGTGGCTGCCCCAGGCCCAGTTCGCGGGTTACTACGTTGCCCTGTCCAAGGGTTACTACAAGGCCGAAGGCCTGGACGTCACGATCAAACCGGGCGGCCCCGACATCTCGCCCGTCCAGGTGATCGCCGGCAAGGGTGCCGACGTGGTCGTCAACTGGATGCCAGACGCGCTGGCGGCACGTGAGGCCGGTGTGCCACTGGTCAACATCGCGCAGGTGTTCAATCGCTCCGGTCTGATGCTGACCTGCAAGAAGTCCAGCGGCGTGAACAGCCCGAAAGACCTCAAGGGCAAGACCCTGGGTGTCTGGTTCGGCGGCAACGAATACCCGTTCCTGAACTGGATGGCCAAGCTCGGTCTGAAGACCGACACCGACATCAAGATCATGAAGCAGGGCTTCAACGTCGACCCGCTGCTGCAGAACCAGGCCGCCTGTATCTCCACGATGATCTACAACGAGTACTGGCAGGTCATTGACGCGGGCGTCAAGGAAAGCGACCTGATCACTTTCTTTTATGAAGACCAGGGCGTTGCTTCGCTGGAAGACGGCCTGTACGTGCTCGAGTCCAACCTGAAGGATCCGGCTTTCGTCAAGCGCATGGGCAAGTTCCTCAAGGCCACCTTCAAGGGCTGGAACGATGCGGTCAAGGATCCGGCCGGTGCCGCCAAGATCGTCGTTGCTGCCGATACCTCGGGCAGCGCGACCGAAAAGGTTCAGAAACGCCAGATGGAGAACGTCGCCAAGCTGATCACCAATGCCAACTCACCCAAGATGGGTTACCTGGATCCGGCCGCGTATGAGCGTACCGTCAAGGTGCTGCTGTCCAGCGGCAGCTCGCCGGTGATCAAGAAGGATCCGGGCAAGGCCGGCTGGACCCATGCGGTGTGGGAAGCCTCCAAGTAGGCTGGTTGCCAGCAACAGTCCGCTGCCGGGTGACACCCCGGCAGGTCCGGACAAGACATCGGGCCTCAGCGGTTTGCGCCGCTGAGGCCCTTTTTGATGTTGCAAGGCGCTGCCACGCTCTATCGCCCCGCGCCCTGCGCGCGTATCACACCGGCGTGCGACGTGGCCGGGCCAATTCCCGTAAAGTCGAGCGCTGATGGCAGCCTCCTTTTGCCGAGCGCATGCCAGCCCATGGGAGTGCAACACGTGACAGACTCTTCCCCCTACGTACCGCCATCCATCTGGACCTGGAACAAGGAAAGCGGCGGAAAGTTCGCCAGCATCAATCGCCCCATCGCTGGAGCGACCCATGACAAGGAACTCCCGGTCGGTCGCCACCCGCTGCAGCTGTATTCGATGGGGACACCCAATGGTGTCAAGGTCACCGTCATGCTTGAAGAATTGCTGGCGCTGGGGCATCACGGCGCCGAATATGACGCATGGCTGATCCGCATCAGCGACGGCGACCAGTTCGGCAGCGGTTTTGTCGGCGTCAACCCGAACTCCAAGATTCCGGCGCTGCTCGACCGCAGCGGCGCCAGGCCGATCCGGGTGTTCGAATCCGGCGCGATCCTGACCTACCTGGCTGAGAAATTCGGCGTACTGCTGCCGACCGAGCCAGCGCGACGGGCCGAATGCCTGTCGTGGCTGTTCTGGCAGATGGGCAGTGCGCCTTATCTCGGCGGTGGCTTCGGTCATTTCTATGCCTATGCGCCATTCAAGATGGAATACCCGATCGACCGGTTCGCGATGGAAGTCAAGCGCCAGCTCGACGTGCTGGACCGGCGCCTGGCCGAGAGTGCCTATCTGGCCGGTGATGACTACACGATTGCCGACATCGCCGTCTGGCCCTGGTACGGCGCACTGGCCAAGGGACTGCTGTACTCCGCGGGCGAGTTCCTGCAGGTACAGCAATACACCCACGTACAGCGCTGGACCGACACGATTGCGCAGCGTCCGGCAGTCCGCCGTGGCCGCATGGTGAACCGGACTTTCGGCGAAGCGTCGAGCCAGTTGCACGAGCGCCACGATGCAGGAGATTTCGACACCCGTACCCAGGACAAGCTGGCGCCGCAGCCCTGAGTGCCGCCCCATGCGCGACCCACACCGATTCATTGAACGGACCCGCTGGCTCAAGCCCTATACCCGCTGGGCCACACGCTTTGCGATGGGCACACCACAATGGCTTCCTGCGGGCATCCGCAACGCACCGCTGCGCCTGTCGTCGTACGTGCTGCGTTGTTGTCACCACTGGATGCGTTAGTGGCATGTATGGCCCCGATCAAGACTGTCATGCGCTTGCACTATCATGGCCTTCCATGAAACCAGAAAGACACGCGCAGGGATGAGACTCGCAGCCGCACTGATACTCCTGATCACAGCACTGTGGTTGGCAACGATGTGGAAAACCGATGCGCTGCAGGCCAGCGCCCCTGATGTCCTGTTGGTCGGCGCCGGCGTCGGCGTGGTGTTGCTCGGCTGGATGGTCGGACTCTGGCTGCGCAGACGGCAGCGCAGACGGATCCTGGACACCCGGGACTCCGCGCTCTGGTGATCCGCCCGCCGAGTCTGATCGCATGTTCCCCGAAGACGTGACTTGACCGGCGCCGGCAGGTGCGCGTCCAGGCGTCGACTAGATTGTGGCGTCGGGTTGTCCGTGCCGATACGAGGGCCACAAGCCGCGGCGATCCAGACTGCGCAGCACCATCCGCGCCACCTGAGGGCTCGACGGCAACCAGGTATGGACCAGGGGCACACCGATCTGCTCGTCAATCCACGAAGCGCTGACCTCCGACAGGCTCACGACACCGTCATTGGGCTCGCCGTCGAACGGGCCTGCGGCCATGGTTATGCCCCGGGTACCGACAATGCTGGTGGTGGCGATTGCCACCGGCCCGATTTCTTGCATCCTGTGATCGGACGCCAGCCGTTGCCCGCAGTCACCAGTGATACGCCGGTAGATCGGATTGCGCTGCAGCCGAGCGGCCAGCCGAGCCGCCTTGACCGGAGAACCGAGCAGAAACAGATGGCACGGTGGCGCCATGGTGGCGGGCAACACATTGAGCGCGGCACGCAGTAGCACACCACCCAGTGAATGACCTATCAGCACATAGTCGCCCTGCCCCGCCAGTGCGCGGATGCGCGCCACCAGGCGATCGCGGATCACCGGAAAGTTTTCGCGGCTGACCCCATAAGCAAAGGTGCTGGTGTCCAGGCCTTCGCGTCGCAGCCGCCTGAGCATCGGCCAGGCCGACAAGGGAGAACGCCCCATACCGTGTACAAACAGAATGCGCATGTGGGTTACCACGGCCTCCCTGGGTGAAATCGATGTGCTGCCAGGCGGCAGACCACGCACCAGATCCCGAGCCGCATCATAATTTGCCGGCGCCCTCACCTGCCGCGCCGGTCACCTGGCTTGACCGTCAACAGGCCCGCGGCAAGCCCTTGCGTGAGATAACACGTGCCGGTGCCGGGCGACAATAGGCGCTGCGCCGCACACAAGCGACCGATTGAATCCTGGAGAAACCGCCATGCTCGACCTGCTGGTCCACAACGCCGCACTGCCCGATGGCCGCTGCCCGATGGCGATCGCCGTGCAGGGCGGGCGTATCGTCGAGGTGGCGCCGGTCATCGATGCACCGGCACGCGAGACCATCGATGCGCAGGGCCTGCTGGTCAGCCCGCCTTTCGTCGATGCCCATTTTCATATGGATGCCGCGCTCAGTTATGGCATGCCCCGCGTCAACCGCAGTGGCACGCTGCTTGAAGGTATTGCCTTGTGGGGCGAACTCAAGCCGACTTTGATACAGGAAGCGGTGGTCGATCGTGCGCTGGCATATTGCGACTGGGCGGTGGGTCGAGGCCTGCTGGCGATCCGCTCGCATGTCGATACCAGCGACCCTTCGATGCTGGCGGTCGAAGCCATGCTCGATGTGAAGAAGCGCGTCGCGCCATATCTCGATCTGCAATTGGTCGCGTTCCCGCAAGATGGTGTGTTGCGCTGCGCGGCTGGCATGGCCAATCTGGAACGGGCACTCGACCTGGGCGTGGATGTGGTTGGCGGTATTCCGCATTTTGAACGCACCATGGCAGAAGGTGCGCAAAGCGTGCGGCTGCTGTGTGAAATCGCGGCACGCCGCGGCAAGCTGGTCGACATGCATTGCGACGAGTCGGACGACCCGCTGTCGCGCCATGTGGAGACCCTGGCGTTCGAAACACAGCGCCTGGGCCTGCAAGGCCGGGTCACCGGCTCGCACCTCACGTCGATGCACTCGATGGACAACTACTATGTGTCCAAGCTGTTGCCGCTGATGGCCGAGGCGCGGCTGCACGTGGTCAGCAACCCGCTGATCAACATCACCTTGCAAGGCCGCCAGGACAGCTACCCGAAGCGCCGCGGCATGACCCGCGTGCCAGAACTGATGGCCCATGGCCTGACCGTTGCGTTTGGCCAGGACTGCGTCATGGACCCGTGGTATTCGCTGGGCAGCGCCGACATGCTCGATGTTGCCGCCATGGGTCTGCATGTGGCGCAGATGACCAGCCAGGACGCAATGCGCCAGTGCTTCGACGCAGTGACGACCAACCCGGCCGGCATCCTGCAGCTCACGGCATATGGGCTGGCACCCGGTTGCCACGCCGACTTCGTATTGCTGCAGGCACGTGATCCGATCGAGGCGATCCGCCTGCGCGCGACCCGGCTCAAGGTGTTCCGGCGCGGCAAACTGATTGCCGAGTCGCCAGAGGCCACCGCTTCGCTCTACCTGCACGGCCGGCCCGACGCGACAAGCTTCATGGCCCAGGGGCCGGCCCGGCGCCTACCGCCGGATCCGACCTGATCGAGCCGCCATGCGCATACTGCTGGTCGAAGACGACAAGATCCTGGCCGACGCCCTGGGCCGCGCATTGGTGCAAAGTGCCTATGCGGTCGATGTCGTCGGTGACGGAGAACAGGCCGACAACGCGCTGGCGCTGGAGATCTACGACCTGGCCATTCTGGACATCGGCTTGCCCGGGCTGAGCGGACTCGATGTGTTGCGCCGTCTGCGCGCGCGCAAGTCGCGGGTGGCGGTGCTGATGCTGACCGCCTTCGACACACTGGCCGATCGGGTCCACGGCCTGGACCTGGGCGCCGACGACTATCTGGCCAAACCCTTCGACCTGCCCGAACTGGAGGCCAGGGTACGCGCGTTGCTGCGCCGCGGCAGCACCAACACCACGCCGTTTCTGGTGCACGGACGCCTGCGCCTGGACACCGTGGGACGCCGCCTGTATTGCGATGAAACACCGGTCGAGCTCTCGGCCCGTGAGTTTGCAGTGCTCGAACTGCTGCTGATGCGCGAAGGCCGGGTCGTCAGCAAGGAGCACATGGTCAACCATCTGTACGGCTGGGGCGACGAGGTCGGCGCCAATGCGATCGAAGTCTATGTGCATCGCATCCGCAAGAAACTCGAACCGATGGGCTGCGACATCCGCACGGTACGCGGCATGGGTTATCTGATGGAGCGTGTAGGTGGTCCCGGCTGAGCCGCGCCTGCAGCACAAGCTGCTGGCCTGGCTGATGGGGCCGCTGATGGCCTTGCTGGTGCTCGATACCGCTGCGTCCTACTGGATCGCGCTGCGTTTCTCGAATCTGGCTAATGACCGCTCGCTGCAGGAGATCGCGCGCGAAGTGGTGCTGCATGTGCGTCCCAATGGCGTTGGGCCGAAACTCGAAATGTCGCCGGCGGTCGAGCGGGTCTTGCTGTCGGACCAAGACGATGAAGTCCGTTATCGGGTCTCATCGGAAAGCGGAACCTTCATTGGCGGCGACCCGGACATCCCGGTACCGGCGCCAAGTCGGGTCGCGCTGGACAAACCGGTTTTCTACGAAGGCATGCTGCACGACATGCCGGTGCGGATCGTCTCCGCCTGGATGCCTTATGACGGCGCCGGACCTGACAACCAGGTGCAGGTGCAGGTGGCCGAGACGCTTCACAAGCGCAGCCGGCTGGTCTGGGAGATCCTGGCCAGCGTGTTCGTTCCGCAGCTGCTGCTGATTGTGCTGGCCGGCATCGTCGTCCACTTCGGCGTCTCGCGTGGCCTGCTGCCGCTCAAGCGGCTGCAATCGGCCGTCTCGAGTCGATCCCACCTGGACCTCAGCCCGATCGAGGTGCGCAACGTGCCCGGCGAGGTTCGTCCGCTGGTCGACGAGGTCAACGAACTGATGCAGCGGCTGGGCACGACGCTGGATTTTCAGAACCGCTTCATCGCCGATGCCGCCCATCAGCTCAAGACGCCGGTCAGCGGGCTCAAGGCGCAGATTGAGATCGCACTGCGCGAAAGCGACCCGGTGCGGGTGCAGCATTGCCTGGCCCAGCTGTATGTCAGCGCCGACCGCATGTCGCGCCTGGTGGCCCAGCTGCTGGCGCTGGCACGCAACGAGCCCGGCGCGGCACAGGCAGTCGAACTGCAGCAAGTCGACCTCAACACCCTGGCAGTCGATGTGGCCATGCGCTGGGTTCCGGAGGCGCTTAAACGCGATATCGACCTGGGATTCGAGGCCTGTCCCGAACCGGTGCTGATACACGGTGAACCGGACCGCCTGCGCGAGCTGCTCAACAACCTGGTCGACAACGCGGTGCGGTACAGCCGCCAGAACGGCCGGGTCACGGTCGCGGTCAGTGTGGCCGCCAACGGCGATGGCGTCCTGTCCGTCAGCGACGACAGTCAGAAGATCCCGGTGCAGGAGCGCCAGCGGATCTTCGAGCGATTTCACCGCCTGCTGGGCAGCCACGCGGATGGAAGCGGGCTGGGACTGGCCATCGTCAGCGAGATCGCCGCGCTGCACCGCGCGCGCATCACACTGGAAGAAGATGTCGATGGCATCGGCAACACCTTCAGCGTGCTTTTTCCGCAGCCAGGAAGCGACGCGCGGCCCGAGTCGTAAGCCTGGCGAAAGCAAACTGACAAGCTATTGAAAGCAAGGCGGCAGAAGGTCGTAAGCAGACCTGCCTATTCTCGATCGTGACAGGAACCGCGGCCGCGGTTTCACAAAATCCATCGAGGAGACCCGCGCATGTCCACCGTCCTGACGCCAGAATTCTGGCTCGCCCTGTCACAGATCATCCTGATCAATATCGTGCTCAGCGGCGACAACGCCGTCGTGATCGCGCTGGCATCACGGTCACTGCCACCGCAGCAGCAAAAAAAGGCCATCCTGTTCGGCAGCATGGGCGCCATCGGACTGCGGATCGTGTTGACCTTTTTTGCGGTCTACCTGCTCAGCCAACCCTACCTCAAGCTGGTGGGCGCAGCACTGCTGCTGTGGATCGGCATCGGATTGCTCAAGGGTGATGACGGCGAGGCAGAGCTGGCCGGCCATTCCAATCTGGCTGCCGCAGTCAAGACCATCATCGTGGCCGACCTGGTGATGAGCCTGGACAACGTCATCGGCGTTGCCGCCGCTGCCAAGGGCGACGTATTGCTGCTGGTGGTCGGACTGGTCATCAGCATCCCGCTGATCATTTACGGCAGCACGCTGATTCTCAAAATGATGGACCGTTTCCCGATCATCATCGTTGGAGGCGCCGCACTGCTGGGTTGGGTCGCTGGTGAAATGGCGATCGGCGATCCTTCGATCAGTGGCTGGGTTGCAGAACACCACTATCTGCACACGCTGGCTCCGATCGCCGGTGCCCTGTTCGTGGTCGGAGTCGGCAAGTGGCTGGAGACACGTTCACGCCCGGTTGCCGCGCTGCCGCAAACCGCCGCTCATGCCTCGGACTGAGCAGGGAGATTTCTATGCGAAAACTGCTTGTTTCCATCGACGGCCAAAGCGCAGCGAGAATGCAGTCGGCAGTGGCACAGGCCATTGGCATCTACAGCAAGGAATCGGTCGACATCCACCTGCTGAACGTGCAACCCGGCGTTTCCGGCCATGTCGCGATGTTCTTTGACGCCGCCGAACTGCGCGAAATTCACGACACGGCGGCCCAGGAGGCCCTCGCGCCAGCGGTCGCGCTGCTCGCTGCCGCCGGCATAACCTGCTCCACCAGCACAGTGATCGGGCGCAACGCACCGTCGATTGCCATGCAGGCCCAGCGCCTGGGCTGTGACCGCATCATCATTGGTCGCGACGATGGCGAGTCTCTTGTCAACCGGATGTTCGGCAACCTGATCAGCCAGGTGCAGCAGATTGTTGGCGCCACCGGCAATTGCCAGGTATTGGGCTCCTGATGCGGGATTGATGCCTGTCCCGGAACCTTCAAACCACCGGTTCGCAGCCTGCTTGAAGACGCCACCTTGTATGGTGGCGTCGTCGCTTATTGCTGCGGCACTTTGACGCTTTCGAAAAAGCAGGCTAGACTACTGGTAAGTAATTGAATGCTTACCGGTAGAAATGACAAGGAACCCGAGCACCAACCGACTGCCGACCCAGGCCCGACAGAGCGAAATCGTGGCTGCCGCATTGCGCCTGGCCGAATTCAACAGCCCGGCCGCCATTACCACCACCCATCTGGCCGAAGCGGTCGGCTTGAGCCAGGGCGCGCTGTTCAAGCATTTTCCGAACAAGGAGGCGATCTGGCTTGCTGCGATGGAGTGGCTGGTCAATAGCCTGATGTCGACACTGACCCAGGCTGCGCGAGAGGCGGATTCGCCGGTCGCTGCATTGCGTGGCGTTTTCCAGGCGCACGTGGGTTTTGTCTCGCGCCATCCGGGTGTGCCCCGCTTGGTGTTTCATGTGCTGCAGCAACCCGATCTGCCGGACCTCAAGAGCCAGGCCCGCAACATGATGCAGGGATACCGCGCCATGATCGAGGATCTGCTGCGCCAGGCCGTCGCCAGCGGCGACGCCGCAGCCGATCTGGATCTGGGAGCCGCTGCGACGATGTTTCTGGGCCTGTTGCAAGGGCTGGTGATGCAATCGCTGATGAACGCACCCAGCCCTGGCTTCGCCAGGCCCCCCGAGGGTGTGCAGGAAGACTTGGGAACGGCCGGGCAGTTGCCTGTGAGCGGTCAGATGGCCACGATGCTGGGTCAGGCGCCTTCGGTGTTCGAACTCTATCGGCGCGCCTTGCGCGTGCAGCCATGATGGTCCGCCCTGCGCTGCGCCGAACAGTGTCGCTGGGTGCGATCGGCCTGTTGCTGATCGGCGCGCTGGCCTACGTGATGCGCAATACCGGACCACTGGCGCCGGTGCAGGTGCAGCTGGCCACGGTCGAAGAGGCCAGCCTGACACCCACTCTTTTTGGTATCGGCACGGTCGAGGCCCGGCGCGGCTACCTGATCGGGCCGACCGGGGCGGGACGGGTGCTGCGGGTGCTGGTCGACGTGGGCGACAAGGTCAAGGCGGGCCAGGTGCTGGCAGAAATGGACCCGGTGGATCTCGATGATCGGTTGCGCAGCACTGCTGCGGCCATTGAGCGTGCGGGCAGCACCATCGTCGCGGCCAGGGCCCAGACCGTCGATGCACAGGCGCGCGGCGAGCTGGCTGCGGCCAATACCCGCCGCAACGCCGACCTGGCAAGCCAGGGGTTCATCAGTGCTGGCGCGATGGAGGGCAAGACCCAGGAACTCAGGTCGGCCGACGCCGGCGTGCGCAATGCCCAGGCCAACCTGGTCGCTGCCGGCCACGAACTCGAACGCATCAAGGCCGAACGCACCGGCCTGCAGCAGCAACGCGACAACATCCGGCTGCGCGCCAGCCAGGACGGCATCGTGCTGGCACGGGATGCCGAACCCGGCTCGACGGTCGTGGCCGGCCAGGCCGTGCTGCGCCTGATCGACCCTGCAAGCCTCTGGGTCAAGGCACGTTTTGACCAGGGCCGCTCTGCCGGCCTGGCCGTGGGACTGCCGGCAGAGGTCGTCTTGCGCTCGAATCCCGCCACAACACTGCGCGGCAGCGTCGCGCGCGTTGACCTGCAAGGCGACAGCGTCACCGAAGAACGGCTTGCGCAGATCGCGCTGGACCAGCTTCCATCAGGCACTGGCGTCGGCGAGCTTGCCGAAGTCACGCTGACGTTGCCCGCGACCACGCCCAGCCTGGTCGTGCCGAATGCGGCGATCCGTCGTGTCAGCGGGCAGATGGGGGTGTGGTTGCTGCAAGGCAGCAAGCTGCGATTCGCCGCCTTGCAACTCGGATCGACCGGCCAGGATGGTCGGGTTCAGGCGCTCGAGGGCCTGACCCGCGGTGACCAGGTCGTTGTATACAGCGCCCGCTCGCTGACTGCCGACACCCGGATCCAGGTGGTTCGGACATTGACCGCAGCCGCACCATGATCAGCCTGGCAGGTCGCGACATACTGCATTCGTGGAGCAAATTCGTGCTCACGGGACTGGGGCTGGGCCTGCTGATCGGCGTCACGCTGACCATGGCGGGCGTCTATCGCGGCATGGTCGACGACGCGCGCATGTTGCTGACCAACAGCGGTGCCGACCTGTGGGTGGTGCAGAAAGACACCCAGGGGCCTTATGCAGAGTCATCGAGTCTGCGAGACGACAGCTACCGCACGATCCTGGCCATGCCTGGAATTGCGCGCGCTGCCAACGTGACCTACTTCACCATGCAGGTCCACCGCGACGCCGAGGACACCCGCGCGATGGTGGTGGGCATCGAACCCGGGCAACCCGGACAGCCCGACTACCTGATCGCCGGACGCCACATCACGCGCAACCACTACGAGGCCGTGGTCGACGAGAAGACCGGCTTCGGGCTCGGTGACCACATCCAGATCCGGCGCCACACGTACGCGGTCGTGGGCCTGACACGGCGCATGGTCTCATCGGGCGGCGACCCGATGGTGTTCATCAGCCTGCGTGATGCGCAGGAGGCGCAGTTTCTGAAAGACAACGACGCGATCCGCAACGACCGCGCCCGCACCGCCGCCAATCCGGCATTGAACCGTCCCGGCGTGCCCGGCCTGCTCGATGCGGTGCAGGCCGCACAAGGTGCCAACCGAAATGTCAATGCCATTCTGGTTCAGGTGCAGCGCGACCATGATCCGGAACAGGTGGCAGAGCCGATACGGCGCTGGAAACATCTGGAGGCCTATACCCGGGACCAGATGCAAGAGATCCTGGTAGCCAAACTGATCGCCACCTCGGCCCGGCAGATCGCCATGTTCCTGGTCATTCTGACCATCGTCAGTGCCGCCATTGTGGCTTTCATCATTTACACGATGACCTTGGGCAAGCTGCGCGAGATCGCGGTGCTCAAGCTCATTGGCACGCGCAACATCACCATTGCCAACATGATCCTGCAGCAGGCGCTGGGCCTGGGCCTGATCGGCTTTTTCGTCGGCAAGATATCGGCCACGCTGTGGGCGCCGGTATTCCCCAAATACGTGTTGCTGGAGACCGGCGACGCGGTGCGCGGCCTCACCGCCGCAATGATCGTCTGCGCATTGGCCAGCACGCTGGCGATTCGCGCCGCTTTGCGCGTCGACCCCGCGACCGCGATCGGATGAGGCTGCCCCATGTCTGAACTTGGCATCCGTATCCAATCGCTGAGCAAGCGTTATGGCGAGGGCGCCTCGGCCGTCGATGCACTCAAGAACGTCAACCTGCAGGTCGCCCCGGGAGAGGTGGTCGGCCTTATCGGACCCTCCGGATCGGGCAAGAGCACGCTGCTCAAATGCCTGGGCGCCATCATCGAACCGACAGCCGGCCGCATGCAATTGGGCGACCAGACGATTTACGACAACGGCTGGACCTTGAGCGACCTGCGCGCGCTGCGCCGCGACAGCATCGGATTCATCTTCCAGGCGCCATTCCTGATTCCTTTCCTGGACGTGACCGACAACGTGGCACTGCTGCCGATGCTTGCCGGAAAGTCCAATTCCAAGGCCCGCGCACGCGCGCAAGAACTGCTCGAGGCCCTGGATGTCGGCCACCGGGCGCACGCCGAGCCGACACAGCTCTCTGGCGGCGAGCAGCAACGCGTGGCGATTGCCCGCGCACTGGCCAATCAGCCGCCGGTGATCCTGGCCGACGAACCTACGGCGCCGCTGGACACCGAGCGTGCGCTGGGCGTGATGCGCATTCTGCGCGACATGGCACAGCAGTACCGCACCGCCATCATCGTCGTCACGCACGACGAAAAGATCATCCCGACATTCCGGCGTCTGTACCGCATCCGCGATGGCAGCACCGAAGAAGAAGCGGGCCAGGGCCTGGAACTGTAGCAACTGGCACCACACGATCCAACCATCAAACCCAAGGAATCATCATGAAATCGTCTACCGTGATCAAGGTTCTGGCAGCCATCGCGCTGGTCTTCGGCGCACTCACGCTGGTCAGTGGCGGTCGGGCATTGTTCGGTGACGCAGCCGCACGCGCTGCGGTCGGTAACGTGGTCGGATTCGTGTTGTGGTTCAACTTCCTGGCCGGCTTCGCCTATCTCGCTGCAGCCATCGGGCTCTGGCTGGGCAGACGTTGGGCTGTTGCGCTGGCGGCCCTGCTGGCCATTGCGACAGCGCTGGTGGCTGCGGGTTTTGGCATGCACGTGCTCAATGGCGGCGCCTACGAAATGCGCACGGTCGGTGCCCTTGCACTGCGGTTCGGATTCTGGGCCGTCGTCAGCCTGGTGGCGTGGCGTGGCCTTCGGATGACCCGGTGAGCACTGCGCACGACGCGTTGCAAGTGCGATAGCCACCGGCTCTTCGCAGTGCGTCTTGACTTTCATCAAGCCCGATCAGGGAGGTCGCAGCACAATGGGCGGCAATGGCCCTCCCCTGCATGCCTGCCGACGCCCCCGTCTTTCGCGTCCACGAACTCGCCAAGTGCTACCGCACCGGCGAGGTGGAAGTGGTGGCGCTGCACGACGTGTCGCTGGAAATCGGGCGCGGCGAGTTCATCGTGCTGCTGGGCGCATCGGGCAGCGGCAAAAGCACACTGCTCAACATTCTCGGCGGTCTTGATGTTCCAACCCGCGGCGAAGTGCTGTTTGGCGCACAGTCGCTGAACCAAGCCAGCGAGTCGGAACTGACACGTTACCGGCGCGAACACGTCGGCTTCGTCTTCCAGTTCTACAACCTGATTGCGAGCCTGACGGTGTACGAGAACATCGCGCTGGTCACCGACATCGCCGCGCACCCGATGGACATTGACGAAGCGATCGGGCTGGTTGGCCTGGGCCCGCGGCGCAACCATTTTCCCGCGCAACTCTCGGGCGGCGAACAGCAGAGGGTGGCGATCGCGCGGGCCATCGTCAAAAGGCCCGACGTATTGCTGTGCGACGAACCCACCGGTGCACTCGACTACACCACCGGCAAACTGGTGCTCGACGTGATCGAGCGCATCAACCGTGAACTGGGCACGACCACCATCGTCATCACCCACAATGCCGCCATTGCGCGCATGGCCGACCGGGTGATCTGCCTGAGCGACGGTCAGGTGCAACGCATCGAAACCAACACCTGCAAAGTCTCGCCGGCGGAACTGTCATGGTGACACAGTGAAGGCGCTCGACCGCAAGCTGCTGCGCGACCTGCGCCTGATGTGGAGCCAGGTTCTCACCATCGCGCTGGTCGTGGCCAGTGGCATCGGTGGCTTCCTGATCACGTTGTCGGCAGTCGATTCGCTGGAACTGGCGCGTGACCGCTTCTATGCCAGCGGCCAGTTCGCCGACGTGTTTGCCAGCGTCAAGCGCGCGCCCGATTCGCTGGCGCCGACCTTGCGCGACCTGCCAGGCATTGTCGACGTGCAAACCAGCACCGAAGTGGTGGTCCGGGTCGAGATCGAGGGCAATACCGATCCCATCATCGGGCAACTGATCGGCGTCGACGCGCGCAGTCCCCGGCGCATGAACCTGCTCACCGTTCGTGGCAAACCGGCCGGCGACAGTCAACTGTCACCGGGGCGCGCCCGCTCCGACGGCGCCTTGCCGGTGTGGATATCCGAAACCTTTGTGGTCGCGCACGGCCTCAAGCCCGGTGACCGTCTGTCGGCACTGATCAATGGAAAGTACCGTGCGCTGGTGATGACCGGCGTCGCGCTGTCACCGGAATACATCTTTGCCGCCATGGGCGGTATGCCGGATCAGCGCGGTTTTGGTGTGTTCTGGCTTGACCAGGAGGCATTGGCCGCAGCCTACGACATGGACGGCGCGTTCAACCGGGTCGCGGTCAAATTGGCGCCCGGTGCCAACGAACGCACGGTCATCGATGTCTTGCAAAACCAACTGGCCCGTTATGGCGGGCGCGAGGCCTTCGGCCGCGGCCAGCAGACCTCCAACATGATGCTCAACGACGAGATCAAGGGGCAGCATGTGCTGGGCACCGTGTTGCCGTCGATATTTCTGGGGGTTGCGGCCTTCCTGCTCAACATCGTGGTGTCGCGCCTGGTCGCCACGCAGCGCGAGCAGATCGCGGCAATCAAGGCGCTGGGTTATCCCAACCTGGTCATCGCAGGGCACTACCTCAAGATGGTCATGGTGATCGTCGCCATCGGATTCGCGCTCGGATTGACGCTGGGCCATATTGTCGGGGGCATGTTGACCGACCTGTATGCCGAATTCTTCCGGTTCCCGGAGTTCAGCCACCGGATGGCGCCCTGGCTTGTCGCGAGCAGCCTGTTGCTGACTGTGGCCACCGCGGTGATCGGCACGCTCAACGCCATCGGTGCCACGGTACGCCTGGCCCCGGCTGAAGCCATGCGCCCGCCGGCGCCGGGCAACTATCGACGCACGCTGCTCGAGCGCCTGGGCATCACAGGCATTTCCACCGCAGCCCGAATGATCCTGCGCAACATGGAACGTAGCCCCTGGCGCAGCGCCCTGTCTATTGGCGGCGTGGCGGCGGCAGTGGCCATTGTGATCATGGGCAACTTCTTTCGCGACGCGATCGACTCGATCGTCGAGACCCAGTTCACACTGGCCATGCGCAACGATATCTCGGTCTGGACCCAGGAGGTCGTGCCCGCGGCGGCGCTCCGGGAACTGCAGCGCCTGCCCGGCGTGCGCAGGGTCGAGGCCAGCCGCAGCGTACCGGTAACACTGGTCAACGGCCACCGGCGCGAGCGCAGCCAGATCCAGGGCCGCGACGAAACAGTCCTGCTCAGTCGCATTATCGACCTGCACCAGCATGCCCATCCCATCAGTGGCGACGGCCTGGTGCTGACCGATCGACTTGCGCGCAAACTCGGCGTACGGGTAGGCGACAGTCTGCAGGTCGAAGTGCTCGAGGGCCGCACCCGCACGCTGCACCTCGTGGTCGAGGCCACCGTCAGCGAGATGATGGGCCTGAACGCCTACATGCGGCGCGCCGCGCTGAACCGGGCACTGGGTGATGGCGACCTGGCCAACGGCTTCGCGCTGTCGCTGGTGCCTGGGCATGAAGACGCGGTACTGGCTGCCACGCGCCGGATGCCGCTGGTCGCCGCTGCCTTCAGCAAATCGACCACCTTGCGCAACATGCAGGAGATCAGTGCCCGCAACATTCGCATCATGAGCACGGTGCTCACCGTCTTCGCCAGTGTCATCGCCATCGGAGTGGTCTACAACAACGCGCGTATCGCACTGGCCGAGCGGACCTGGGAACTGGCCAGCCTTCGGGTGCTTGGCTTCTCGCGTGCCGAAGTCTCCGGCCTGCTGCTCGGAGAGATGGCCATATCCATTGCCCTCGCCCTTCCGCTGGGCATGGCACTGGGCCTGGGCCTGGTGCACCTGATTGCCGTCCTGCTGCAGAGCGACCAGTTCCATTTTCCGGTGGTGGTCTCCGCGCACACCTATGCCTGGGCCGGCATCTGCGTGGTCGCCGCCGGCCTGGCCAGCGCACTGGTGGTGCGCCGGCGCATCGACCGGCTCGACATGGTGGCCGCACTCAAGACACGGGAGTAACAAACACACATGCAACGCAAGACCCTGCTATTCGGTGGCATTGCCGTCGCCGCCCTGGCCGCCCTGCTGGTCTGGGCATTTGCCCCGCGTCCGATCGATGTCGAAGTGGCCACCGCCAGCGTCGGCCGCTTCGAGACCACCATCGACGAAGACGCGCGTACCCGGTTGAGCGACCGATTCGTCGTCTCGGCCCCGCTGGCCGGCAACATGCAGCGCATGACGCTGCGCGAAGGCGATACGGTCAGCGCCGGCGATACGCTGGTCAGCTTGACGCCGGTGCTCAGCCCGATGCTGGACGAACGCACGATACGCGAGCAGAACGCGCGCATCGGTGCGGCCGAGGCGACCGTGCTGCAGGCGTCCAGCCACATCGGCGCAGCCATGGTGGCGCTGGAACAGGCCCGCATGACCCAGCGCCGGACCGAGCAACTGGCACAGCAGGGATTTGTCTCGCCGAACAAGATCGACAGCGACCGTCTCGCTACCCGAACCGCGCAAAGCGACCTGACGGCGGCCACCGAGGGCGAACGCATCGCCCGCTACAACCTCACCCAGGCACGCGCCGCGCTGGCAGCCGTGCGCGGCAGCACGGGCAGTTCCGTGTTCACCGTGCGGGCACCGGTGGGCGGCCAGGTGCTCAAGCTGCACCAGACCAGCGAGGGTGTCGTGGCACTGGGTACGCCACTGATCGAGATCGGTGACACCACCCACATGGAGGTGGTCGCAGAACTGCTGTCGACCGACGCCTTGCTGGCGCGACCCGGCAGTGCGGTGCGCATCGAACGCTGGGGGGGGCCACACGTGCTGCAGGGCCGGGTACGGCTGGTCGAACCAGCTGCATTCACCAAGGTCTCGGCCCTCGGTGTCGAAGAACAACGCGTGAACGTGCTGGTCGACATCACCAGTGCGCATGACCAATGGAAGGCGCTGGGCGATGGTTATCGCGTCGGCGTGCGCATCGTCACCCTCAGCGAAGACTCCGTGTTGCGCGTCCCGGGCAGCGCGGTTTTCCCTCTGCCCGCTTCGGCCGGCAGTGACAACTCCGGTTTTGCCGTATTCGTACTGGAGGCTGGCAATGCCCGCCTGCGCCATGTGAGCATCGGCGGGCGCAACAGCAGCGAAGCGTGGATACGGCAAGGCCTGAACGCAGGCGACAAGGTCATCGTCTATCCGCCGTCGAACGTCGTCGACGGCTCGCGCGTGCAGCCGCGCAAGGTCTGACCGGCATCGAAGCCGCCAGCGGTCCACGCCCGTCCTGTCCGGCGCCAGCAAGCACGACTGCCAGACCCAAACGAACCCCGGGGATCTGAAGAGCTGCCGCAAGCGTCGGGCCGCAGGAGCGTCAGCGTCTGCGCGCCGAGCGCACCCCCTCGAGCAGCTTGACCTGGCCTATCACCTGCTGCAGCCGTTCGGCATCGGTGACCTCGACAGTGAACACCATCAAGGCCGTGCCGCGTACTGTCTGCGTCTGCACGCCAATGACATTCATCTTCTCCTTCAGGAACAGTTCGGAGATGTCGCGCAGCAAGCCCTGCCGATCTGCCGCCTGTACCGCCACATCCGCCGGATAAACCGGCGCGCGCTCGCCCTTGGCCTCGCCCCAGGCCACGTCGATGACACGCTCGGCATTGCGTGCCTTCAATTCACGCAGATTGACGCAGTCGGCCCGGTGCACGCTGACGCCTTTGCCACGGGTCACGAAACCGCAGATCGGATCGGGCGGCGCCGGTTTGCAGCAGCGCGCCAGCTGTGTCATCAACGAGTCGACACCGACCACCAGCACACCGCCACCGGCGCCTTTGCCCGGCGCGGTCGGCGCCTTGATCAGCGCAGCGTCCTGCACCGGAGCTGGTGCGGGGTCAACCGGACGCAGCGCCTGTTCGATGTTGCGCAGCGAAAACTCGTCCTTGCCCACCGCCTGGAACAGGTCTTGCGCATCTCCAAAACCCAGCCGTCCGGCCAACGCATCGTGGTTGACCGAGGTCTTGCCCTCGCGCTGCAACTGCTTCTCGACCGCCTCGCGGCCGCGCGCGATGGTCTCGTCCGCAGCCTGTGCGTTGAACCAGGCCCGCACCTTGGAACGCGCCCGGTGGCTGGCCAGGTAACCCTGCTCCGGTATCAGCCAGTCACGTGACGGCCCGCCCTCCTTGGCGGTCGTGATCTCCACCGTCTGTCCGTTGCGCAGCGGCGTGTTGAGCGTGACCATGGCACCGTCGACACGGGCGCCGCGGCAGCGATGGCCAAGGTCGGTATGCACGCTGTACGCAAAATCGAGTGCGGTCGCCCCTTCGGGCAATTCGACGATGGCGGCATTGGGCGTGAGCACATAGATGCGGTCCTCGAACAGACCCTGGGCCCGGTCGCCCGACAACTCACGCTCCCAGTCCAGCAGCTGGCGCAACACCGCAATCTTGGCCTCGTATTGCCCGGTCGCTGCCACCCCGGCATACCCCTTGATGCCCGATTCCTTGTACAGCCAATGCGCTGCGACCCCATGCTCGGCATGTTCGTGCATCTCCTGGGTCCGGATCTGGATCTCGATCGGCTGGCCGTGACTGTCCCGCACCACGGTATGCAGCGAGCGATAACCGTTGGCCTTGGGTTTGGCGATGTAGTCGTCGAACTCCTCGGGCACCGACTGGAAGCGGCTGTGCACTGCGCTGAGCGACTGGTAGCACTGGCCGACCGTGGCAACGACGACCCGCAACGCACAGATGTCATATACATGCGCAAAGTCGAGCGACTTGCCGCGCATCTTCTTGACGATGCTGTAGATATGCTTGGGCCGTCCCTGCACGTTGGCCTGGATGCCCTCGCGCCGCAGTTCAGTTTCAAGCTGCGCGCGCAATTGCTCCACCGCCTGCTCGCGCTGGGCCCGGGTCTGCTCGAGTTTTTGGGCAACGTCGCGGTAGGTGTCGGGCTCCAGAAAACGGAACGACAGGTCCTCGATTTCCCACTTCAGATCCCAGATGCCGAGCCGGTTGGCCAGCGGCGCAAATACCAGCAACGCCTCTGCCGGCATTTCCGGTGGCGGCGTCTGGCGGCTTGCCGCGTAATAACGCAGCGTCTGCAGGCGCGAGGCCAGGCGCAACATCACCACGCGCAAGTCGCGCGAGAACGCCAGCAACATCTTGCGCACGTTCTCGACCTGGGCCGCCGACGCCTGCGGCATCGATGCGGCCTGTGCGGGTTTGTCATTGCCAACGCCGGGGCGGGTCTGGCGCTGCACCCGCACCAGTTTGGTGGTCTCCATGGCCAGTTCGGCCAGACTGGCGCCAAAGCGCTTGGTGATCGCCTCCTGCGGCCGGGTCAGGTGTTCGCAGGCATAGACCAGGTACGACGCGCCCTGCATGAACTCCGAACCGCCGATCGACGCGATGATCCGGGCCACCGCCTGTGCATGGGCCAGCGTGCTCTCGCCGGTATCGAGCAACTCGTCGGCGATCAGCGGCTCGGCGAAGGCACGGATCCGGGCCAGCACCTCCACCGGATCCGGCACCTGCGTGGCGGCCGCTGATGCCGGCATGGCGCCCGGCTCGGGCAGCCGCACGGCTGGTTCTGTTTTCATTCCTGCGTGGTCGCGTCCGGTGCGAACACAAAACCGGTGACACAGGCCAGCTGATCCTCGGCGATCAGCGTCGGCGCGTGACCGACACCACCGAACTCGACCAGATGCGCCCTGGGGCCGCGCTTTCTCATTGCCTGCGCCGTATCGTGCGACAGCAGGTCGGACTCGGCACCGCGCAGCAGGAGGGTCTCTGCCGAGATGCCGTCGTACAACTGCCACAAGACGGTCTCACCTTGTTGTGCCGACTCACGCGTGAGGGTCTTGAACGCAATTGCAATCGCCGGGTCATAGTGCAAGGTAAAGACTCCCTGCTCACCGGCCACCGGCTTGACCATGGGGCGCGACAGGTCCAGCCACTGCTGCGGCGTATGTGGACCAAAACCGGTGGAGATGGCCGCCATGGCGTGGGCTGCCTGCTCTACCGACGCGAACCGGCCAGTCTGTCCCAGATAGGTGCCGATACGTTCCAGCGCCTCCCAGCGAACCGTGGGTCCGACATCGTTGAGCACCAGGCGCCGAATCCGCACCGGAAGTGGAAGATCGGCTTGACCGGCCAGCACCAGGCCGATCAGTCCGCCCATGCTGGTACCGACCCAGTCCAGCGTCTGCGGGCCCAACTGGGCCAACAGTGCCAGCATGTCTGCCGCATATTGCGGAACCTGGTAACCCATCGGATCTTTCAGCCATTCGCTCTGGCCGCGACCCACGACATCGGGGCAAACCACGCGGATCGGGTGACTGCTGCGCGCACACAAGGCGCGCGCCAGTACGTCGAAATCCCGGCCCTGGCGCGACAGGCCATGGACACAGACCACCACATGGGCTGCCGAACCATCGCCCCATTGCCAATACGCCATGTCGTGGCTTCCCTGGGCATCGGGGCATTTCACATGGTGCAGTTCCGGCGTGGTCGAATTCATGGCAGATAAGGAGGAAGCAAAATGGGAGACAGAATAAGGCTTGTCGTCACATCGTAATTCATATGGAGAAGCTTCATGCTCAAGGGTAAGACAGCATTGGTCACCGGATCCACCAGCGGCATCGGCCTTGGCATCGCGCAGGCATTGGCTCAGCAGGGTGCGAATATCGTTCTCAACGGCTTTGGTGATGTCGAAGGACCCAAGGCGGCCGTCAGCCGACACGGTGTCAAGGTCGCCTACCACGGCGCCGACATGGGCAAACCGGCCGAGATCGACGCAATGATGCGGTACGCCGGCGAACAATTCGGCCGGGTCGACATCCTGGTCAACAACGCAGGCATCCAGCATGTGGCCCGGGTCGAGAACTTCCCCACCGAGCGCTGGGACACGATCATCGCGATCAACCTGAGCAGCGCATTTCACACCACACGGCTGGCCCTGCCGGCGATGCAGGCTGCCAAATGGGGCCGGATCATCAACATCGCGTCGGTCCACGGACTGGTGGGCTCGGCCGAGAAATCCGCCTACGTGGCGGCCAAACACGGCATCGTCGGCCTGACCAAGGTCACGGCGCTGGAGAATGCCGTCGGTGGCATCACCTGCAACGCCATCTGCCCGGGCTGGGTATTGACGCCACTGGTACAAAAGCAGGTCGACGCCAAAGCGACGAGTCAGGGTGTGTCGAACGATGCAGCGATCAAGTTGCTGCTGGGCGAAAAAGAGCCTTCCATGCAGTTCACGACGCCCGAAGAACTCGGTGCGCTGGCAGTGTTCTTCTGCTCACCGGCCGGCAACAATGTCCGCGGCGTGGCGTGGAACATGGACGGGGGCTGGACAGCGCAATAAGCGCGATGGCGCGTGGCTGGCAGCGCGGCTGATTCGCTGCGCCATCAGTTGCGGTTGTTCTGCTGCGCCGCGCGCGCCTGCTCGGCCATGCGCCGCTGCTTGCAGATCGGGTGGGCAAAGAACTCCGGTTTTTCGCACTGCGCGGTCATGCAAGTCTGAAACCCCAGAAAGACGCGGCCTTCGCAGCCCTTTTCCGGGTTGCCGGGCAACAGGCTTCCCGCCAATGGCGCTGCGTCCACCGCCTTGGTATTGGCGGGCTTGGCCGCCACCGGCGCGGCCGGGGCGGCCGGGGTGGCGTCAGCGGCCGCCCGCGCCGGTGTCGCCCCCGTCCCGGACGGCGTCGGCACCGGCACTGGCGCATCACCGGCCTTGGACCCGGCAATGGTTTTGCCTTTGGAAGCAGCAACTGTGGCCGCGCCAGCCGGGACGGACTTCACTGTCGGCACCGCGGCCGACGTGCTTGCCACCGGGGTTGCGACTCCAGACGCAGGTGCTGCGGCCGCACTGGCCGGCGCACTGGTGATGGCAGATTCGGCCGGCCCAGGCACCGGCTGCGCTGTGACACCCGGAACGGCTGCCACCGCTGGCGCATCGGCGGGCTGGGGCGACGGACCGAATGACCAAAGTGCCAGGCCGACAAGCAGCAGCATCACAAACGCAGCGGCCAGCATCTTGCCGCTGCGGCCAGACGCGGTGGAAGCAGAATCGATGCTCAGGCCCGTCTCCGGCATGGGTTTTGGCGGAGTATGAAACGACGGGTTTTCATGCAGGGTTTTGCCCGTCGTCTGCTGCTTTTTCCCCACCGGGCTTGTGTCGGGCGCAGCGGGAACCGGTGTGCCGGTTGCTGCCCCGGCACCGGACGGCCCGGCGCTGATGGCGGCCATTGCCGGTTCCTGCGTTGCAGTGGCCGGCGCCGCGATGCCGTTGCGCGCAGGTACCACCGGATCTTCACGGGCTGCGGGCGAAGCCAGCGGCACCACCGGCACAGCATTGGCCACGAGCGGCTGCCTGGGCAATGCCGGCCCGACGCCACTGCTGCTGCCCTCCATCAGCAGGGTTTCCTCGCTCAATGCCGCCGTCGCCGGAAAGCCTGAATACGAGCCTGACCCGTCTATCACACGGGTCTGCATTGCAGTGGCCGTAGCGTCGCCACCGGCATGGCCGGCGAGTCGCTTCACGCGTCGGCGCGCAAGGTCGGCGTAGATGCCATTCGGAAAACGCTCCAGAAACCCCTGCAGGTCGGACGGATCATCAGAGTCCTTGACATCTTTCCAATAGACCAGTTCCAGTTCCTGGGTCACGGTGGAACTCGATCCGTCGGACGCCGACGGATAGGTACCGGCACCGACACGCCCGAAGGAACGGTGCGATCCCGAACCGGTACCGGCACCGTCAAGCCCGCGGCGCTGGCCCATCGGCGGCACGAAGGTCGGATCCGGCACCTGGCCAACAGCCTCCTGCAAGGCCATGATGAAGGCCTGTGCGCTGGGGTAGCGCTCATCGCGTGCCTTGGCCAGGGCTTTTGCGACAACCGCATCCATCGCCTGCGGCAACAATGCGTTGATCGTCGACGGCGCTGCCGGCGGCTCACCGACGATCTGCTGGATGATGGCGAAATCGCTGCCACCGTCGAATGGGCGTCGACCCGTCAGCAATTGGTACAAAACCACGCCTGCCGCGAAAATGTCGGCTCGGGCATCGACCGTCAACCCCTGCACCTGCTCAGGTGCCATGTATTTCAGCGTGCCCACCATGGAGCCCCGGGTGCGTGTCGCCTCACCCGAGTCCTGGATCCGCGCAACGCCGAAGTCGGTCAGCTTGACCCGGCCATTGGCCTCGACCAGCATGTTGGCCGGCTTGACGTCGCGGTGCACGATGTTCTGCCGATGCGCATATTCCAGCGCCGACAACAGGTCACGCATCAGATGCAGCGATTGCTCCAGCGAATAAGTCTTGCCGCTGTCGAGTATCTTCTTCAGGTCGTCCCCCTGCACGAACTCCATGACAAGATAGGCCACGTCGCCATGGCGGTCAGAATCGTAGACACTGACGATGTTGGGATGTTGCAGACGCGCTGCCGAGCGCGCCTCGGTACGAAAGCGCGCTTCGTATTCGGCCGATGCCTGCGGCGACAGGTGTTCGACCTTGATGGTCTTGATCGCCACACGCCGATCGAGGTTGGGATCCCGCGCCTCGTACACCATGCCCATCGCACCCTTGCCGAGTGTCCGGATGATGACGTAGCGACCCAGTTTGTCCAAACCCATCGTAATGACCCCTTTGGCGGCAGCTTGCCGATTCTCCCTTATTGCGGCGGACAGTCATTGACACCCACTGTACGCACCGGCTATTCTCGTTTCTTTTCGATTTTGCGATGACAACCCCTTTTGATCCGGCCAGCTTGTCGATGACCGAGATCATCCGACTCCAGACCGTGTTGTCGCAGGAGCTGACCCGGCGCTTCGAGCGCAAGGCCGCGCTGGCATTTACCGATGTCGTCGATTCCACCCGTTATTTCGCGCAGTTCGGCGACGAGGCCGGGCGGCGCCTGCAACAGCTGCACCTCGATCTGCTGGAGAAATCCATCGACGGCGCTGGCCGTATCGTGGACACGGCCGGAGATGGTGCCTTCATCAGCTTCCCCTCCGCCATGGCCGCGGTCGGGGCCATGGTCGAACTGCAGCAACTGGTGTCGCGCGAAAACCTCAACCGGCCACGCGAGCACCAGCTCAGTGTGCGGATCGGCATGCACTGGGGTCAGGTGCTCACCGACGGTGCACAGGTGACCGGCGACGCCGTCAACCTGTGCGCACGAATTTCCGCATCGGCGTTGCCGGCGCAGATTCGTCTGTCGGGCGACATGTTCGCGCAATTGGCCATGGGCCAGCGCCAGCGTTGCCGCCCGTTGGGCCATGTGCCGCTGCGCGGCGTCACCCGAGACGTCGAACTGCTCGCGTTGCAGTGGCGCGATCCAGCGCGATTTCCGACCCATCTGGTCGTCCACGAAACTGGCGAACGTATCGCGTTGCCGGCACTCGACACCTTGTGTTTCGGCCGTGGTGATACCCAGCAGGCACACACCACGCACGACGTGATCGTGGCCTTGCCCGATCCGATTGCCAGCAAGCAGATCAGCCGGCGCCATTTCGAGTTGCGCAGCCGCCCCGACGGTTTCATCCTCAAGGCCTTGTCCAGCCAATACACCGAGGTCGATGGCACGGTCTTGCAGAGCGATCAGGAAGTCACGCTGCGCCCGGGGTCAGTGGTCCGCCTGGCCCGCGTGGCCACGCTTGAATTTCTGTCACCGGCGGCCGAACAGGAGCAGAGCTCGGATGCCACGGTATCTGCCCCCACCATGAACGCGCGGGTGGCGGGAGATACGGTCTACGGCAGGGCTTGACGGACCGACCTCAGGCCGGCCGGCCACAAGCACGCGCGGCTGCGCAGTCTGCGGTGAACTGGCGGCGCCGACTGCTGCAGTATGTGACTGATCCGGCGCTGGCGGATCGTGGCACACAGGGATGCGTCAGGCAGTCGCAAGCGGCATCCGCGGTCGCGATAGACTGCACGAACCCTTATCCCGAATCTGCCACGACCGATGCCCAGCCGATCACACCCGACAACGGACCACCGCACCGGGCGGCGCGACGGAGAAAAAGCTGCCCGCCTATTGCGCCTGGCGATGTCGACCCTGCTACTGCTCCTTGGGACGGTCAGCCTGGCCCAGCCCACGCCGGAACGGCCGATCATCGGCAAGGCTTCCATTCTTTTGGTCAACGACCAGATCAGTTGCGGAGTAGCCCTGCATTTCGTAGAGGAGCCGATGCAATCCGGGGTACGCATCCTGACCGTGAACTCGGGCATCCGGTACGACGCAGTTGTCGACCGCATGGTGCTCGAGTTCGTGGCATCGAACTACCTGTTCTTCGCCAATGACATGGCCGCAACCATGGAGTCGACCCGCTACAGCCCGGTCGAGTCGGGCTGGATGCGTGTCAAGGACAACGGCGGGACCCGTACGCCCGGTGGCGTCTCGACCGTTTTGGAACCCGTCGCGGGCAGGCGCCACTCCGTGGCCAACGCCGACGCCATGCCGGTGCTGATGGCCGTATTGGCCGCACAACCGATC
This sequence comes from Rhodoferax sp., assembly GCA_018063505.1. Lineage (GTDB taxonomy): Bacteria > Pseudomonadota > Gammaproteobacteria > Burkholderiales > Burkholderiaceae_C > CAISIP01. The sequence continues at coordinate 46,293 of JAGPBF010000003.1, forward strand.
GAGGTCGGGGTCCAACTGGCAGGACGCACTGAAGCAGTGATCAAGACCGGGACGGTACTGATCCGGGGCGACGAGCGATTGAAGGTGCAGTCTTGTCTGGACATCGCGCGCCAGGGTCGGCGCAACTGAGCCAGACGAACCGGGCAGACCGGCCCGCCGTCTTTCGTTCGAACGACGCCAGGCACTAAACGATGTGGGCTGCAATTGCCTCGCGCATCGCCAGGGGTTCGTCGCTGCGCACCGAATGGCTGCTGTGTTCCAGAATTTGCAGCGCCGAACCCGGGATGAGGCGTTGGATCTCTTCGCTGAACTCCACCGGGCAGATCCAGTCGTGGCGCCCGGCCAGTATCAGCGTTTGCGCAGTGATCTGGGGGAGCTCGGGCCGCAGGTCGAAGGTCTGCAGGAAACCATCAGGCGCGAATGCCATGTTCAGCGCATCGGGCTCAAGAATGCCACGCTGGCGCCCCGCCCGCGCCGCCGCCTGGTCGTAGTTGCGCGCATACATCGGCCCCATGACCTCGTAATAGTGGGCCAGTGCCGCCTGCGTGCGCAGTTCCCCTGCCCATAGCTGTGCACATACTTGCTGCTGCTCTGCGGTGCCGCGTTCGGCCACGATCTGGCGTGCCCTGGCATTGAATCCGGCATGCGCCGCCGTGACGATCAGGACCAGATGCGACACGCTGTGCGGATACCGCGCCGCATGCGCCATGGCCACCATGCCGCCATAGGAGGTTCCGATCGACACGACTGGCCCCAGGCCGAGGTATTGGCGCAAGGCCTCCATGTCTTCGACGTTTTCATCCAGCGTATAGCGCGCCACGTCACCGCGGGCCGATCGCCCCTGCCCCCGGTGGTCGACATAAACCAGCTGCACGTGTGCTGCCAGTGGCGAAAACGACGGCTTGAAACCCGTATGGTCGCCGCCAGGTCCGCCATGCAGCACCAATGCCACCGGCCGCTCCCGCATCCGGTCACCGTCAGGGACCAGGGCAGCACCTTCGATGTCGAAGTAGATCTCTGTATCGCGGATGTTTGCGCGCATGGGTCGGATACTCCACAGTCTGCCCGATTCTGCACCAGACAAGCGGGCACCGGGCAATCCAATGGATAGCGCCGAACCACGAGCTGCCGCGGCGGGCCTGCAGACTGTCGGTTCGGCCGGCCCTGCGCATCAGGCTCAATTCTGTGTCGTCGGTCCGATATGGGCCTGGGCTTGGCCCATGCTGCATGATCCGCAGACGTTCAGTCGATCTTGATGTTGCCGGTCTTGACGATCTTGCCCCATTCGCGGATGTCGTCCTTGACGGTCTGGCCAAACTGTTCGGGCGTCTTGAGTGGAACTTCCGAAAATCCCAGGGCTTTGATGAACCGTTCGCGGGACTCCGGCGCCGTCAGCTGCCGGACAATTTCCTGGTTGATCTTGTCGATGATGGGCTTGGGCGTTCCGGCAGGCGCCGATGCCGTCGTGGTGGGCCGCGAACCATCTGCAGGAGCACACACATGAAAGCTGACACGATGGCAACACCACCGGCCACGGACATTGCGCCGACCCCTCGTTTTGCGCTGGGCCAGTCGATTGGCTTGTCCGCCTTTGTCTGGGGTTATCCGCTGATCGAATCGATGCGCACCTGCCGCCTGCAAACCATGGACGGCATCGACCGGCCAGTCGCATGGCGCGCCGATATCGACCGACTGCAGCACGTGCGCCGTGCCTCCACGGCCGATGACCGCGATGTCGTGACGCCCGCCAACGACCTGCTGTACAGCACCGGCTGGTTCAACCTGGCCAACGGCCCGCGCCTGCTAAAAATGCCATCGCGGCGACACCACGGTGAGCGCTATTTCGTGCTCGCGCTGTATGACGCCTGGACCAACAACTTCGCCAACCCGGGCTCCGCAAGTTCCGATGCTGACGGCGAAACCATCATGCTGGTCGGCCCGGGCACTGCGCGCGAGCCGGCATGGCCGCACGATTTGCGCATTGTGACCGCACCGACCGACCTGGTCTGGATGATCGGTCGGATCGTCGTCGGCGATTCCGATGGCGACGCCGCGCGCGCGCTGCAGGACGACATCCACCTGAGTTGCCCCGAAGGCACCGATAGAGGCGCCCTCCCGTATGGCGTAGCGCACTGGATTGGCGCTCCCGAGGACACGATGGCGGCGCTGGCCGAGCGGCCCCACGAAGCAGATGCCATTGCAGCTGCGTTTTTCAGCAATCTGTGCCAGTGCCTGGCCAGCACCACGGTGCCGGCCGCCGACGCGGGAATGGCGCACTGGTTCACCCGCGGCAAGCTGGTGCCCGGCAAGGCCTTCGACTGGTCATGGATCGATGCGCCCCTGGGCGCCGGGCTGGTGCGTGGCCTGCAGGACGGCGCGGCCCTGCTCGAATCGGGTTCACGCAGCCATCTGGCCAGACCCTGGGCTGCCAGCTACGCACTGGGACGTTATGGCAGCGACTACCTGACCCGGGCGCTGACGGCATACAAGGGCCTGGGTGGACTGGCCAGCGACGAGGCTGTTTACGCCATGGGAGATTTCGATTCCGACAAGGCCAAGCTGGACAGACACAAGCGCTACCTGATGCGCTTCTAAGCGGGTGACCTTCCGCCGGTGGACGCGTTCTGGTCGATCACCTTGTACGCGGCCGACCGTTTCCTGTACCCGAACGATTTCCAGCGTTTTTCCATCGGCGACCGCACCAGCGGCCTGCGCCACGATCCCGATGGCGGGCTCACGCTGCAGATCGGGCATGCGGCACCGGCCGACCGATCGAACTGGCTGCCGGCGCCCAACGGCAACTTCTATCTGATCCTGCGCATGTATCGGCCCCGCCCCGAGGCACGCAGCTGGCGCATTCCGCCCTTGCAGAACACCCCTGCACCTGAACTGATGCGAAACCCGACATGAATACCAGCGCACCCGCCACCACCGCCCGTGACGACTACCTCTTCAGCCTGGCGCTGCAGGCCTGTATCACCTGCTGGCCGCTGTTCGAGATGCAGCGCATGCGCGCCGCCACATCGGCGCGCAAGGCGCCGGGCCAGGGCTTCGCCGGCGACAGCCCCGAGAGTACCGAGCGTTGGTGCAATCTTTTCACGCTCGAACGCGAACTGCTGACCGCCGGCAAGAGCCGGGTCGTGATGCCCAACAACGACACCTTGTATGTCAACGCCTGGATCGACCTGTCCGCCGGACCGCTGGTCATCAGCGTGCCCGACACCGGCAGCCGCTATTACGTGCTGGGCATGCTCGACTACTACACCAACCCGTTTGCGTCGGTTGGCACCCGCACCACCGGCAACGGCGCCGGCTCGGTATTGTTGTCCGGGCCCAAGTGGGATGGCGAGGTTGCGGCCGAACACCAATCAACCGGACGCCACCTGCGCAGCGACACGGACTGGGTCTGGATCATCGGTCGGATACTGGTGGACGGACCGGCCGACGTGCCGGCAGTGAATGCCTTGCAGGACCAGTTCCGGATGCAGACGCTGGACGACTGGCGCGCAGGCTGCGACAGCCCGCCCCGGCGCTTCGACAGCAGGTTCGTACCGCGCGCGCCGTTCAGCATGGACCGGTTCCTGTCCATGGTCAACGACGCGCTGCGGATGTGTCCACCACCAGATCGCCATGCCGCACTGATGGCGCAGTTTGCGCCGCTGGGGTTCGGACCCGATGCGCCGACCCCTGTGCCACAGGACGCCCGACAGGCCCTGGAGCGCGCCTGCATGCGCAGTCAGGCCCTGCTTGACAGCGCGCAGCAGCAGGTGTTCGGCACGCAAAGCGACGACACGCAACACGGCTGGCGTCAGCCCATGGCACTCGGACAGAATTTCGGCGACGACCTGCTGCTGCGCGCCTTCATATCACGCCAGTCGATCGGTGCGCTGGAGACACTTGAAGCGGCCTATCCGCGCTGCGACACCGATGCGGACGGTCTACCGCTGAGCGGCGAACATGTGTACGCGATTCGCTTCGGCCCCGACCAGTTGCCCCCGGTGGACGCGTTCTGGTCCATCACGCTTTACGCATCGAGCGACTGCTTCCTGGTACCCAATGCCATCGAACGATACGCCATTGGCGACCGCACATCCGCACTGGCGCGTGATCCGGACGGTGGCTTGACCATCATCATTGCGCACGCCGCGCCACTGGACGCCGCGCAACGTGCGAACTGGTTGCCGGCGCCTGCCGACCGGTTTTTCCTGTGCCTGCGTGCCTACCTGCCGCGGCCGGAAATGCTGGATGGGCGTTACCGTCTGCCGGATCCACGCCGCCTGTTCGGCTGACGCATGCGCCTGCAGGCGCGAGACGGAGCGCCTGGATCTGTATCAGGAATGGCGTGCGCCAACTGCCGATGTCGACTGAAGCCGGCGGGCAGTACCGTCGCGCCATGGTGTCGGTCAATATCGAGCCGCGCATAATCAGGCGTTCAGGCTTCACGCCGCCATCGCGAGTATCGAATTCCATGCCAAACACCATTCCCGCCACCCTCATACCCGGCGACGGCATTGGCCCTGAAATCGTCGACGCCACACTGGCGGCGCTCGATGCACTTCAAGCGCCTTTTGCCTGGGACCGCCAGATCGCCGGCCTCGAAGGCGTGAAGGCTGCAGGCGATCCGCTGCCACAAGCCACTCTCGACAGCATCCACCGCACCCGCCTGGCCCTCAAGGGCCCGCTGGAGACACCGTCGGGGGGCGGATACCGCTCATCGAACGTGCGTTTGCGGGAGGAATTCAAACTCTACGCGAATCTTCGGCCTGCCCTGACCATCATTCCTGGCGGCAGATTCGACAAGATCGACCTGGTGGTCGTGCGTGAGAACCTCGAAGGTCTGTATATCGGCCACGAACATTTTGTGCAGATCGATGACGACCCGCACGCCGTGGCCATCGCCACCGGCATCAATACCCGCGCCGGATGTCGGCGCCTGCTCGAGTTTGCCTTCGATCAAGCCGTCGCGATGGGGCGCAAGAAGGTGACCATCGTGCACAAGGCCAACATCATGAAGGCTTTGACCGGCATCTTCCTGGAAACCGGCCTGGACCTTTACGAGCGCAGATACAAGGGGCAGTTTGAAATCGACTCGGTCATCATCGACGCATGCGCGATGAAGCTGGTGCTCAACCCCTGGCAGTTCGACATGCTGGTGACCACCAACCTGTTTGGCGACATCCTGTCCGACCTGGCGGCCGGTCTGGTCGGAGGCCTGGGAATGGCACCCGGCGCCAATATCGGCGCTGACGCGGCGATCTTCGAGGCAGTGCACGGGTCAGCGCCCGACATCACCGGCAAGGGCATCGCCAACCCTACCGCGCTGCTGCTGGCCACGGCGATGATGCTCGACCATGTCAGGCTCACCGAGAAAGCCACCCGTTTGCGCCAGGCGCTCGACGCCACGCTGAACATCGACAAGGTGCGCACCGGTGATCTGGGTGGTACCGCGACCACGGCAAGCTTCACCAAGGCGCTGGTCAGCCGCATTTCCAGCGCCTGAGCCACCGGCACGCAGCATTCGCCGCAGAACCCGGACAAATCGGTTCAGGCGCCACGCAGTTGGCGGCCGTGATCCGATGACGGCACAGGGCGCCAGACAAGCAGCGAAAAAATGGACCTGCAATCGCTCGCAAGTCCGAGACCGTCCAAAGCCGTCACCGAATTTCGGGTCTTGCCCTGCGGCGGCGGATAACTCCCGCGATGACACCCAGTCCCGCCAGCAGCATGGCAAAACTCTCCGGCTCCGGAACGGGGGCCGCCGCGCCATAAAGATACTGGGCACCCGCCACATCATCGGCGTCGGGAATCCTGTTGATCGGTGCCATGCCGTCGGACGGTGCCGGGCCGTTGTACGCGCACGCGCTGCCGTCGAAACTGCCATCCACATAACCGCACATCAATGCGGAGGCTACGTTCGTATGGGCCAGACCGATCGCGTGCCCGAGTTCATGGGTGAACAATCCCTGAAAATCGTTGTGGTAGTAGCTATCGTGGTCAGGGCTCAGCGTCGGGGAGGGGTTGGGGTAGAGAAAGTAGGGGTCACCTTCATTCCCTGGCGGAATAGCGTATGCCACGTTCAGGTTGAAAATGACGTCGCCCTCGAGTGTGGTTCCGCCGTTCGGGGCTGGCGCGAAGCCCACCGCGCCCGAAAACCCATCCAGGTTGTAGGCACCAATGCGGATATTGCCGATGACGCTGGCACCCACGCCGGCATAGGCGGCCGCGAATGGCACCGATCCGGTCTCGGTCACCTGCACAAAACTGATGTTTGCGACCGCCGACCATTGGCCAAACGCCTTCTGAAGCGCTGTCAATGCGGTTCCGGCGCCGTACGCCGTGTCGATCTGGGCAAAAAGACTGCCCATATCGGATGTGCCGTGGATATACGTGGGGGCCGCTGCATCGAGGCCGGTGCCGTCGGCCATCAGGCTCCAAGTCACCACGCCGCCCGGAGTTCCGATGGTGTTCTCTCCCCACTTGCTCGCCTGGTCCGCCCCATACGGGAAGACGTTGAATGCAAGCGCCGGAGCGCCCAACACGAAACCCAGCAGACCACCGATCAGCCATTGCGCGTGCTTCATGTCCGTCTCCCCGAATCCAGACCCCGGAACCATTGCAGAACACGCATTTACCGTGCCGGAGGTCTGTTCCCTTTGAAAATCAACGGCGATGGAAAGCCCTTTCCGTCTGCCGCTGGGCGCGCTGTAAAAATTGTCGACGTGCGAATGAGTCCGTTCGGGCGCTGTCACTCCAGGAACGCGTCGAACTCGGTCAACTTTCTGAAGGAGAGTGCCAGCCCAGAAAAGGCTCAGTCTCGTTTTGGCAGTTCTATCCGGCGCGACGCAACACCAGGACCGCGTTTGTTCCTCCAAACGCAAACGAGTTGGAGACCATCACCTGGGCGGCGAAGCCTTCGCGTGCCTCATTGGGAACATAGTCCAGATCGCACTCGGGATCACGCTGCTGCAGGTGCATCGTAGGGAACGCGACCCTGTGCTGCATGGCCAGTAGCGACAACACACATTCAAGCGCTCCGGCCGCGCCCAGCAAGTGGCCGTGTATGGCCTTGGTTGCGCTGACCGGGATCCGATCGGCCCGAGCGCCGAAAACGGCCCTTATCGCGGCCGTCTCGGTCCGGTCGTTGGCCTGGGTTCCCGTGCCATGCGCGTTGATGGCATCCACCTCCTGCGGATCGACCTGGGCGGCACGCAGTGCCGCGGTCATCGCCGCAGCCTGGCCCTCCACACTGGGTCGCGTGATGTGGCTCGCGTCATTGGATTGCCCATACCCCAGGATCTCACCGAGGATGTGGGCGCCACGTGCCAACGCGCGATCCCAGGGTTCGATGACCAACATCGCAGCGCCCTCACCCAGGAGCATTCCACTGCGGTTCTTCGAGAACGGTCGGCATGACGCCGCGGGGTCCTCGGTGTCCATGGTGGCCACTGTGTGCAATGCTTCCCACGCCTTCATGGAGCCCGGCGACAGCGGCGCCTCTGCCCCACCCGCGATGACGACATCGAGCTGACCACATGCCACCCGCATCCAGGCCTCGCCGATGGCCACCGCCGACGACGAGCAGGCGGTTGAATACGTCATGTTCGGACCGCGCAGGTTGTGCTCGATCCCGATCCATGCGGCTGCCGCGTTGTGCATACCCATCAATATGGTGAACGGCTTGATGCGGTCTGACAGCTCTCCATAGAGGGTCTGGTATCCGCCATCCATCGTGAGCGTGCCGCCCATCCCCGTCCCGACGAAAACGCCCGCTCGCGAGCGGTCGACGTTCGCCAATGCGCCCTGCGACGCTTGCACTGCCTGGTTTGCCGCGAACAGGGCGAACAAGCTGAACCGGTCCAGCATGCGCAGCTTGCCCGGATCGAATTCAACCCCTTCGTCAAAGTTTGCCGTTGCAGCGATAGGCGTGGTAAGCCGGTTCGCAAACGGGATCTCGAGCCTGCGAACACCCGACTGGCCGACGCGCGCACGGGCCAATACCGCTGCCGCGCTGTTGCCAAGCGGCGAGACCACTCCGATTCCGCTGACCGCGACCCGTCTCATCACGCGCGCAACGGGGATTGCCCTGACGACGCGGGAGAATGTGTGGTGCTGCCTTGCTCGGCGACGAGTTGATCAACATAACGAACCACGTCACCGAGTGTGAGCAGTTCCACAGGATCGGATGGCAGCTTGACCTGAAACGCGTCCTCGATGTTCCAGAGCAGTTCGACGGTGCCAAGCGAGTCGATTCCCAGACTGTCCAGCGGAGCATCCAGTGCCATTTGGTCCGGCTGAAGCTTGTATTCCTTGATCAGGATCGCACTCAGGCGCTCGAAGGTCGTTGTCATGTCGATTCCCTTGGTAGGCGATTCAATGAACCCGGGATGCGCGGGTCGGTTCGGGTACGGATGGCAGAGTGCGCGCAATGCCAGTCGTATCCGCCATCCTGGCGGGGCGGACCTTCGCGCCCCATCGCGCACCTTGCGTGAGGAGTCCGGGCCACACCCGAACCAGTTCCATCAGAACGGCTGCGCCGCGCCGACGCATGGCGATATGGGCAAAGATGGCGGCCAGGCGCAGACGGGGCGCAAATTCGCGCTGCCAGGAAGCCGCGTAGGCACGCTGCAACTCGGCCTGGACCGCAGCGCCAGGCACCACCGCGGGGCCGTGACGCCCGAGCAGGTGCGAACACAGAAGCGCCGCCGACTGCAAGGCCATGCTCATGCCTTCACCCAGAATCGGATGGGCTTCTCCTGCGGAATTGCCGACCCTGAAAATCCTGTCCCGGGCATCCACGCGCACGCCGGTATCCAGAGGTCCAGTCGCCAACCAGGGCCCGTCACGCCGGGCGCCATGCAGAGCCTGTTGCACGCCAAGACACGCACGGCGCAGCCAGGCTTCGACGGCATCACCCGCGCTAAGGCCAGGCGCGCGGTCGCGCAGCAAGCTCAGCCGATCGCGTCGGATGCAACACGCGAGCGTCATTGTTCCGCCGTCAGCCACCACCATGCCACCGTAGCCGCCGTCCAGGGCCAGCACGCTGATCTGGCCCTCGGGCAGAGTCGAACCCGAGAAATTGGCCTTGAAGGCAAACAGGTCGGCCGACCCGCGTGCCTGCCGGCGCCTGGGTCGGTCCGACGGCAAGTCTTCCCACGACCCGTGGGCATCAACGACGATCGTGGCGTGCAGCCGCAGCAGTGCTGAGGAATCGAGCACGCGAACCTCACAGTGCCAGGCGCCGACGCTACCCCGGATCGCCTGCACGGTGCAAGGTTGGAAAACAATTGCGCCTGCTGCGCGGGCCTGCTCCAGCAGCAAGTTGTCCAGCGTTTCACGACCAAGGGCTCGACCCCAGGGGAAACGAGCGTGGTCGGCGACCGGAAGTTCAGCCGCCACAGCGCTGTCGCCTCGCAGCAGAGTGACCTGGCGCAGGGGCGGGCCTGCAAGCGTATCAATGGCCACGGCGACTCCCAGCGCTTCGAGCAAGGGAAAGTTGCTGGCCGCGATGCACTCACCGCACACCTTGCGGCGCGGGAAGCGTTGCCTCTCGATCAAGGCCACGGACCATCCGGCGCGGGCAAGTTGAATGGCCACCGTCGAACCTGCCGGACCCGCGCCAACAATGACCACGTCGAACTTAGTGGGCGAAGCTTCTCGCGTCATGCGATTTCCATCCGCCGGGCGCTGAAGCAATGGCTGAACATGCCCGCTGCGAACTCCCGCGTGTCCCAGGCGTCGCCGGCACCTGACCACGCAGCGGTGATCTCGTCGTCACGAAAGCCGGCCCGCACACTCAACACGGCGTCTTCACGGGTCTCCGCATTGGCCCCGATAACGCCGACAAGATGGCTGCCCAGCAGCGACATTGGCGACCGTTTAGGTTCACATGCGAAGAACCGATCGGTACGCGAAGCGACCGCGGCAAGCAACGACGCAAGCTGGGGCCCCTCGAAGTGGTGCAGGAACAGCGTGGTGGTGATCAGGTCGCAGCGTGGCAGCGACCCGTCCGGCGCCACGGGGTCGGTCTGCAGCGCCCAGGTCAACACGTCTGCAACCTGCACCTGCGCAGTCCACCCCAGATCGGCGTAACCTGCCAAGGTAGCGGCGCTCACGATGTCCTGTTGGTCCAACAGGGTCAGTTGCACCGGTGGCCAGTGCCGCGCCATTGCGCGTGCGACACCGAGCAGCAAACTGCCATCGCCGGCGCCGATCTCGAGGATCCTCAAGGGCACACGCGCACTTTTTGGCGGGAACAGGTTTTGCCAACCCCGGGACATGATGGCGCGGGTTCCCATGGCGCGATGAACGCGCACGAGATCGCGTCGCGAGCGTATCGCGGCGGGATCGTCAGGCGCAAGATCATCCAGCGTCTCGCGCACAACCATCCTCGGCGGCATCACTGGACCTCCAACAGCGCGCCATGGCAACTGAAGCCGGCCCCGAAAGACGACAACCACCACCAGCCTGGCGAGGCTGCGTCGGCGAGCGCGGCTTCGAGCACGTAATAGACAAAGGCACTCGACAGGTTGCCGTATTCGCGCAGCATGGCCCTGCTGTAGCGCAGAGCGTCAGGCCCCAGTTCCAGCCGGCGTTCCAGCGCCAGCAGCACATCGCGGCCGCCCGCATGCATGACCCAGGTACCGACGTCGCCCGGATTCAGGCCGGCCCTGTGGAGCACGGTACCCAGCACCCGCTGCGCATAGTCGGCCGCCAAGGCAGGTACCGCTCGGGTCAGGATGTTGCGCAGCATGCCGTCTCGCTGCTCGAACATCAGTGCGCTTCGCTCGCCCGGCTCGATGAGGGACGTACTGTCCTTCCATTCAATGCCCCTGACCGATGGTCCCGCCTTGCGCGCCAGCACAGCCGCACCAGCGCCATCACCGAACAAGCAGGCGCTGATCAACACGCCCGGGTCATTGTCGAGGTACATCGCAGCGCTGCTGACTTCTACGCAGATCGACAGCACGTGCTCGCAAGCGCCAGTGGCGAGCAAGGCCTTGCCCAGCATCAAGTTCGGAAGCGCCGCGGCGCAGCCCTGGCCAACGAGGTCGAAGGCCTGTACATCGGGTCGCAGTCCGAGACGCTCGACGACATGCCCGGAAAGCCCCGGACACAGGTATCCCGTGCAGGTACTGACCACCACGGCATCGACTTGCGAGGCGTCCAGTCCGGCCTTGATCAGCGCACGCTCGCCCGCCTGCGCTGCAAGCGGCGGCGCATGCGTCAGGAAGCGATGCGACAGCGTGTTGGGGTCGATCGTGAACACCTCGTCCAGCGATCCGACCGCCAGGCGGCGCGCCTCGATGCCGTTGTCACGCTGCAGGACCGTTCTCGCGACGAGGTGGGCCCGCCCGTCCAACCGGGCAAACCAGGCAGATTTCTCGAACGCAACCAGGCATTGAGCTTTGGTGTAGCGCGATGGCGGATGCGCAGTGCCAACGCCAAGGATGTGCATCGCTCAGGACACCGACGCGCCAGCCTCTCGCTCGGGAGCGCGGAGCTTGGCCGGCGCGGCGATGAAGTTGGCGACCGCACGATCGACAGTTCCCTTCAGGACACCCGGGTCCGGTTGGTTGTCCGCGAGCACGGCCAGTGTGGAAACCAGGCGCCGCGGATCTCTGGGACGCTTGGCCTTGGTGATGGTCTTCATGGGCAACCTCGTGACGCGAATGTGGCAAAAGGCTGTGTGCACCGGCTCACGCTGAAGCGATCAGGTACTTGAAGGGTCAATCGAAATGCACTGGACTTGAGCACGAATCTTCTCGCCGGCGCTCGGCCGCGTCTGTGCGACACCGCACACATCGGGTTCCATGGCAGAGAGGGCCGCTCGTTAGGTCACGGTCCTTCGCCTGCGCGCCTTCCGTCAGCTGCGACGTATCGCACCATTGGGCTGCCGCAAGGCGCAAGTCGGCGCCTTATGCCGTCGCATAGTGCCATCTGGTGACCATAAAGGGATCGCAAGACCTCACTGGTTGGCAATAAAACCGTCGGCACGCGCCGCGTCCAGCACGGCCTGATAGTCCAAATCCAGAGTTTGTACGGGAGCGCGATGCGAGAGCGAGGGATTGGGCCTGGCGAGCCAGGTTGCCACTTCCCATTGGTCAAAGCTGGGGTTCAACTCGACGAGTACCGGATCGGGCCGCGGATCAGGCATCACCTCCAAGCGTCTGAACTGGAACAACGGGAGCCAAGTTTGTGCCTGCCAATCGAAGCAGATGATTTTTCTCTCCACAATCCAGCGCGCGAGACCCGCGACATCGGGTCCACCATTGCGCTTGAACAGGGACAGCAGTTCGTCCGCGCGCACCAAACCGCCACCGTCGCGATACGCGTCGAGCATCATGACGAAATCGAAGTCTTTACTCGATTCGCGCGTCCGTCTGCCATTCCAGCCAAGCGACTCGCGCTGGGCCCTGGCCGCCTGCATGGCCAGCGAAATGGAAGACCTTGAAATATCAGCGCGGTGCATGAATTCTCCCCACTGTCGATGCCATACCGCATGCACGGTATCCGGTCTCGCAGAGCTTCGTCTGTACGTTGTCGTACAAACTGTGAGATCTCAAAAGCAGGCATTGCAATGGTGCGTGAAATGACAGGGCCGACCATAAAACTTCACATGGGGAAAAGGAATTTCAAACGCCATCGGACGGCCCAAGAAAGAGCACATCCACATAGGTGGTTGACTACCAGCGCCGCGCGCCTTACCGTTTGTCGATCCAATGGAATTCAAACAAGATCGGCAGGGTGAACATGCGCAGGCTCAAGACGAACCAGAATGACGATTTTCGGATCAAGGCGTACGCCGGCACGAACGGCGTGTTGCTGGCGGTCGACCTGGCCGAGTCGCGGCGCGCTGGCCTGCTGGGTTTTGCATTCCGGCAGAAGGAGGCGGCCAAACCCTGGCAGTGGCTGCTCAACAGCCTGACCTTTCCTGGCCGGGCGCACACGCTGGCGCAGTGGAATGCCACCCCGAGCAACCTCGCACCGATCCAGAAGTTTCGCTGGGCCGACTACAGCATCGAACCTGGCACCACCTGCCGCTACCGCGTGCACCCGGTCTATGGCACGCCGGCCGCACCTGTTCTGGGCGAGCCGCTGGAACTCAGCGTGACCACCGACGACGGCAAGCCAGCCGGACATCGCGTCATCTTCAACCGCGCCGTGGCCGCCAGCCAGGCCTTCGGACGCAAGTTTCCCGAGATGGACCAGTTGCTCTCGCAGCAACCCGAACTGCCGATCGAGGACTGGCCGGCGGCGCCGCGCGATTGGCTGCAACACGGCTTGCTCGATCAGATCCTGGCGTTCATCGGGCGTGCCAAGCGCACCGCCTGGGCGCTGGACATTGCGATTTACGAGTACGAACTCAAGGCCATCGTGGATGCCGTCAATGCGGCGTACAAACGCGGCGTGCAGGTGCGTGTGCTCTACCACGCAAAAGCCGGCGATGACCAGACTGCGCAGAACGAGGCCAGCCTGGCGAAGATCCCGGTGGCGAAGAAGCGCGCCCGTGTCACCAGCCGGATCTTTCACGACAAGTTCATCGTGCTGAGCAAGCTCGGCGCTGGCGGGGTGCGCACGCCGCAGGCGGTGTTGTGCGGCAGTACCAACTTCACCGAGAACGGTGTCTATCGACAGGCCAACGTGGTCCATGTGGCCGACGACAAGATGCTGGCCGCGAAGTACCTCGAACTGTTCGGCCAGATATGGTCGAGTCCGGACGATGTGGCCGCCACCCGCAAATGGATCAGCAAGAACAATCCCATCGACGCATCGAGCGCGCTGTTCGCCGGGTTCTCACCACGGTCGGGGGGTGCGGATCTGGCCGAGTTCATCCGGGTCATCGGTGGCGCCGACAGGGACCTGCTGTTCGCAACGGCCTTTGCGCTACCGGACGACCTGCTCAATGCGCTGCTCGGCGCCGAGCACGACGACGTGCTGCGCTACGGCATCCAGAACACCGCAAGCCGCATCACCGGCTTTCACGCCGATCGCACCGCCGAGTTCACAGCCACCGCCCTGTTGACGAACGGTCTGGAGGGTTGGGTCAAGGAAGGACTCAAGGGACAGCGTGGCAACCTGCTGGTGCACCTGAAGGCGATCGTGGCCAATTTCACCAGCGACACGCCGGTGGTCATCAGCGGCAGCCACAACCTCAGCGCATCGGCCAGCAATGGGAACGACGAAAACTACCTGATCGTGCGGGGCGACACCGACCTGGCAGACCGATACGGGCTGGAGATCATCCGCTTTTACGAACACTACCGCTTTCGCTATTACGCCAAACTGCTGAAGTTGCAGAAGGTCCAGCCGCTGGCCATGGACGACGCGTGGACCCGGCCCTACTACCAGCCTGGCAACCTCAAGTCCCTGTCGCGGCTGCGGTTTTCAGGTCGCTGACACCGACGCCGGTCAACTCCTTGCGCAAGACACGTGCGCGACGGTGAATGACTTGCAAGCCCGCATTGAAAATGGAAGACAGAGCACGTCGGGTATTCAGTCGTACCTGGGCTGGCACGATGCGAAGTACGTGAAATCTCATGGTGCAATCACGGACAGACGCGGGAAATAGCTTATGTATGGGGTAGGGTCCCGGGTGAGCACGCTCACATATCGAGCCACTGATTTCCTTCATCGCCGCCCCCAGGGTTCTTGGTCCTATGAAGGCGACAACTATTGTGACGCGGGGGGTACCTATGAATCAGCGATCAACAGCGCATCGGTCTTTAGTGCCGACCAATTATTTTGTTGCGGCAACGATTGCGTCAACGACCTGCTTATTGTCAGGGGCGCCCAAATATGCCCACTTAACCTCGTCCCCCACCACCATTGCGAACATGGGAGAGGAAACTCTTCCCTTGAATCGGTTCGAGATAACCTCGCGCAGTGACGCCAGATCGGACGGAAAAGCGTCCGCAGAGGGGATTGGGGCTGGGATTGCTTTTTGTACTTCGACGTACCTGATTGACTTGAAGGCCTCTGTCTCCTTCAGCTTCGGCAAATCAAAGGACTTCCATCCGCGGCACGTCGGACAAGAGTCAGTACCGAAATAAAATAGCGTTACTTTAGCCTTCGGTACGTCGGCTGCAGCAGTCTTCGTCCCGCCGGCACCTGCGGGTTCGGCAGTAGTGTTCGCTACGGCATTCACCTTGGTGGTCGGCTGAGCGGCGGCATGTGCTGGAGAGTCTGACATTTTCGATAGGGTCACATTCTTAGT
>JAGPBF010000260.1 GCA_018063505.1 Rhodoferax sp.
CGCAGCGACAAAGTGCCTTTGGCTGACATCTCGTTGAGCCGCAACACGCCGGTGGTGGTTTCTTCGGTCACGCCGATGACGTGCTTCAGGCGGCGGCTGTACCAGGTAGGATCCTGCTTGAGTTTGGCCTTGATGGCGGCAAACAGGCAGATCTCTTCTTCGCTGCCCGGCTTGGCCAGAACCTTGATGTCCTTCTCGGCCTGCGCACCCAGGTGCATCAGCAGTGTGGCATCGCCGCCATCGTCCAAAATCATGTTCGGGCCTTCGAATTTGGCGCCCTTGCCGCCAAATTCGAAGATGCGGTGGGTGTAGTCCCAGTAGTCAGTCAGCGATTCGCCCTTGTAGGCAAACACGGGCGTACCTGCTGCCACCAGCGCAGCTGCGGCATGGTCCTGGGTCGAGAAGATGTTGCACGAGGCCCAGCGAACCTGCGCCCCCAACGCCTGCAGCGTCTCGACCAGCACGCCAGTCTGGATCGTCATGTGCAGCGAGCCGGTGATACGCGCGCCCTTGAGAGGCTGCGACTTGGCGAACTCCTCGCGGATAGCCATCAGGCCGGGCATTTCGGTCTGGGCGATGTTGAGTTCCTTGCGGCCCCAAGCGGCGAGGCTCAGGTCGGCAATGTGATAGGCCTGATTCTGGATCGGTTTCAATACGGCGCTCATGTGTCACTCCAATGGTTGATACGTACAACCACCAGCAGTGCGCAATAGCCCGGGGAAAAGGCTCACTCCACAGACTGGTGGGTGAGCGCCGTTGGTGCGGATGGGCTGGCCTTGCGGCAACAACCCATGCTGTCCGAGCCTCGTTCACCGCGGTGTGAACTGCAACGCTCCTCGGAAGGCGATAATTCTAACCTTTTCCAGGCCCGGAACACCAGACAAGGTGCGCGAAGACCCCCCAGTCCAGGGCGGCAGCACCGGCGCCCTCACACAACGAAACCGCATGTCCTACCAGGCTGAAACCCGGCGCCGCCGAACCTTTGCCATTATTTCCCACCCCGATGCGGGCAAGACCACGCTGACAGAAAAGCTGTTGCTGTTCTCCGGCGCGATCCAGATCGCCGGCTCGGTCAAGGCGCGCAAGGCCACACGCCATGCCACCAGCGACTGGATGGAAATCGAAAAGCAGCGTGGCATTTCGGTCGCCAGCTCGGTGATGCAGATGGTCTACCGCGACCATGTGATCAACTTGCTCGACACGCCGGGCCACAAAGACTTCTCGGAAGACACCTACCGGGTGCTGACCGCGGTCGACGCCGCCCTGATGGTGATCGATGCGGCCAACGGCGTCGAAGCCCAGACGCGGCGGCTGATCGAAGTCTGCCGCCAGCGCAACACCCCGATCATCACCTTCGTCAACAAGATGGACCGGGAGGTCCGTGAACCACTGGAGTTGCTCGACGAGATCGAGCGCGAGCTGGGAATGTCCTGCGTGCCGCTGACCTGGCCTGTCGGCCAGGGCAAACATTTCGGCGGTATCGTGAACCTGCGCACGCAGACCATGACCGTGTTTCAGGCCGGGCAGGACCGCCGGCCCCAGGATTTCGACGCGGTTCCCCTGTCAAATGTAGAAGCATTACGCAAGCGGTTCGGACATGACTTCGAGCAGGCCGAGGCCAATATGGAACTGGTCAGTGGCGCATCACCTGCGTTCGACCGCGATGAATTCCTGGCCGGCAAGCAGACGCCGGTGTTCTTTGGCTCCGGCGTCAACAATTTCGGCGTGATGGAGGTGCTCGACGCCCTGGTCGATCTCGCGCCACCACCCCAGCCTCGCACCAGTTCCCTGATTCCGGCCAAAGCCGGCGCAGGCGCAGAACCCATCATCCAGCGCGTCGACCCCGAAGGCGACGCTTTTTCCGGCGTTGTGTTCAAGGTGCAGGCGAATATGGATCCTTCGCACCGCGACCGGATTGCCTTTGTACGCATCTGTTCCGGCAAATACACGCCAGGCATGAAACTCAAGGTCCAGCGCACCGGCAAGGAACTGCGCCCGACCAGCGTCGTGACCTTCATGAGCCAGCGTCGCGAGGCCGTCGAGGAAGCCTTTGCCGGCGACATCGTCGGCTTCACCACCCACGGTGGTGTGCAACTCGGCGACACCATCACCGATGGCTCCGTGGCATTGCAATTCACCGGGCTGCCGTTCTTCGCGCCCGAACTGTTCCAGACCGTCATTCTGAGAAATCCACTGCGTACGAAGCAGTTGCAGCAAGGTTTGGCGCAGTTAGGCGAAGAAGGCGCGATCCAGGTGTTCCGGCCCCACATTGGTGGCCCGATGCTGCTGGGCGCCGTGGGGCAGCTGCAGTTCGAAGTCGTGCAACACCGGCTCAAAGGCGAATACGACGCCGACATCCGGCTCGAATCCTGCCAGTATGTCGGTGCGCGCTGGATCACGGCAGACACGCCGCAGGAATTGCGCGCCTTCACCGATGCCTACCCGATGCGCATGGCGCTGGATGCAGCCGACACACTGGCGTTCCTGACCACGTCACCGTATGACGTTCGGCTCGCACAGGAGCGGTTTCCCAAGATCCATTTCCACCCCTTGCGCGAACATGCAGGGCTGGCATTGCAGGCCGCCGGCTGATCGCAGAGACGCGCATGTTGCCGCTGGAAACATGGTCTGCCGAGCGACGTTCGCCAATATTCGGGATATTCACCGACATTGACGACACGTTGACGACAGAAGGCGCAATTACAGACGATGCACTGGAAGCCTTGGTCCGGCTCAAGACAGCCGGGCTGCACGTCATAGCGATCACCGGTCGCCCGGTTGGCTGGAGCATACCGTTTGCCTGCAGCTGGCCGGTAGACGCCATCGTCGCGGAAAACGGCGCAGTTGCGCTGGTCAGGCAAGTGAACGACTCGCCCCGAGGCGAAGTGCCGACCGGCTTGCGACGGATTTACCAGCAGGACGAACAGACACGCACGCTCAACTTCAGCCGGATGCAGCAAGTGACCGCGCGCATCCTGCGCGAGGTTCCCGGCAGCACCACGGCAGCGGACTCGTCCGGGCGCGAGACTGACATCGCGATCGACCACAGTGAGTTCAGCCACCTGACGAAAGCGCAGATCGGCCAGGTGGTCGCGATCATGCAGGCGGAAGGCATGTCGGCCACCGTCAGCAGCATCCATGTCAATGGCTGGTATGGCGCGCACAACAAGCTCGAAGGTGCCCGCTGGATCGTGCGCGAGCTGTTCGCACGCTCGCTCGACGCAGAACGGTCACGCTGGGCTTATGTCGGAGACTCCACCAACGACCAGCGGATGTTCGAGGCGTTTGACAACAGCATCGGCGTCGCCAATATCCGCCGTTTTGTGCCCGAACTCAACCATCTGCCGCATTTTGTCACCCGTTCGGAGCGCGGCGCCGGATTCTCGGAAGTGGCGCACGCCCTGCTTCAGACTCGCGCGTCAGACCTTGGCGGCGCCTGACGCAGCTTGCCCGCATGGCTCCCGGACCAGCGCATCGCCAAGCCCGCCTCGGCCTGGCCGCCATATTCGGCTCGACATTCCTCGAGTTGATTGGCTACTTCATGCTGCTGCCGCTGCTGCTGCTGCGGCTCAAGGCAGGAGACGTGTCCAGCACAGTAGCCGGTCTTTTCGCCGCCTGCGGCTGGGCCGGCATCTTCCTGTTCACGCCGTTCAGTTCCTGGGTAGCGCAAAAACTGGGCCGCCGCGAGGCCTTGTGGCTGGCGGCTGGCGTTCCAGCGGTGGCGTCACTGGGTTTCGCGTTGACAGACGACCTGGCACTGTGGTTTCTGCTGGAACTGCTGGCAGGTGCCGCGTCGGGGCTGCGCTGGGTACTGGCCGAGGCAGTGGTGGCCGAATTTGCACCTGCGGGCCGACGCGGCCGTTATGTCGGTTTTTTCGAGACCATGGTCGGCACCACGTTCGTCATCGGGCCGACTTTGCTGGCATGGGTCGGACCGACCAGCACAGCGGCATTGTGGGTGGCGATCGGCTTCATATTTGCCGGCCTGGCCTGGACCTTGCTGGTGCCGCCAATGCCACCGGCCGCCGACGCCTTGACCTCGCCGGTCGGCATCCGCGGCGTCTGGCATGCTCTGGTACAGCACCCCATCATCATGCTGGCCGGGTTTATCGGCGGCTTTTTTGAAAGCGGCGTCACATCCATCCTGCCGCTGTACGGGCTGGCGCTGGGTCTGGGCGTCACGGCCTCGGCACTGCTGGTGGCGGCCAGCGGCTTGGGCAGCGCACTGACGATGTTGCCGGTCGGGCTGGCCGCAGACCGGTTTTCCGACCAGGCTGCCGGTCGGCGCACGCTGATGGTGGGGCTGGCGCTGATGACGCTGGTGGCCACGCTGGTGTTGCCACTCGTGGCACACACAGGCTGGCTGGCCTGGCCGATCGTGTTTCTATGGGGTGGTGCAGGTGGCAGTCTGTACACGCTGGCCATGATCGACATCGGTGCGCGCGAGACCGGCGTCACGCTGGTCAACAGCACTGCAGTGCTCGTGCTCACCTACACGCTTGGCAGCATGGCTGCATCAGCCTCATCCGGATTTCTGTTGCAATGGTCGCCCGCTTTCGGGTTTCCGGCGGTGCTGGCGGCCGTGGCCGCGTTGGGTTGTTACGCCCTGATCCGGACCCGGAACTCCATCGCCAGAGCATCCTCCTGAGCCATTGGCAACTGGCCGGCGATCAACCGGCCGCCCGTTCAAAACCCTCGATCACGTTCGCCGCGTTCACGCCCAGTTGCGCGACGGCATAACCACCTTCGAAGACAAAGACAGTGGGCAGGTTCGCCGTTGCCAGATCTTCTCCCACGGCGAAGTAGTCGCCACTGCGCAACTTGAAGCCCGAAATCGGATCCCCTTCAAAAGTATCCAGGCCGAGCGAAACGATCAGTGCCTGCGGACCAAAGCCCTGCACCTGGCGCAACGCATGCTTGAGCGCAACCCGCCAGACACTGAACCCGGTACCACGCGACAAGGGCAGGTTCAAGTTGAACCCGGCGCCGGCACCCGCGCCGGTTTCGTCCGCATGGCCCAGAAAGAACGGGTATTCGGTTCGTGGGTCGCCATGGATGCTGGCAAAGAACACATC
>JAGPBF010000261.1 GCA_018063505.1 Rhodoferax sp.
GCCTGAAGCCGCCTGCCGGTCAGCAACTCACGTTTGTTGTCGCGGCTGCGCCGCGCGTGCTCACGCATCAGTGACTCGGCACGTGCGCCTTCGTGCGCCTGCAGCGCATCGACGATGTCTTCGTGGTCGTGCTGGGCGCGCTGCAGGAACGCCAGTTCCAGCGCCGGCGCAGCGCCACCGAGACTCAGCGCAGACGCACTGGCCAGCGGCAGCTTGTCGATATGCGCCAGTGCCGACGCCAGCGCCTTGTTGGCCGCCGCGTTCATCAGACAGGTGTGGAACCGGGCGTTCATCGGTATCCAGCGCGCCAGATCGACCGTGTCCTGGTTGTCGGCCGCCTCCAGAATCAATGCGCGTCCTTCGGTGATGCAACGCTGCAACTCCGCCAGCGCCTGCGCACCCAGCGGCCGTTCGGCGGCCAGACGGACGGCCATGCCTTCAAGCACGCCACGTACATCGATCGCGTCCGAAATGTCATTGACCGTGAGTTCGCGCACCCGAAAGCCCCGCGTGGACAAGCGCTCCAGCAAGCCCTGCTTCTCGAGCTCCTCGAAGGCCAGCCGGATCGGCGTGCGCGATACGCCCAGCTGGGCGGCCAGCGCCAGCTCCACCAGCCGCGTTCCTGGCAATAGTTCGCCGGCGACGATGCGCCGGCGCAATTCATAAACAACACGGTGGATATGGGAGGCCATGGGATGAGTCTATTCGGGCTTTACACGCCGTTTATTGCATGCAGTATTGAACGATTTTATTGATCTGGCGCAAAATATACCTAGAATTGCATGCATAGACAGACTTCTGAACCCGCAGCAAGCACCCACTGGAGACTCCCGATGCCCATTTCACGACGCCTCGTGTTGACCGCACTGGCCGCAAGCGCCGCCAGCCCCCTGGCCAACGCACAGGCTTATCCGTCCAAGCCGATCAAGGTCATCGTGCCTTTTCCGGCGGGCGGCGGCGGCGACAACCTGGCCCGGCTGATGATGACCCGTGTCGCGACCGAGTTGGGCCAGCCGATCGTGTTCGAGAACCTGGCCGGTGCCGGTGGCAACATTGGCAGCGCGGCTGCGGCACGTGCGCCGGCAGACGGCTATACCTTGCTGTACGCAACCAATGGCACCCACGGCATCAACCAGACGCTGTACAAGCGCCCCGGCTTCGATGCGCTCAAGGACTTCGAACCGGTCAGCCGGCTGAGCTCGATCGCCGCAATGGTGGTGATCCGTCCGGGACTGCCGGTTGCGAACATGGCTGAACTGCTGCAGTTGCTCAAGAGCAATCCCGGCAAGTACACGTTCGCGTCGGCCGGCAATGGAACAACCTCGCATCTGTCGGGCGAGATCCTCAAGGCCCAGGCTGGCCTGGCCGTGGTGCATATTCCCTACCGCGGCGGGGCGGCAGCCATTACCGACGTGATTGGCGGCCAGGTCGACTTCATGATCGACGTGATGCCCAATACGGCGCCACAGGTGCGTGGCGGCCGGCTCAAGGGCCTGGCTGTGAGCACCGCCAAACGCGTGACCGGGTTCGCCGACATGCCGACCATCGCCGAGTCAGGCTTGCCCGGTTTCAACGTCGGTGCCTGGGACGCGATCTTCGCGCCTGCCGGCACGCCAAAGGCCATCGTCGACCAGGTCAACGCGGCCATCCAGAAAGCCCTGGCCGACCCGGAACTGCGCAACCAGCTCGCAAGCCGCGGCGCAGACGTGGTCGGTGGCACGCCGCAGGAACTCAAGACCTTCGTCGCCCAGGAGATCGAACGCTGGGGCGCAGCCGTCAAGCGCTCGGGCGCCTCGATCGACTGATCCAATGCAGACCGCAGACAAGGCCTTGCCGCCAGCCACCAAAGGCAACTGGGTTGGCCTGCCAGCGCCGGAGAATCCGGCGCGGGTCGGCACACGCAACTACTTTCAGGCGCTGGACAATTTCACACGGGTGTTCGCGATCCGGCCTGGCGACCGGGTGCTGTTTCTGGCTGACCCGCTGCTCGACCGCCGTGTCATCGAGGCGGTCAGCGGTCTGGCGCAGTCACGCGGCGCGTCCATGCGTATCTACATGGAGCCCAGCACCCGCGTCACCGAGGTGCCCAAGAACGTGCATGCGCTGCTGGAAGACGCGACCTTCGTGGTGTCGACCTGGTTCTGCTCGATCCTCGATCCACTGTGTATCGGGCTGCGGCGCAAAGGGCAGCGCTGGGTCAAGATCACGTATTTTCGCGACCTGGACCTGCTGCATACCGCGCAGGCGCGTTTTCCGATCGACATCGTCGGCGCCTTGTGCCGTGCCACCGCAGCGCGTTATCCCAAGGATCAGGATTTCGACCTGCATTTCAGCGATGTGCGCGGCAGCGACTTGCGCATCCACTTCACACCCGAGATGTGTGCCAACCAGCTCTCCACCAACCGCTGGCGCGGCAAGATGACGGCCGAGGAAGACGGTGCCTATGTGCATTACCTGCCGACGCACGGCCCCAACCTGTGGGACCACAACTCGGTGAAAAACGATATGCGTCGCCAGACTCAGATGTCGGGCGTGTTGTATCCGCAGTGGGCGATCGGCTTTGCCGAGCCATTCAAGGAGCCCATCGGCGTGTTTTTCGACGGTGAACATGTGTCACGCGTCGAAGGCACATCGGACGAGGCCGGCATCCTGCGCGAGATGCTGGTCGGTGGCCGCATGATCGAAGGTGGCGGTTGTGGCTTCAACCCCAAGGCACCGCGGCACACCATTTATCCGGCCGGCTCCAACGCCCCGGGTGCGCTGCATTTCGGCATTGACCTGGTCAAGCCGAGCGACTACATCCGCCGCGTCATGCCCGACTGGGAGGAGCCGCCGGTCCACATGGACCTGGTGATGCTGGACGCCACCGTCAAGGCGGGCGACAACACGCTGATCGACCAGGGCTTCCTGTGCGCGCTGCGTGATCCGGAGGTGGTGGAGCTGGCTGCGCGTTACGGCGATCCGATCGAGTTGCTGGAAGTGCCGGTCTACTGAGCGTCAGCGTTCCAGCTTGTCGAGCTTGCGCTCGATCTTGGCCCATTCATCGGCATCGGGCAGCGCAATCTTGGTCCGCGTGATCGGTTTCCACTGCCGGGCCAGTTCCGCATTGAGCGGTGTAAAAGCCTGCTGGTCGGCCGGCACGTCCTCGTCGGCGTAGATCGCATTGACCGGGCATTCCGGCACGCAGACCGCGCAGTCGATGCAGTCGTCCGGGTCGATGACCAGGAAGTTGGGTCCCTCGCGAAACGCATCGACCGGGCAGACATCGACACAGTCGGTGTATTTGCACTTGATGCAGGACTCGGTGACGACAAAGGTCATGGCCGAGATCCGCTGGCGTCAGCCGCCGCAGGCGCCGCCCGAGCAGCAGCTGCCGGCAGAAGTGTCGGCGGCCGCCATGGCGGTGCGGGTGATGCGCACCTGCCACAGGTCGGGACCTGATTGCAGATAGACCCAGTCGAACTGCGCCGGGCAACGTTCCTCGAACTGGTAATACAGCGGCCGCGGGTCATGGTCGTTGACCAGCTGCATGGATTGGCCGGTCTGCAGCGCCTCGAAACGGCCAAAGATCAGCGGGTGCCGTTCACGCGGAGCAATTGTGCGAACGTCGATGGTGGACGCAAGGGTAGCGGACATGGTGTTGTCTTTCTGAAGTTGACGGGATAACAAAACAGTGGAGAGTGAATACGCGGGGTGATGCAGCAGCGCTCAGCCGTCCTTGCCGTCCAGGCGTACCCGCATCAGCCACGGCGTGTACAGCGCCAGGTACACGGCGAAAGCCAGCGCCCATGCAGAAGCGGCGACGATGACCGACAGCACCAGGTACTGGGGTGCAAGCAAGGGCACCAGCACCCGCAGCAGCGCCGCGAACATGACCAGCGCATAGGCCGCCACTTCGAGTGGTGACACCAGCAGCGGCCGGCCGGTGTGGCCACGCGCCGTGCGTGTGACCATGCCGATGATCAGGCCACCGGTGGCGCCGACCGCCAGTGCATGGATGCCGGCGGAAACGCCAATCCAGCCGAGCTGGTTCAGCGCCAGCAAAGCGAAACCGACGGGTATCCAGGCATAGGCCAGGTGCAGGACCCACAGGATGGGGCGGCCACGCGAGCGCCAGGGTTGCCAGGCGATCAGCCGTGACAACTGCAGTGTGGCAGCCAGCGCCAGCAGCACCGCACCCGCTGCGTGCGCCGGTGCGAACACCCACCACAACAGCGCCGTGACGCTGGCCAGGGCGGTGAACTTCTCGCGCTTGGGATCGAGCGTGATTTTCAGGCCCGCAATGGCACTCATCGAGAAGGCCGGAATCACCCGGCCGGCCATCACTGTTTCGATCAGCACGATCAGGGCCAGTGCTGCGTACAGGGCCCGCACCGGTGGCAGATCCAGATAACCCAGCGCCGCAAGGTGGAACGCAAGGTTGGCCAGGGTCAGCAGCCCGAGCAGGCCTGCCAGCGGCAGATTGCGGCGGTTGCCTGCACGCAGCAACACGCGCACCAGCACGATCGCCACCATCGGCAGCAGCGCCAGGTCCAGCACGGCATACACCGGATACGGCCCCACCAGCGCGGCGATGCGAGCGGCCAGCCACAGAAGCACCAGTGCGCCCAACGCGCCGCCCCGCGGCGTGGCCAGCCCGGTCCAGGCCTTGCCGGCCGTCAACAGGAAACCGACGATGACGGCAGCGGCAAAACCAAACAGCATTTCATGCGCATGCCACAGCAGTGGCGGCAGCTCCGCCGTCCAGCTGGCGCGACCGGTGAACACCAGCATCCACATCGGAATCGCCAGGCAGGCGAACACGGCAGCGCCCAGGTAAAAGGGCCGAAAGCCCAACCGCAGCAGCGGCCAGCCATGGCCGTTGTCCACAGCCTGGCCGGAGGGCGCGACGGCCGGTTGAATCAATGTTTTCATGATCGGGTAGCGTTGTCAGTCGACAAACGTTGCTGGAGTCTTTAACATGCACATTAACTGCATGTTAAAGCTTGCGGAGACTTAAAGCAATATACTTTGTGCATCTTCAAGGATATTCATGCGCCTCTCCGAGTACACCGACTACAGCCTGCG
>JAGPBF010000262.1 GCA_018063505.1 Rhodoferax sp.
CCCTCAGAATGGAGCCGTCAGCGTTGTAGGTGAGCGCGTAGGATTTCGCAGACTTCGCCACGTTTGCGGGCCGGCCTAGTCCATCGTTCGCCGTCAGCGGGAACGCATTCCCACCCCCATCCACCAGGGCTTTAGTTCTGTTGTCCGCGTCAAGGTAGGAATTCAGCGGCCCAGCCACGCCACCGTAAATCGCTGCACCTTCGGCCACAGCCAGTGCTTCGATCGTATCGGCCAGCGTGCCGACAGACGTTCCATTCGCATACCCGCGCCAGTCCCGTGTGAAAGTAATCATTTCGATTCCCCTGTGAATGTGTCAGTGCGGCAAACCATGTCAATCTGCCTTGCTCGTCTTGAGGACCATGTAGCCGTAGGTGTCATTTGTGGGGTACGGATACCCGTTTACCTCGATCAGCCCATCGGTATTCGGTGCGGTTGAACTGTGCGAGGTACCCCAAACTTCGAAGCGGTAGCACCCGGCAGGCAGCGCGACAAGGCTCGACAAGCTGGCCTCTGCGTAGTGCGCCTCGATGCTGGCGATGTTCCCGGCAGACTTCGCGCCAGGCACCCACGCCAAGCCGCGGTACTGCCCCGGCGTTGCGCCCCACGTCCTAGGGCCGAGTGCAGCCAATGAAGGAGCCGCGTAGTAGCCAATCCGCACGGCGTACCCGACCGGGCCTTTTACAAGGTTGCGATGCGTCAGGCCGATATACCCCGATGTCTCGACAATGCTTGGCTCAGAGACGCAGAAGTCAATCGACAGGTCACTGATGCGCGAATAGTCCCGGAACAGGTCGGTGTCGCTGCTGTGCTGCACCTTGTAGACCTGTTGCGCATGCGCCGAAGCGCACAGCAGGAGAGCGAGTAGCCAGCGCATCAGAATTTGATGCACTTGAGCAGTGCAATGTTGCGTGGCCGAGTCTCAGCACCGCCCAGGCCACCGTTGGGATTCCCGGTGGCAGTAGAAGCAGAAGTGAGCACGTTGTTCGATGCGCCGGTCGTCATCGACGCGGAAATGCTCGGCGCCTGATAGTCGTGCGTGTGGTTGCGCAGCAGATCTGTTTGAGCAGAACCAAACACCCGGCCGCTATCCACACCGCGGGCATCGTCCCAGCCGCGCACGAATTCGCCGCGCAGATCAGGGACATTGAAAGTGGTAGAACCATCGCCCACACCGAAGGTGGTCCCGATGGCCGTGAACAGGTCTGCATACGTCGTTCGGTTCACCGCTGCGCCGTTGGCCTTGAGATAGCCCGTCGGAGGCGTGTTGGCCGCATAGTCGATCACGGTCCCGGCCGGAACGCTGGGGATGGCCAGCAGGCTTCGCCATTCCGTCTGGACTGCCACTGTGCTGGGTGCCTGCGGAGCAATCCCAACCAGCTTTGTGCCTGCCGTGAAGTTCACCGCCGAGCCGCCATTGCTCGATCCGCGCACCGTGGTCCGGGTGATCTGGTTCGCGCCTGAGTAGGTGCCCAGGCCATATTCGTATTCACCGGTTGGCACACCAAAGGAATTGACGCCCTCGATGTAGTACCAGACCGTATCGGCCACCGCGCACACCGACGCGAACGCGCGAAAGCCCAGAGACGCACCGGCGAGCGTGAACACACCCGTCCCGGTGGTTGTGCTGGACTCCAGCACGCGGTCAGCAATGATCAGCGGCACGGCCTGGCCTTACTCGGTCGTTGCCGCTTTGCGCCCGCGCTTGGCCGCTGCTGGCTCTTTTGGCCCTGGCTTGGAATCAGGGCCTTCGAGCTTGATGCTGGTGTCGTCGTCATCCTGCGTGCCAGTGGCTGCGGCCTCGACTGCCCGGCGGATGTCGCCAAATGCCGCCGCCCCGTAGGCTTCGCGCACGACTTCCTCGCCGAACTTGCGGGTCAGGCGGTCGTATTCCGTCGAAGAATCCAGGGCGGTTTCGCCTTGTTCCGCGCCGGGGAAAACGTTGTCGCGGCCGTGGATGGCCTCCAGAATTGGGATCTCATGCGCCGGGACAGAGACTGGAATCGTGGTCGTGATGTCACGATGCACGCTGACATTCATCAAGGGGACAAGGTGTTTCATGATTTGCTTTCTCGTAGCAGGGGTCAAAGAAGTGCGGGGCCAGTCTCCCGGCCCCGCTTCGGGTTACACGACGACGATCAGGCCGTGCGCGTTGCGGCGCGTGGCCTTAAGCCGTGCGCGCACATCCACCGACACATAGGTGGCGCGGATGTTGTTCGGCGAGGCGGGAGAGTAAATCTCCATGCCGTCATCCTCGTACTGCAAATGGTTGCAGTTGATGAAGTACATCCGCTTTTCCCACAGAGACGCTGCTGCAGGAGCCTCCAGCGTGTCCAGGGCCGAGAACACCGGATCCCAGATGATCTCGACGCCCTTGTAGAACAGGCCAGTGCTGCCACCAGTGCCGACACCGCCGTCGATGGTCTTGGGCTTGCCAGCATCGGTGTTCTGCGTCAGCGTCAGAGTGGAGCGGTAGGCGTCGATCGCGGTCGATCCGGCCAGGATGAAGTCAGGGGCGCCACCGTTGCGGATGCACGCGCGCCACATAGCTTCCATCGTCGCCAGCAGGTTGACCGTGGCCACCGCGCCGGCGAAGTAGTTGCGCCAGTAGGTCTTGGCCACCTGGTCCAGACCGCCATACGTGCCAGCGGCCGAAGGCGTCAGCGAAATAGCCGCCGCCAGGCCCACGATTGCATCCGCGCCGCTCGATCCGTCGCGATGGATTTCGATGTCCAGCTTTTCCTTGAAGCCCAGTTCGAACGCTTCCATCTGCTCGGCCAGCATGTTCTGGATGATCGCCTTTTCGTTGTTGGTCGGGATCAGCTTGCCCTTGCTCGCTGGGTCCGGGTTGACCTCGACGCCGGCAGCAAACAGGTTGTCCCATGGCAGATACATGCCGTCCAGGCCGGTGTACCACTCGAAGGTTGCCTGTTCAACGGTATCGCGCTTGGTGAAGGATCGGGTCGCCTCGCCCTTGCTCCATGAAAAGTTCGAACCGTAGCCCTTGCGGATGTTGACCTTCTGGTTCACGCCGGGGTTGAGCTTCTTGCGTTTGGCCATCATCTTGGCCATCAGCGGATGCATGGTGCCGATCTGGTCAATCGGCTGGTTGCGCAGGTAGTCTGCGATGGAGAGAGTGGCAACGATTGCCAGGTCGGGTGCGGAAATAGGCATGATGGCCTCCATGAAAAGTGTTTGAAAACTCCTTTCACGCTTGCCGACGCTCCCGTTCGACTTGAGGCATTCGCAGGACCTGACCTGTCGGTGGTGAACCCGACGTGCACCTATCTGGTCATGCCCTGCTGGGGCTGCTGGTCGCGACGCCAGCGTACATGCGGTATTCCTTGCGTGTTGCTGCTGTCAAAAAGCCCGGGATGCGAACCCCGGTTACGGCATCAATTTGGCAACTGCGAGCGCATTATTTGCGCGTGTCAACACTCGCAGTGCCAGAAAGTGATCGGACTACAGCCCGGCCAGATCCCATGCGTTGCTGACCGCATCGAGCGATGTCACAGGCCGATTGCTCGCCTGGCGCACGCCATTGGCCACAATGCCAGAGCGCAGCGGCTGCGGGGCTGCAGGAGCTGGCGGTGCCGGCGGGGTGTAGGCGTCGTACATCGTCAGGACAACCGATTGCCACTGGTCGGGCCGGTAGGTGGTGACGAACTTCTGCATCCTGGCCGGGTCGCTCAATTGGCTCTTGATGAACTCGACCTTCGCGGCATGGCCTGGCATGTGCGCGCGCTGCGCCAGCGTTGCATCCATTTGCACCGCGGCATTGCGCACGGTGTTCTGGAACTCCGTCATTTCCTGCGTCTGCTGCTGAGTCTGCTGTTGCCGGGCCTGGCCATCGCGCAGTTTGACAATCTCCAGCGCACGCTCGCGCGAGATCGCCATGCTGTCGACATCGGCCGCAAGGTCCGGATGCTTGGCCAGCAGATCGATTCCTGGCGCGTCCACACCCAGCCGGGCCGCAATGTCCGATCGCAGCACGTCCAGTTCTGACATGGCGGTTTTCAGATCCTCCGGGTTGCTCGACTTGAACATGCGCCCGATCTGCAGCATGCCGGCGAACTCGTCCTGACCCAGGCCCGATTCGGCCACCATCTGGCGCACCGATGTCAATTGCGTCTCTGCCTCCGTGGCGCGGCGCTCGAGGTCGGGCACTGCCTTTGCACGTTCGACCAATTCGGTCCATCGCTGCTTGTTGCGCTCGTTCGTACCCTCCGGTGGAGTCTCGTCCAGGGCCTCGGGCTTGGGCTTTGCCGCAGGATCGACAGGCTTTGCCGGCTCGGGCGCCTTGGCCGCTGGCTCGCCTTCGGGCTTGCCGATGTTGTCCAGCAGGGATCCGATCTTGGTCGATGTCTCGACAGGCTTTTCCGCTGGCTTGTCCGACCGTTCGGTGGCCTTTGGCTCCGGCGTGCTCGGCGCAGGCGTCTCGACGACGGTGGACGCCGGCGGCTCGGTCGTCGGGGTTTCGGCTGCTGGTGCGGTGCCGGTGCCGCTGGTGTCGCCTGGCTCTGGGTGCAGGTATTTGTGTTTGCGGTAGATCATGGTTGCCTCAGTGCAGGGTCAGAGGTTGAATTAGGCTGCCGGCGCTTCGTACTTCTTGGCCTGGCCGGTCTGGTACGGCATCCACTCGCAGTAGTGACCGGCCGGTTCGGGGTCGCCTTCCTGGCGCATGGTCACGCTGCGCGGCGCATGCACGGCGCCAGCATGGTCGACCACCAACAGGTTGACGCAGCGATCGGACCAAGTGCAGAGTACGGTCGCGTCCAGCGGCTCCGAGGTGAATTGCTGCACGACCTTGTTGTCGATGACGAGCGGGTTTTCGCGGGTGGTCTTCGTGCGGAACCAGACCTTGCGGCCTACGGTGGGCTTGATGATGGTTGACATTTGTGACTGCCTTTCATTGCAGGGTTGTCGCGCCAGGCTGGCCGCCCGGCATAGGCATGCCCGGCATCTGGCCGGGAATCTGGGGAATGGCTGGCTGCATCGGCTTGGGAGGCAGGAACCGGTCAACGTCCAGCGACTCGTCGAACCTGGCCGCCGTCTCCTTGACCAGTT
>JAGPBF010000082.1 GCA_018063505.1 Rhodoferax sp.
GTCGCGATCTGCGCCTGCCGCTGTTGCCCGGTGTGGCCACCGGCAGCGAAGTGATGATGTGCCAGGAAGATGGGCTGAGCGAACTGAAATTCTTTCCGGCGATGCAGGCCGGCGGGGTGGCAATGCTGAAGGCCTGGGGTGGGCCGTTCACCGACATCCGTTTCTGTCCGACTGGCGGCGTCACCGCGGCCAACGCCGGTCAATTGCTGGCGCTGTCCAATGTGGTGTGTGTCGGCGGCTCCTGGCTGGTGCCGGCCGACGCGCTGGCGCAGGGTGATTGGGCGCGGATCACGAAACTGGCCAACGAGGCCTGCAAGCTGGGACCGTCTGTCGGCTGAGCCATCGCGAATCGGTGCGGGGCAACCCATCGGCAAATCGGCGTCCCGGTCATGATCGGTCGCCATTGGTGCGGTAGATCCCCGCCAGCTTGCCTTTGGTTCGCGCGCCAGTGTTCTGGTGCCTTGTGGCTACAGCGTCCAGCCGCGCGAGGCCAGGCAACTGGCCAGCAGGCTGCGGCGTTGTTCGACCAGCTGTTCACACATCGCGTGGTCTCGTGCCAGCACCTGGGTGCCGCGATCACCCCAGGCGTCCTTCCACGGCAAAGAAGCCACCGACCCGTGCAAGGAGGCACAGGCTGTCAGCGCCGGCAGGGCCAGAATGGCGAGCAGGTTTCGGGCTTTTGGTGGCAAGGCAGGCATGCGGCAGATCGTAGCGCGGTTTGGCCACCGCCGCCATGGGTGAGGCGGCCGCATCGCGCAAGTCGTCCGTTCAGCCTTTCTGTGTCGCCAGGTGCCCGCTCACCTCGGCACCATCGTCGGGATTGAGGCGCCGCAAGCCTGCCACGGCTACCAGTGCCAGCAGGGCCATTACTGTGAAAGCGACCCGAAAGTCGACCGACGCCAGCATCCTGCGGCCGTGTGCCATCTGCGACAGTGCCAGCACCAGGGCGCCGATCGCGGCGCCCATGGCTGCGGCCAGCTGCGAGAACATGGAAGTCAGCGTCGAGGCCGCGCCACGCTGCGCGGGTTCGATGTCGGCAAACGCCAGGGTGTTGAGCGAGGTCATCTGCATGGATCGCATCGCACCGGCGCCCACCAGCAGCCCGACGCTGAGAAACAAAGGCGTGTCGCCCTGCAACGCTGCGCAGCCCAACAGCGTCGCCGCAGCCAGGGTTCCCCCGACGGTCATGACGCGGCGAAACCCCCAGCGGCGCAGCACCGGCGTGGTGACCGACTTCATCAGCAGATTGCCCAGGAAATACGCCAGTGTCATCAGGCCTGCCTGCACCGCGCCCATGCCGAACGCGAGCTGGAACATCAACGGCAGCAGAAACGGCGCGGCCTGCATGCAGGTCATGAACAGGGTGCCGCCGCCTGCGGTGGCGATGGAGAAGCTGCGCACCTGCAGCGGCGCCAGACTGACGATCGGGTGCAGGGTGCGGCGCAAATGGCGCAACGCCAGCAGGCCGATGACCAGGCCGGCCACGCTGATGGCCAGCGGAATCGCCCAGGCGGCCAGCCGCGGCCCCGCCTGGGCACCGCGCTCCAATCCCAGCAGCAGCAACACCAGCGCACTGGCGCACAGTACGCTGCCGCGCCAGTCCATCGCCGGCGGGCGCGGCATGGGTGTGCGTGGTATCCAGCGCAACACCGCCCACAAACCGAGCAGCCCGACCGGTATGTTGATGAAGAAGTTCCAGCGCCAGCTGGCGTAGGTGCTGATGAAGCCGCCCAGCGGCGGACCGAGCACCGGCGCCAGCAGCGAAGGCCAGACGATCAGTGCGATGGCAGCCATGACTTCCGACTTGCCGGCCCTGCGCAGCACCAGGGTGCGACCCACCGGCGCCATCACACCGGCCGCCATGCCTTGCATAGCCCTTGCCGCCACCAGCTGGCCAAGGCTCTGCGCCAGGCCGCAGGCCAATGAGGCCAGCGTGAAGGTCGCCATGGCGATGGAAAACACGCGCCGGGCCTCCCAGCGATCGGCCAGCCAGCCGCTGCTGGGGATGACCGCCGCCGCCGCCAGCAGATAAACCGTGACGCCAGCGGTCAGCGCCAGCGGCGTGATGCCCAGTGCCTTGGCCATCAACGGCAACGAAGTATTCAGGATCGCCCCGTCGAGCAGCATCATGAAGAATGCCGCCGCCACGATCAGGGCCACACCTTGCGTTGACGTTGCAGGACGCGGCGCTTTTGCTGGGGCGGGTATACCTGACAGCATACGGCGATCACCCATATTTCCAGAACATGACACCCGTCAGCACAATGGCCCAGACCAGCACCGCGCTGCGCAGCACATGCTGCGGAACCCGGCGGACCAGGAACACCGCGCCGTATCCGCCCAGTCCCGATGCGACCAGGATCGGCGCCGCATAGGCCCAGACCACGACTCCCGAGGGCAGGAACACGATCATGCCGGCAATGCTCAGCGCCACGACCATCAGGTTCTTCTTGGCGTTGGCCTTGTGGATCGACGCCTCGCCGGCCATGGCCAGTGCTGCCAGAAGCACGATACCCAGGCCGGCGCCGAAATAGCCGCCATACACCATCAGCAGGAACTCGAACGCCAGGATGACCCGCGGCGATACCGGTTTGTCAGGCTTGCGCCAGGCGTGCAGGCGCCGCTTGGCCCATTCACCGAATGCAAAAAACAGCGTGGCGGTCAGCATCAGCCAGGGCACGGCCTTTTCGAAGCGCACTTCGCCGCTCCACAGCAATAACGCGCCACCGGTGAGACCCCCGAAAAATGCCACCAGCAGGTGGGCGCGTATGTCGGTGCGCATCTCGGCCAGTTCATGCCGGTAGGCCGCCAGCGCCATGAAGTTGCCCGGCATCAACGCCACCCAGTTGGTGATGTTGGCGGCCATCGGCGGCAGGCCGGCTGCCAGCAGCATCGGAAAGGTCAGAAAACTGCCGCCACCGGCGATCGCCGTGATCGCACCCGACAGCAAGCCACCGGCAAACAGCAATACCAGGGTGGCAACTTCCATCGGGCCGATCAGGTGGGTTTGAGCATGCGCATGCGGCTATCGTATTCGACCCGGTCGACATAACAGCCGTGCAGGTGCCGATTGCCGGTGGCCGGATTGAACGCCTCGCGTCCGTGCAGGATGCGCCGGTTGTCGAATGCCGTCATTTCGCCGCCGGCCATCCGGAAACTGAGCCGGAACGCCGGGTCGCGCGTCAGGCGCATGAAGGCGCGGTAGGCCCGGTACCAGGCGTCGACGCTGTCCATCGGCAGGTCAATGATGTCGACCAGGTGGGCGTTGTAGCGGATCTCCTGGACCGCGCCGGCATGGTCGAGGGTGATCACCGGTTGGTGGTTGCGGATATCGCAGGTGCGATCAAAAAAGCGGCACGGAATCAGCGTGTTTGCCAGCGTGTCGAAAGCCAGCGGGTCGCCATCGCGCAGCACCTGCGCGATGGCGAAACCGTCGGCAAACACCGAGCCTCCGCCTTCGGCGTCATTGGTGATGCAATGCAGGAACTGGTAACCCGGCGGCGTTTCCTGGTTGGTCAGGTCGGTGTGCAGCGCCAGCGCCAGCGAGGTGTAGGCCAGGTTGTTCGGATCGGCCTTGTTGATGACTTCGAAGGTCTGGCCGAAATTGGTTTCGCGCAGAAAACCGATCCGCCGCGCAATGGCCATGCTGGCCTCGCCCTTGCCGTCGATGCCCTGCACGATGGTCAGGCCGTATTTCTTGGTGTCGACCAGCCAGGCCATCAAGGCCGTGTCGTCGTTCAGGATGGCCTGGGCATCGTGGCGGATCGGGCCGTTGTCGAGATCGGCGCGTTTCCAGTACTGATGGGGCACGGCCGCGGCGTCGCGCACGGGTACACCCGGGCGATGCGCCAGCAGCCAGGACGCCGCGAAATGGCTGGCGGGGCCTTGGTGTTCCCACTGCAGTTCAAGCTGACCGTCGCCGAGGATGCGGGCCGAACGCAGCAAAGGCGCATCGGGCACCGACAACAGGTCGAACGCACGTTCACCGGTTTGCGGGTGAAAGCCCTCCGGGCAGTTGTCGAGCAGCCACATCAGGCTGTACTGGGCCTGGCTGCCGTCGGAAAAGTCGACCGTGAGGGCCTGGGTACCGCTGGGACAAGCGGCAGAAAAACTGACAGGAGATGCCATGGATACAGACTCCGTTGGGTTATCGGTCGACGCGCACACGCAAAGACACCATCGGTATGGTTCTGCACACCCGATGGACCCCTACGCAGCACCGGGAATTCGGACCTCCCGGCGCTAGTACGTTACGCGATCGGCGACCCCGCCGGTCATGCCGCCATCGACCTTGTCTGGTTCAATGGCGACGAGCCCCGTCGGCCGAGGTCTCAGTCGACTTTGGCGCCCGCTGCCTTGATGATCGCAGGCCACTTGGCCAGGTCGTCCTGGATCAGCCTGGTAAAGCTCGATGGCGGTTGCACCGGTGCCAGTTCGAAACCTTGTGCGCCCAGCTTTTCCTTCATGGCCGGCTGGGAGATGATCTTGCCGATCTCGTCGTGCAGCCGCGCCACCACGTCCGGTGGTGTACCGGCGGGCGCGACGAAGCCGAACCAGGTGTTCACCTCATATGCCTTGACACCACTGGCATCCATCGTCGGCAACTGCGGCATCAGCGGTGAACGGGTGGTGCTGGTCACGGCCAGGCCCTTGAGCTTGTTTTCCTTGATCTGGTTGATCACGGTGGGTGTGTTGAAAAAGCCCATGTCGACCTCGCCGCTCATGACCGCCAGGATGCCCTGCGGCGCGCCCTTGTACGGGACATGCGTCAGCTCGGTTCCACTGAGCTGGCCGAACAACACACCAGAGAGATGGTGGCTGGTTCCGCTGCCACCCGACGAGAAGGTCATGCCGGGCTTGGCCTTTGCAGCGGCAATCACATCCATCACCGTCTTGGAGCTGCTGCCCGGCGGCACGATCATCACGTTGGAAACACCACCGACCAGGATGATCGGCGCGAAGTCTTTCAGCGAGTCATAACCCGGCTTCGAATACAGGGCCTGGTTGAACACCAGCGTGCCCTGCGAGGCAAATTCGATGGTGTAGCCGTCAGCCTGCGCACGCGCCAGTTCGGCCATTGCGATCGTGCCGCCAGCGCCGGGTTTGTTGTCCACCACCACCGGCTGGCCCAGTGCCTTGGCCAGCTCCGCACCGACGGTGCGCGACAGGATGTCGGCCGTGCTGCCGGCCGCCAGCGGAACGATCAGTCGGATCGGTTTGACCGGATACCCCTGTGCCAGCGCATTGCAGAACGGGGCTGCGGCGAGCATCAGTGCCAATGTGCCCAGCAGGCGGGAGCGGATGTTTTTCATGGTGGTCCTTTGCGAAGTCGAAGGGGCGAGACGGGTGAGCGGCGCGATCGCAGGCATCGCACCTGGGGACTCTTTTGCAAGCAGCGTGCCATACGCGACGGTCACCGCATCAGGTAGGTCGGGCTGGACCAGATCCGGTGTCCGTCAGCCAGCGTGATGCACACGTACAAGGCGTCTTCAGCCAGATGGCTGCGGCGGATACGCCGTTCGAACCGGGCGCTGGTCGCCGGGTTGTCGTCGGGCAGGCGGAACACCCGCATCTGGCGTGCGATGCCGCCCCCGGTGGGCAACACCCGGTCTTGCAGGCCGATGTCGGCAATCGCGATGTCTGCCTTGACCAGACCGGTGTCGATTTTCAGCAGTCCGGCCTTCGCATCGGCCAGCAGGATGTCTGCACCACCAAAACCGCCGGTGGTCAGTGCCGACCAGGACAGTTGCTGTGCGCAATCCTGGCGCAGCGGCTTGTCGATGTTCCACAGATTGATCGGAGCCACCGCTTCATAGCTGTTGCCGCTGAGCGTGGCGCTGCCGTCCCATACGCTCTGGCGGCCGCGGCCCCGGTATTCCGACCCTTCCCAGATGATGCGGATGCGCCGCCCCAGCTGCTCTTGCGTGTAGGGGCGCCAGGTTTCGAGTATCTGCATGCGGTTGCGGATCTCGATGCGTTCGATCGCTGCGCCGGCGGACACGTCGATGGAAAGCGTGATCTCGTCATCCGCCGTGCGCAGGATGTCGCCCATGCGCGCCGTATGCACCGGGCCGACCACCGTGCCACCCATGTTCGGGTCATCGCTATAGAGCTGTGCCGGTGTGTCGAAACACACGCGGGTATCCAGAAAGGCGCGGCAACCGGTGGTGGCGTAGTGGTGGCGCTTGCGCAAGGCCTCGAACAATCCGTCTCGCGTGAGCTCGGTCGCCAGCAGGCAGGACAGGCCGCCATAGGCACCAAACAGCGAGGCACCGGGATGGCTGGCGCCATGGCGGCCCTTGTGGCCGTCCGAATTGGCCAGCACGCCAACGCGGTAACCCTGCTCGAACGCGTCCTCGAGCAGCCACTCGAAGGTGCCCCAGTCCGAATGCAGTTCGACCGCGCGTTCGATGCGCCCGTCATGGGCCACCTTGATGTCGGCATAACGCCCGCCGATATGCGCAAACACCACGCAGTTCTCGTCGGCCAGCGCCTTGAACAGGTCGCCGGCGCTGTTGGCATCGGTGTCCACGTCGCCGAGGTCCTGGACCAGGGCATGGTGCGAGCGGTGGATCTGGCGGCCTTCGTCGCGGAACATCACATTGCGGTCGCCACCCAGGCCGGTATTGCCGGACCACTCGTAGCCGGGAAACACGATGAACGTACCGTCGCGGTTGAACTCGGCGCTGAGCCGGTTGAGTTCTTCCCAGAACGGCGTCGTGATCTGGAAGTCATTGCCCTGGTGGCTCATCGCGTCCAGAAACGCGTGGTCTCGCGCGAACGTCATCAGTTCGCGGGCCGAGTTGGTGCCGATGGTTTCTTCCGACTGGCCGTGCAGGTCGGCCCAGAACGGCTGCAACTCGACCTCATGCGTGATGCGCAGGGGGTTGCTATGGCAGACGACCGTGCCGTCTGCGTCGCGCACGGTGATGCGCAGTTCGCCCGGCTCGGCGACGCTCAGTTTGTCGATGGCCACCGACAACTGGCCGGCCGCGACATCAAGATGGGCCGGCAGGCCGCGGACCGGCAGCGACGCTTGCAGCATGAAACGACCGTTGACCTGATGGCTCGGATTGCCCCATTTGTCTTCGCCCTTGAAGCCGAACGTGAATGCCTGGCCGATGCGCCGTCCGGTTGGCAGGATGGCCTTGTACAACACGGCCGGTCCGGCCAGTACCGGGATGAAGGGTTGCGCGGGCAGTTCGACGAAGTTATAGGTGGCGAATGCGTCGACCAGCACCTTGAACTCGAAGGTCGGCTCGGTGAAGGTCTGCATGCGAATGCCGGGCGAACCCTGACGCGTATCGCCGATGCGGATCGTGATGGTGTCGCCCTCGCGCAGGAAACCGCGCTGCACACGGATCGACAGGGTCTTGTCCCAGGGGCGGATATTGCCCTTCTGGTCGTAGCGCAACTCCAGCACCGCGCCGTTGCTGGCCTGCGCCGTCACGTAGTTCCACCCTTGCGGGTCGGTGAACTGCATCTTGCCCATGTCGCTGGCAAAGCGGTGCACGACCTTGAGACTGCCGGTGTCGTCGATGCCGAAGTAGCCGGCGGTGTAGGTCAGTACCAGCGAGGTGAAGGCGCCGGCCTCGACCGGTGTCGTGGGTGTGATCGTGGCGTGCCCGACGCGGTCGTGCAGATACGTGGAGTGAAAGGCGTTGTTGCGCATGGAAGGGTGCAAGCTTGCGTGCAGACAGGAAAGGTCAGAGGGCCGCGCCGGCCGCGTTCGGCGGATTGAAGTCGAACTTCAGCGCGTACGGCGTCGGCGGAATGTGCATTTGCTGGAAGCTGATGGGCTGGCGGCCGAAGCTGCGGCCGACGATGTGAACCTGCAATCCGATGGTGCCCGCCGGCACGCCCATCAGCCGGGCGTCGGCGGCGGCGAGCGGTGCCATGCGGGCCTGTCCGTCGGACTGCAGTGTGGGCGCGGAAAATTCGTTGGCCAGCACCGCCTTGAGGTTGGTGTCTTCTATGCGTTTGGCCGCGATGCGCAGCAGGCGCGAAAAACGCGTCGCCGGAAGATAGATCTGGCTGGTACAGGTGAATTTGCCGCCGATGTCCAGGCTGCGGCGCAGCATCACGTAACCTTTGCTGTCGGGCCCCAGCACCGCCTGCCATGGGCCATCGCCGGTTTCCAGTCGGCGTTCGAGCACGGTGGCAAACACCGGCAACTCGCGCCCGCCCTCGGGCGGAACAAACCGGAAATGCCAGGACCCGGAAATGGGCTGGCGGCTGCTGCCGACGAAAGTGCCGTGGCCCTGGCGGCGCTCCAGAAAACCCTCGTCCATCAGCCGCCCCAGCGCCTTTTGCGTCGTGCCCAGGCTCAGGCCCAGTGATTCGCTCAGTTCGCGTTCGCCAGCGAGTTTGGTACCCACCGGCAGTTCACCGGTTTCGACCGCATCGATGATGGCCTGGCGCAGCCGTGCGTGTTTGGGCATCGGGCCGGTACCGGCCTGGAAGCGCACAACGATCGGGCTGGGTAGCGACGGCATCGCCGCATTCTGGTGTGGCTTGTGCGAACCGTCAATGGCATTGAAGCTATAGAGCTTTGGACGAGGTCGGATGCCCCGGTAAAGGCTGTGTCGGTGGCATACCAGTTCGCCTCACGCGCCGATCTTGTGCGCGGCGGGGTCCCCGCTGTCGGCGGCGGCCCTGGCTAAAGGTCAAGCACCAGTCGCGCGGATCGGGCGCGCGAGCAGCAGGGCATGAACTGGTCGTTGGCCTGGTGTTCCTCGGTCGTGAGATAGAGGTCGCGGTGGTCCGGCTCGCCGGATTTGACGCCAGTCAGGCAGGTGCCGCAGACACCTTCCTCGCAGGACGAGGCAATGTCCAGGCCGGCGGCGTGAAGCGCATGCAAGGCAGTCTGCTTTGCCTGCACGGTGATCACCTGACCGGTGCTGGCAATCTCCAGTTCGAATGCGCCGTCGCCACTGGTGTCGATCGGTGCGCCGGAGAAGTACTCGCAGTGCAGCCGATCCTGCGGCCAGCCCTGGCCGCGTGCCGTGGCCAGCACCGCGTCGATCAAGCGCTGCGGTCCGCAGACATACAGGTGGCTGCCTGCTGCGGCGCGTGCCAATATGGCAGCGATATCCAGCCGTTGCGCGCTGTCGCCTTCGCTGTGGTGGTGGACAACCTGTTGCGCATAGGCTGCCGCGGCAATCCGGTCCAGAAACGGCGTTCGTGCGCGGCTGCGGGTCGCGTGGTGCAGCGTGAATGGCGCGCCCTGGTGGCTGAGTTGTTCGGCCATCGCCAGCAGCGGCGTGATGCCGATGCCGCCGGCCAGCAGCAGAGAGTGCGGCGCGTGCGCCGCCAGCGGGAAATGGTTGCGCGGCACGCTGATGCGCAGGAGATCTCCGACAGCAAGTCCATCATGCACCCGCTGCGAACCGCCGCGCGATTGCGGCTCGCGCAACACCGCGATCTGGTAGCGGTGCGTCTCGCCCGGCGCGTTGCACAACGAGTATTGGCGGATCAGCTCGCCTTGCGGGCCCGGTAGCACCACGTCGATATGGGCGCCGGCGCTGAATGCCGGGAGTTCGCCTTGCTGCGCCACCAGTTCCAGGCTGCAGATGTCCTGCGCCTCGATTTGCTTGCGCGCGATCCGCACTGCCAGGTCTGTGGCCGGCGCGCCCATCAGGCCACCACCTGCGCAGCGCTGGCGCGTTCGGAGGCGATGACGCGATCGATGATCTTGCGCGACTGCACGCCACCGGCGTCGATGTTCAGACTGAGGATCTTGCGCTCGGGGTAGGTGTTCAGGTTTTGTTGCTGGCGTTCGAGCATCTCGAGGTCTTCCGAGAAGATCTTGCCCTGGCCTTCGCGAATCTGGGCGGTCAGGGCTTTGTCGGTGGGGTTGAACTTGCGCGCCATGCCCCAGAAATACCACATGCTGGTTTCGGTCTCGGGCGTGATGAAGTCGACCACCACGCCGTAGACCTTGTGTTCGTTCGGTGCCTGGACACCGCCATGTCCGGCATGGGCCACGCCCACCTCGATCATGACGTGGCTCGGCGGCGTGAAGCGGCAGATCTGCCAGCGGTCGACCGGCACGTCGTCGGCCAGATGGTTGCCGCGCAAGGCTGCCCGCCAGAATGGTGGCGCGGTGATGTTTTCCATGAACCGGCTGGTCACCACGGTGTCGCCATTGGTCGTGGTCTTGCAGGGTGTCTCGTCGATCTCCTGCTGGCCGATGCTGGTGGAGTGCACGTAGGTCTCGTGCGTCAGGTCCATCAGGTTGTCGATCATCAACCGGTAGTCGGCCTTGAGATGGTATTTGCCGCCGCCGTAGGCCCAGTCCGGGTTGTCGTGCCATTCCATGTGCGGAATCAGCGCCGGGTCGGCCTTTTCCTGTTCGCCGGGCCAGATCCAGACGAAGCCATAACGTTCCTGGATCGGAAAACTGCGGATGGGTGGGAAGCCCCGCACACGCTGGCCTGGCATCGACACCGTCTTGCCGTCGCAACCCATGGCCAGGCCGTGGTATCCACAAACCAGGTTACCTTCGCAGACGGTGCCCAGTGACAGGGGGGCACCTCGGTGCGGGCAGAAATCCTCCAGCGCAACCGCCTTGCCCTCGGGGCCGCGGTAGAACACGATCCGCTCATTGCAGATCGTGCGGCCCAGCGGCTTGACATCGATCTCGTCGGCCGAGCAGGCCACATACCAGGTATTTTTGGGAAACATGGATTCTCTCTATCGGAGGACTGAACAGGGGGGGGCGGTGAGCTAAATTCAGTATGCTGAATGTGATTCATTGTACGGATTGACGCTTTTGTTGCAAGAGGTCAAACCCGAAATTTCAGTCGTTCATGTCGGTTCGGGACGACGCATCGAGTTTTACCAGCTTGCGCAGCAAACGCAACAGTTCCATCTGTTCGGCCGGCTCCAGCGTGGCAAGCAGCTGCCGGTGCATCGGCAGAACCCGGGGCAACATCTCTGCGAGGATGGATTCGCCTTGCGGCGTCAGGTACAGGCTGCGCTGGCGCCGCGCCAGCATCTCGCGCACGATCCAGCCCTTGCCCTCGAGTCGGGTGGCGATGTCTGCGGTAGTAGAGGTGTCCAGTGCAACTTTGTCGGCCAGCGTCACCTGGTCGATGCCCGGCGTGTCCTGCAAGGCGCGCAGGATGCCATACTGTACCGGCGTGATCTGCCGGCCATGGGTTTCGTGGAATATCGAGACAGCCCATTGGTGGGCGCGACGGATCAGATGGCCTGGCTCGCCCACCAGGCCGGCATCGCTGTCCAGGATCGCGTGGTCCGTTCCGGTTATCTCGGACGCTTGTATCGGGGCAGTTCGCGGTGGGGTCATGAGAGCTTTCAGATCGCAGCAGGTGGCGCAGGCCGCCGATGGAGGGGACTATATAAGACTCAATTTCGGGCTAGCGCGAGGGCATGGCCTGGCCGTGCCGTCCGCCCCCAGTCACCGTCAGTTCCCGGTTTTAGATGTTGCAACTGATTGATCATCTCCGCTCGCTGCGGGTGGCATGTGCGGTGGATGCGTGCGGCAGCTCGGTGTCTGCGGCGCAGGTTCTGCACTTGTCGCAGTCGTCGGTGGTGCGTGCGATCCAGGCGCTTGAGCGTATTCTTGACGGTGTCTTGTTCGATCGCTCGGGCCGGGGCATGGCGGCTACCGACGTGGGCAAAGCCCTGGCTCTGCGTACCCGGCGTGCTCTGGCGCATATTGCGTCGGTCGACGGGCGTGGCCGCAAGTTCAACGGTTCCGAACGGCTGGCTTGGACCGGCAGCCGCCTGGCCGCCACGGTCGGTGCCCGGCATATGGCGGTGCTGTCGGCACTTGCGAATACGGCGTCCGAGACCGCCAGCGCAAGTCTGTTGGGGATCAGCCAGTCGGCGGTGCACCAGACGCTGGCCCAACTCGAACACATGTCCGGTGCTGCGCTGTTCCAGCGCGGCCGCAAAGGCTTGCGGGTGACTGAAGCGGGCGAGTCGGTGTCCAGGGCTTTCAAGCTCGCGCTGGCCGAACTGGAGCAGGCGGGCGACGAGCTGGCGGCCCACCGCGGCGTGGTGCAGGGCCGCCTGGTCATCGGAACCTTGCCATTTTCGACCGGCAGGCTGCTCTCGGAAGTGGTGGACAAGGTGTTGGCGGTGCATTCCGGGCTGGGCATTACCATCGTCGACGGCACTTACGATGCCTTGCTGCACCAGTTGCGCCACGCTGACATCGATCTGCTGGTCGGCGCCTTGCGGCCTTCTTTGCCGGTGTCGGACTTGCAGCAGGAAGCATTGTTTCTCGATCGGCTGGCCGTTGTGGTGCGCGCCAGCCATCCGCTGGCGCATCGCACGGACCTTGGCTGGCACGACCTGCGGGAACAGTCCTGGATCATGCCCATGCCCAACACGCCGGCGCAGACAGCGTTCGAACAGGCCTTGCAAGTGGCTGCCATCGCCGTGCCGGCGGATGCGTTGAGGGTCAACAGCGCCTTGATGATGCAGGCTCTGCTGGCGCACAGCGATCGTCTGGCCCTGATGTCGGCGCGCCACGTGCGGCGCGAGATCGACGCCGGCCTGCTGGTGGTGCTCGATGTTCCGGTACGGCATGCGCCGCGGACCATCGGCATGGTCTATCGCTCGGGCTATCTTCCTACGCCAGCCGCGCAGTGTCTGCTCGATGCCTTGCGCAGCGTGGCGCGCGATATCGCCAATGACCCGCAGGATGCGACTTCATATAAGTGATTTGCATACCATTTCCATTGATTGCATTGGACTGCCCGCTCGCCTCAGAGGATGATCTCCACCATCGGCAGTTGGTTGAATTCAGCGGACTGCATACGGGTAAACCCGCAACTTCAGGAGACATGACATGCGCAAACGTTCTTTTGTCCGAATCGCCGCCGCCCTGGCATTGGGCGCTGGTTTCGGCCAGGCCATGGCGCAGGACAACAGCTTCAAGATCGGCCTGATCCTGCCGATGACCGGCCCGTTTGCCTCCACCGGAAAGCAGCTCGAAGCGGCTGCGCGCCTGTACCTGGCCCAGAACGGCGACACGGTCTCCGGCAAGAAGGTGGTGCTGATCGTCAAGGACGATACCGGTGCGCCTGACGTCACCAAACGCATCGCGCAGGAAATGGTGATCAACGACAAGGTGCAGGTACTGGCCGGTTTCGGCCTCACGCCGCTGGCCTTTGCCACTGCGCCGGTAGCGACGCAGTCCAAGACCCCGATGGTGGTCATGGCTGCGGCCACATCGAGCATCACCGAAGCCTCGCCCTATATCGTGCGCACCAGCTTCACGGTGCCGCAGGTCGTGACCGTGCTGGCTGACTGGGCATCCAAGAACAACATCAAGAAAGTCGTGAGCCTGGTGACCGATTACGCGCCAGGTGTCGACTCCGAGAAATATTTCGCCCAGCGGCTGGAGGCCAATGGCGGCCAGGTGGTCGAGAAGCTGCGTGTACCGCTGCGCGGCCCCGACTTCGCGCCGTTCCTGCAGAAGGTACGCGACGCCAATCCCGATGCCTTGTTCACCTTCGTGCCCTCGGGTGTCGGTTCGGCGCTGATGAAGCAGTTTGCCGAGCGCGGCCTGGACAAGGCCGGCATCAAGATGATCGCCGAGGGCAGCGTCACCGATGACGACATCCTCGATGGCATGGGTGATGTGGCGCTGGGTGTGGTCACTGCGCACCACTATTCGGCATCGCACAACTCGGCAACCAACAAGAAATTCGTCGAGGCCTTTGGCAAGGCCAACAACGGGCTGCGCCCGAACTTCATGGCGGTAGGTGCCTATGACGGCATGCACGTGATCCTCGAAGCCGCCAAGCGCACCAAGGGCGCCGGCGCAGAGCCCTTGCTCAATGCCATGAAGGGCCTGACTTTCGAGAGCCCGCGGGGCCCGATGTATATCGACGCGCAGACCCGCGACGTGGTGCACAACGTCTACGTTCGCAAAGTCGAACGGATTGGTGGCCACATGTGGAACACCGAGATCCAGACCGTCACCGATGTCAAGGACCCCGGCAAGGCCAAGTAGTCGCAGTCGGCGGGCGCGCGTGCGCCAGCCCGCGCGTTGTGCAGTGAGCCACCCGTCGTATTCCGGACCCGTCCATGCTCACCATCCTCTTTGACG
Source organism: Rhodoferax sp. (assembly GCA_018063505.1). GTDB lineage: Bacteria > Pseudomonadota > Gammaproteobacteria > Burkholderiales > Burkholderiaceae_C > CAISIP01. The sequence goes on from JAGPBF010000082.1 coordinate 14,090, forward strand.
GTATTGCCTACGGCATGCTGCTGTTCATCCTGGCGGTGGGCCTGTCGGTGACGATGGGCCTGATGAACTTCATCAACCTGGCCCACGGCGCTTTCGCGATGTTCGGTGGCTACCTGACGGTGGCGCTGATGCAGCGCTACGACATGCCCTTCCTGGCTTGTCTCCCGCTGGCTTTCATCGTGACCGCGCTGGTCGGTGCGGTGTTCGAGCGCACCTTGTACCGGCCGATGTACAACAAGCCGCACCTCGACCAGGTGCTGTTCACGATCGGACTGAGTTTCATGGCGGTGGCCACAGCTGACTTCTTCATGGGCTCGCGCCAGCAGATCATCCAGTTGCCCGAATGGCTGGGCGGGCGCACCGAGTTGTTCGATGGTGCGTTGGGCATGGGCCATTACCGGCTGTTCATCATTGCCATCTGCGCCGCGCTGGCGGTGGGATTGCAGCTGATCCTCTCGCGCACCCGGTTCGGCAGCCGTCTGCGCGCCAGTGTCGACGATCCGCGCGTGGCCGCCGGCCTGGGCATCAACGTCAACCTGGTGTTCGCCACCACCTTTGCGGTCGGCTCCGGCCTGGCGGGACTGGGCGGCGCGCTGGGTGCCGAGGTGCTGGGGCTGGATCCGAGTTTCCCGCTCAAGTTTCTGATCTATTTCCTGATCGTTGTCGCCGTGGGTGGCACCTCGTCCATCACCGGTCCCCTGCTGGCAGCCTTGCTGCTGGGCATTGCCGACGTGGCAGGCAAGTACTACATCCCCAAACTGGGGTCCTTCATCGTCTACACGCTGATGATCGTGCTGTTGTTGTGGCGGCCGCACGGCTTGTTCACACGAAGCGGAGGCGGAAAATGAAGCGCCTGGATGCGGCACGCTGGCGGCCGTGGGAGCCGCTGCTGTGGCTGGCGGCGCTGGCCTCGCCGTGGTTGTTCAAGGAACATGCGCTGCTGGTCAACGAGGTCGCCATCGTGGCACTGTTCGCGCTGTCGCTCGACCTGATCCTGGGTTACACCGGCATCGTCTCGCTGGGCCATGCTGCTTTCCTGGGGCTGGGCGCGTATGCCGCCGGGCTGTTTGCCAAGCACGTGATGCCCGATCCGCTGGTCGGCCTGGCGGTCGCCACGGCGGTTTGCGCGCTGTTCGGATTGTTGTGTTCCTTTACCGTGTTGCGAGGTACCGACCTGACCCGCATCATGGTCACGCTGGGCGTGTCGCTGATCCTGTTCGAGCTGGCCAACAAGCTCGACGGCATCACCGGCGGTGCCGACGGATTGCAGGGCGTCATCATCGGCCCGTTGCTGGGCATCTTCGATTTCGACCTGTATGGCCAGGTGGCCGCCTGGTATTCGCTGGCGGTGCTGCTCGTCTTCTTCTTCCTCGCGCGGCGGCTCGCGCACTCGCCATTCGGGGCCACGCTGATGGCGGTGCGCGACAACCCGCTGCGTGCAATGGCGATCGGTATTCCGGTGCAGGCCCGGATTGTCGTGGCCTATACGCTGGCCGCCGCGCTGGCCGGGGCGTCTGGCGCCTTGCTGGCACAGACCTCGGGATTCGCGTCGCTCAATGTCTTCTCGGTCGAGCGCTCTGCCGACGTGGTGCTGATGCTGGTGATTGGGGGCATCGGATGGCTGTACGGCGGCGTGCTCGGCGCAGTTGTGTTCAAGCTGTTGCACGATGTCGTCGCCGGCATCACGCCGCAATACTGGACGTTCTGGGTCGGCCTGTTCCTGGTTGTGCTGGTGCTGGTCGGGCGTGACCGCTTGGTGCGCCCATGGACCTGGTTCGCGCGTGCGCCAAACCGGGAGGCGCCATGAACCGCATCAACCCGAACACCGGACCGGCCGCATTGCGTACCGAAGGTCTGGTCAAGCATTTCGGCGGCATCAAGGCAACGCAGGAGGTCAGCCTGTCGCTGGCCCGAGGCGCCCGCCATGCGCTGATCGGACCCAACGGCGCCGGCAAGACCACGCTGATCAATCTGCTGACCGGCGTGCTGCAGCCGTCCGCCGGTCGGATCTGGCTTGGTGATGAGGACATCACCACGCTGGCGCCGCATCGCCGGGTACAGCGCGGCATGGTGCGCACGTTCCAGATCAACCAGCTGTTCAACAGCCTGAGCGCACGCCAGACACTGCAGATGGTGGTGGCGCAGCGCCAGGGCCTGGGGGGACGCTGGTGGCAGCCGCTGGGTCGGCTCACTTCCGTGGCTGCGCGGGTCGATGCCTTGCTCGACCAGTTCCATCTCTCCGATGTGAGCGAGATACGCACCGAGCACCTGGCCTATGGCAAGCGGCGCCTGCTCGAGATCGCGATCGCGCTGGCCTGCGAGCCACGGGTTCTGCTGCTTGACGAGCCGGTGGCCGGTGTTCCGGCCGGCCAGCGCGAGGAACTGCTGCACACGATCGCCGCCTTGCCCGAAGACGTGTCGGTGCTGCTGATCGAGCATGACATGGACCTGGTGTTCGAGTTTGCGCGTTTCATCACGGTGCTGGTCAATGGTGCGGTGCTGGTCGAAGGCAAGCCGCAGGCCATTGCCCAGGATCCGCAGGTCAAGGCGGTGTACCTGGGGCACGGGGAGTCTGTCCATGGCTGATCTGTTGCAGGTCGACAACGTCAGTGCCGGCTACGGCGAGGCCGTGGTGCTGACCGGGGTGTCGTTTGTACTCGGCGAAGGGCAGACCCTGGCGCTGCTGGGGCGCAACGGAACCGGCAAGACCACGCTGATGAATACGCTGGCTGGCGCCACGCGCCAGCATGGCGGGCGCATCCTGCTCGGTGGCGTGCAATTGCACCGGCTGCCGGCGCATGAGCGTGCGGCCGCCGGTATCGGCTGGGTGCCGCAGGAACGCAACATCTTCAAATCGCTGACGGTGCACGAGAACATCACGGCGGTGGCGCGGCCGGCGCGCGCCGGCAGCACAAGCCGGCCGTTCACGCCCGAGCGAATCTACGAGATTTTTCCGCGCCTGGCCGAGCGCCGCGGCAACCTGGGCACCCAGCTCTCCGGTGGCGAGCAGCAAATGCTGGCTGTGGGGCGCGCACTGGCACTCAACCCGCGCCTGCTGTTGCTCGACGAGCCGCTGGAAGGCCTGGCACCGATCATCGTCGAGGAATTGCTGCGCGCCATCGCCCGCATTACGCGTGACGAAGGCCTGTCGGCCATCATCGTTGAACAGCATCCGCAGGCCATCCTGGCGATCAGCCACCAGGCGGTGGTGCTCGACCATGGCAATGTGGTGCATTGCGGTGAAGCGGCGGAGCTGGCAGCCCAGCCGGCATTGCTGGACCGCTTGCTGGGCGTGGTGCGCGATCCGGGGGGCATGCACGGTGGTTGACGCACTTTTGCTGGTGCCAGGGCTGATGTGTGATGTGACGGTCTGGGAGCCAGTCATGCCCGCACTGCAGGGGCGCGCAACCTGCAGGGTCGTTGCGCTGGCCGATGTCGACGAACTGGCGCAGATGGCACGGTTGCTGCTGGCCGATGCGCCGGCACACTTTGCGCTGGCCGGGCA
>JAGPBF010000083.1:0-1326 GCA_018063505.1 Rhodoferax sp.
GACCGGGCTGCAGTTTCTGGGGCGGCAAATGTCGACCGGGCAGGTGATCGATTTCGCGCGTGACCTGCTCGCTGTCGGTCTGCAGCAGGCCCGCGGCTTGGTCGACTGGCCGCAGACAGCTGCGCAGGTCGAGCGCGCAGCGCGTGATCTGCGCATGCTGGCCGGCCGCATGCCGGCATCGAGCCGCCTGCGCTGGGCGGGTTCGGCACCCGAAACGCTCGCGCCAGAGCATTGGCAACAAGCCATGGCCGATTTGCACGACGCACTGGCACTGGCCGCCAAGGCGCTGGGTGTCGTGGCTGCCATGGGCCCGGATTTCGAGCGTCTGATCGAACGCGCCGCCCGATTGCAGTCGCTCGGTGAATTCTTCCGCGACGCGCGCGATCCGGCATGCGTGCGCTGGGTCGACGTGGGCGCCCAATTGCGCCTGATCGAATCGCCACTGGACATTGCCCAGGCGGTGCAGGAGAAGTTGCTCAAGACCGATGCCGACACGCCAAGCCGCCGATCCTGGATCTTCACGTCGGCCACGCTGGGCGACGAAGCAACGCTGCGCTGGTTCACCGAGCCGTGTGGGCTGGCAGACGCGCGCATTGTGCGCGTCGACAGCCCGTTCGACTACCAGCAACAGGCGGCGGTGTATGTGCCGCGCGACTTGCCCCGGCCTGCCGACCCTGGCCATAGTGGACAGGTCGCATCCCTGGTCGAACGGCTGGCAACCGAGATCGGCGGTCGTACCCTGGTGCTCACCACCACGCTCAAGGCCTTGCGCATCATCAGCGAACAGCTGCAACGCCATTTCCAGAGTTCGACGGACATCCAGGTGCTGGTGCAAGGCCAGGGCCCCAAGCGGGAACTGATGGAACGCATGCGCAACGCCGTCACGCAAGATGGACCCGGTTGCATCCTGGTGGCATCGGCCTCGTTCTGGGAGGGCATTGACATCCCTGGCGATGCCTTGCAGATGGTGGTCATCGACAAATTGCCATTCCCGCCACCGAACGACCCCCTTGTCGAGGCCCGTGCCGGCAGGCTCGAGGCGGCGGGTCGCAGTCCGTTCAACGAGTACTTCATACCGGAGGCTGCGGTAGCGCTCAAGCAGGGCGCCGGTCGCCTGGTGCGGCGCGAATCGGACCGGGGTGTGCTGGTTTTATGCGATACGCGGCTGACCACGATGGGTTACGGCCGCCGCCTGCTCAAGGCACTGCCGCCCATGCGCATGCTCAAGTCAGAAGAAGAGTTGCTGCAGGTGCTGCGCGACCTGACAGGAAAACGCCGGGCCGCTCCCAAGTTTTCCTGCACCCCCTCGGGGGGCCTGGCGTAGCC
>JAGPBF010000083.1:1426-7650 GCA_018063505.1 Rhodoferax sp.
AGGCACTGCCGCCCATGCGCATGCTCAAGTCAGAAGAAGAGTTGCTGCAGGTGCTGCGCGACCTGACAGGAAAACGCCGGGCCGCTCCCAAGTTTTCCTGCACCCCCTCGGGGGGCCTGGCGTAGCCGACTACCAGACCTTCCACCAAGGCTCGTCATCCCGCTTGAAGCCGCGCGCCACGTAGCGGCTGTTCGGGTAGTTGGTTTCCAGCACGCGTTTGGCATCCTCCTGCAACTGGGCCATGCCAAGCGCCTCGTAGGACTTGACCATGATGTACAAGGCTTCTTCGAGGGCCGGCACATCGCGGTAGTCGGCCAGTGCAATCTGGGCCCGGTTTACCGCCGCAAGATAGGCGCCGCGCTGGTAGTAGTAACGCGCCACATGGACTTCATATTGCGCCAGCGAGTTGACGATGTAGTTCATGCGCAGTCGCGCGTCGGGGGTGTAGCGCGAGGACGGGAAGCGGCTGGCCAATTCCTTGAAGGCCTCGAAAGACTCCTTGGCAGCCTTCTGGTCGCGCTCCGACAGGTCCTGGCGCGTCAGGAACGAGAACATGCCCAGGTCATCGTTGAAGTTGATGATGCCCTTGAGGTACAAGGCATAGTCGATCGCAGGGCTGGCCGGGTGCAGCTTCATGAAGCGGTCGATGGTGGCCTGGGCCTGGGCCGGTTCTGCATTGCGGTAATGGGCATAGGCTTTCTCCAGCTGTGCTTGCTGCGCCAGTGGTGTGCCAGCGGCGCGGCCTTCGAGCTTCTCGAGCAACAGCGTGGCCTTGTCGTAGGAACCGGAGTTCAGTTCGTCCTTGGCTTCGGCATAAATGCGGTTGGGACTCCAGTTGGCGGTCTTGTCTTGCGGGGTCGACGTCGCGCATCCGGCAAGCCACACGGCAGTGCCCGCCACAAGCACAAGGCGGAACATCGATAATTTGGCGCTAAGCATGGGGACGACCTTGGTAACGAACAGCAGCGCGATTATATCGGGGGCACTTGATCTGCTCGGTCAGGACGACGCACCGGATGCCGGTGACGAAAGCGAGGTCCGTGCCTGGCAGCTTGATGCCGACCAGCACGGTGAGCGGCTGGACAAGGTGCTGGCCGCCGCCATTGGCGCTTTCTCGCGCAACTACCTCAAGCAGTTGATCGAGCAAGGTGCCGTCGAGCGCAATGGCCAGGCCATCGTGAAGGTGTCCACCCGGCTGAAGGCGGGCGACATGATGCGGGTCAGCCTGCGGCCGACGCCGCAAAGCCAGGCCTTCAAACCCGAGGCGATGGCGCTGGAGGTGGTGCATGCGGATGACGACCTGCTGGTGATCGTCAAGCCTGCCGGCCTGGTGGTGCATCCGGCGCCCGGCAACTGGAGCGGAACCCTGCTCAATGGCCTGCTGGCATGGGACCCGCGCCAGGGTGACCTGCCGCGGGCCGGTATCGTGCACCGGCTTGACAAGGACACCAGTGGTCTGATGCTGGTGGCGCGGACCCGGCCGAGCATGGATGCCCTGGTCAGGATGATTGCCCGGCGCGACGTGCAGCGCCAGTACCTGGCACTGGCGCACGGTCGCTGGGTGGGCGCCACACCGCGGGATGTGCACGCCGCGATTGGACGCGACCCGCGCAACCGGCTGCGCATGGCGGTGCTCGATGCGCACCAGACCGGCGCCAAGGACGCACGCACAACGATCGAATGGCTTGATGGCAACGAGGGTTATTGTCTGGTGCGCTGCAGCCTGCATACCGGGCGCACCCATCAGATCCGGGTCCACATGGCCTCGATAGGTCATCCGCTGGTGGGCGACGAAACCTATGGTGGCCAATGCGGGCCAGTGATCGCGCGCCAGGCCCTGCACGCGTTTCGCCTGGCTCTGGCGCATCCGATCGGTGGCCACGCGCTCGAATTCGCGGCACCGCTGCCGCTGGACATGCAGCAGGCCTTGGGCGAAACAGGCCTGCGTTACAATCCGCGCTGACAGACCGTCAGTGGGCATCTGAGCCCGCGGCGCCTGATCCACGCACCGCAGACGTTCGTTCTGCCAGCTGCGTCCCAATTGACTGGCTTCGACGCGCACCCACGGGTGCCACTTCCGGAATTCCTTGACGATGAATACCGCTCAGGCTAAGCGCGTACTGGAAACCGCCCTGATCTGTTCGCCCCAACCGCTGCAGGCACGGGAACTGCGCGCATTGTTCGATGACGCCATCGGCGCCGACACGATCAACAGCATGCTGGGCGACCTGCAACTCGATTGGGCGCCCAAAGGTGTGGAACTGGTTCAGGTGGCCAGCGGCTGGCGTTTCCAGAGCCGCCCGGAGTTGCGCGAATATCTCGACCGGCTGCATCCGGAAAAGCCACCACGCTACAGCCGCGCGACGATGGAAACGCTGGCGATCATCGCCTATCGGCAACCGGTGACCCGCGGCGACATGGAAGACATTCGCGGGGTGACAATCAATTCGGCCATCATCAAGCAGCTCGAAGACCGCAACTGGATAGAGGTCATCGGGCACCGTGAAGCACCGGGACGGCCGGCCTTGTTCGCTACCACGCGCCAGTTTCTTGATGATCTGGGGCTCGGGTCGCTGGACCAGTTGCCGCTGCTGGACAAGGATGCGCATGTATCCGATATGTTCGACGCTCTGGCACCGCCGGCGCAGGAAGACGTGGCGCTGCCAATCCAGGAATCCGTGGTGGTGCTGCCAGATGCCGATTCCCGGGCACCTGAAGGCTTTCCGAGCCCCCCTGCCGATTCCGGCAATCCCCAAACCCCCGACCCTGACCCAAACCCAAGCGCTGCCGGGCATTTGCCCTTGGATGCGACACCCATGGCGAAACCCGACAATGAATGACAACAATCAGGACGATGTGCAGATGAACCCGTTGCCCCAGGAGGCCGATCAGCCGGCCGCCGAGCAGCTCAAATCCGATGCGCCGCCTGCAATACCGGTGGCGCAGGCGCAGGCTGGTGCGGTTCCCGATGACGCGTCAAGCGACCAGGCGCCGGGCGCGGCCGGACCGGGCGCCAAGATTCGTTTCGAAGACGTGGTTTCCGGCCAGTTCGATGCCGACGAGGAAAGTCCGGATCTGGCGCCTCCCAAGCGCGTGCTCGCGCCACAGGCAGAAACACCCAAACTGCACAAGGTGCTGGCCCAGGCCGGCATGGGTTCACGGCTGGAGATGGAACAGCTGATCATGGAAGGGCGGATCACCGTCAATAACGAGCCGGCCCATATTGGCCAGCGTATCCAGTACGGCGACCATGTCAAGGTCAATGGAAAACCGATCCGGTTCCGGGTCGACCCGCCGCCGCCGCGGGTCATCGCCTATCACAAGCCCGCTGGTGAGGTCGTCACGCACGACGACCCGCAGAACCGGCCGACGGTTTTCCGTCGTCTGCCCAAATTGCAACAAGGCAAATGGCAATCCGTGGGTCGACTGGACCTCAATACCGAGGGTTTGCTGCTGTTCACCAGTTCCGGAGAACTGGCCAACAACCTGATGCATCCCCGATTCGGCCTGGAGCGGGAATATGCGGTACGGGTGCTGGGCGCCCTGAGCAACGAAGAAAAGCAGCGCCTGCTCGAGGGTGTGCGGCTCGACGACGGTCTGGCCCAGTTCGGTTCGATCGAGAACGGAGGCGGCGAGGGCGCCAACTGCTGGTACCGCGTGACGATCTCCGAAGGCCGCAACCGCGAGGTGCGCCGCATGCTCGAAGCCGTGGGGCATGCGGTCAGCCGGCTGATCCGCATTCGTTATGGCGCCATGCTGCTGCCACGCGGGCTCAAGCGTGGCGCCTGGATGGAGCTCGACGACTCCGACATCCAGTCCTTGCATCGGGCCTCGACACGCGCCGGCGCTGGCGCAGGCAGATCCGCCGGCGGCGACTCAGCGGGACAGGATGGTGGTGCTGACGGCAGTGGCCTGCCGGGTGGCAACCGCAAGCGGCGCCGCAGTGGTCGCACAGGCGGGTCCGGTCGTGGACCGGAAGGTGCCCGTGACCTGCCACGGGGCCCGGGCCCGAACCAGGGCAACGCCGGCGGACGCAATCGCAACCGCAATCGGCCTGTCGGCGATGACGACTCCGGCGAACGCGCCGACCGCCAGGCGGCGCAGTCGCAACCCGATCCGATGAAGACAGCATTCGGGTATATCGGTGCCGACAGCTTTACCAAGCAGCGCCAGGGTCAGGGGCAGCGGCGTGGTGGTCCGGGACGCGGGCCGGGTGGTCCGTCCGGCAAATCGGGCGGCGGTGGCGGCGGTGGCAATCGCCGCGGCGGACGCGGGCGCTAGCCATGGGTTGTTTGCAGAAGCCACAAGGGTTGCAAGTGCAACTGCGCTGACATGGCACCGCGGTAGAATGCAAGGCTTTGCCCCTTGCGGCAACACTCAGAACCATCCCATCAGGAAGCACCATGACGATCGAACGCACTCTCTCCATCATCAAGCCTGACGCTGTCGCCAAGAACGTCATCGGCCAGATCTATGCCCGTTTCGAGGCTGCCGGCCTGAAGATCATCGCCTCGCGCATGGCCCGTCTGTCGCGTGCCGACGCCGAGGCGTTCTACGCGGTGCACAAGGATCGCCCGTTCTTCAACGATCTGGTCACGTTCATGATCTCCGGACCGGTGATGATCCAGGCGCTGGAAGGCGACAACGCCGTGCTCAAGAACCGCGACCTGATGGGCGCGACCGACCCGAAGAAAGCCGCACCGGGAACCATCCGTGCCGACTTCGCCGACAGCATCGACGCGAATGCCGTCCATGGTTCCGACGCCGCCGAAACAGCTGCTGTCGAATTGGCGTTCTTCTTCCCGTCGATGAACATCTACAGCCGATAGTCCATCCATGTTGGCCAATCTGCTCGATTACGACCTCGAGGGTTTGGCCGCATTCTGCGAGCGCCTGGGCGAAAAGCGGTTTCGCGCGACCCAGCTGTTCCGCTGGATCCACCAGAAAGGTGCGGCCGATTTCGACAGCATGACCGACCTGGCGCGGTCCTTGCGGGAGAAGCTGCGCGACGTGGCCGAGATCCGCATGCCGGTGGTGACGGCAGAGCACCGCTCCGCGGACGGAACCATCAAATGGCTGTTCGACGTTGGCGCTGGTGACGCCGTCGAGGCTGTGTTCATACCCGAATCGGACCGTGGCACCTTGTGTATCTCGTCCCAGGCGGGTTGTGCCGTGGGCTGCCGCTTCTGCTCCACCGGTCACCAGGGATTCAGTCGCAATCTGAGCACCGGGGAGATCGTCAGCCAGTTGTGGTTTGCCGAGCGTTTCCTGCGGGTCCACCTCAAGCGCAATGACCGCGTCATCTCCAACGTGGTGATGATGGGCATGGGTGAACCTCTGCAGAACTATTCGGCGCTGCTGCCGGCGCTGCGTGTCATGCTCGATGACCACGGCTACGGCCTGTCGCGCCGGCGTGTCACAGTGTCCACGTCGGGCGTGGTGCCGATGATGGAGCGGCTGGCGCAGGATTGTCCGGTGGCGCTGGCGGTGTCCTTGCATGCGCCCAACGACCCGCTGCGCGACAACCTGGTGCCATTGAACAAGAAGTATCCATTGCAGGAGTTGCTGCAGACCTGCGTGGCCTATCTCGAACACGCGCCGCGCGATTTCATCACCTTCGAATACTGCATGATCCATGAGGTCAATGATCAGGTGCAGCAGGCGCACGAACTGGTGGCGCTGGTGCGAAGATTCGGTGCCGCCAGCTGGTGCAAGTTCAATCTGATTCCTTTCAATCCGTTCCCCGCCTCCGGCCTCAAGGGCTCCCCGGCGCCGCGGATCGCGGCATTTTCCAGGGTCCTGCTCGATGCCGGAATCGTGACGACGGTGCGCAAGACCCGCGGCGACGATATCGATGCGGCATGCGGGCAACTGGCCGGTGATGTGCGTGATCGCACCGGCGTGGCAGGTCGTATTGCGCAACAGCGCACAATCATGCTGACGCCGGTGGCGGCGATAACGACCGAACACAAGGAAGACTGACGCATGATGGCGACAGATGATCGACAATTTGCACAAGAAAACGCCGGGCCGCTCCCAAGTTTTCTTGCACCCCCTCGGGGGGCCTGGCGCAGCCAGGGTTGGGGGCAAAATTCCAAAAACGCCGGGCCGCTCCCAAGTTTTCTTGCACCCCCTCGGGGGGCCTGGCGCAGCCAGGGTTGGGGGCGATCAGCAGCCATGCAGCGCTCGATCCTGCTCGCGCTACTGATACTGGCGTGCCTTCA
>JAGPBF010000083.1:7750-17589 GCA_018063505.1 Rhodoferax sp.
AAAACGCCGGGCCGCTCCCAAGTTTTCTTGCACCCCCTCGGGGGGCCTGGCGCAGCCAGGGTTGGGGGCGATCAGCAGCCATGCAGCGCTCGATCCTGCTCGCGCTACTGATACTGGCGTGCCTTCACCTCGCATCTTGTGCCGCGCCCGGTGCCGCCGCCAAGGACGCCGCACGGCCCGATGTCGTCACCCAGTCCGATGAGCCGCAGGAACGCACGCGTGCGCGGATTCGCCTCGAACTGGCGGTTGGTTACTTCGAGCAGGGCAAGACCACCATCGCCCTCGATGAACTCAAGCAGGCGTTGTCGGCCGATCCCAACTTTGCCGAGGCCTATACCCTGCGTGGCCTGATCTACATGCGCCTGAACGACCCCGGCCTTGCCGAGTCGAGCTTTCGTCGGGCCCTTGTACTCAAGCCTGGCGACGCCAATACCTTGCACAACCTGGGCTGGATGATGTGCCAGCAAGACCGGCACGCCGAATCGATGCAGTTCTTCGATCAGGCCCTTGCAGATCCGAATTACGGTGATCGGGCAAAGACCCTGATGACCAAGGGCTTGTGCCAGATCCGTGCGAAGAGGCCTGCCGAGGCCGAGGCCAGCCTGCTGCAGTCGTTCGAGCTCGATGCCGGCAACCCCATCACCGAATACAACCTGGCCTTGCTGCTTTTCCGCCGCTCGGATCTTGTGCGCGCCCAGTTCTACATCCGGCGTCTGAACAACAGCGAATGGGCGAACTCCGAATCACTCTGGCTCGGCATCCGGGTAGAGCACAAGCTGGGCAACCTGGATGCGGTCGAACAGCTGGCCTTGCCGCTGCGCAAGCGTTTTGGGCAGTCACCTGAAATGGCCCTGTATGACCGGGGCGCCTTCAATGAGTGATGTGAACGAACCCCAGGCGCCGGCCGCTACGTCGTCAGCGCCTGCGCCGGGGCCGTCCGCAGGCACCCAGCTGCGCGTGGCACGCGAGGCAGCCGGCATACATATCGGTGCGCTGGCGGTTTCATTGAAGGTGTCGGTCAGGAAACTCGAGGCACTGGAGGCTGACGACCTGGCGCAGCTTCCCGACGCGGTTTTTGCCCGTGCGCTGGCGGCATCGGTGTGCCGCTCCCTGAAAATCGATTCCGAACCGGTATTGCAGATGTTGCCGCAAATGCTTGCGCCATCCATGCCGGCGGGCGGTACCGGTCAGGGCGTGCGTCTGGACAGCCACCGCAGGCTGCGTCTGTCGGGTTCGTTCGGCCTGCCCAAGCCGGTGCTTTTGATCACGGCGGCGCTGCTGGTTGGCGCGGTCGTCGTCCTGTTGTTGCCGAAATTGCGCGGCGCCGCGGACCCGGAGGCTTCGAGCGAAAGCGCCATGCCGCCCGCCGCGATCACCTCCACCAGCGCAATGCAGGCGCCGGCAATGCCGGTGCCAATGGCCGTGGCCTCCGACACCGTGGCTGCGGTGGTGCCGGCGCCGGTGGCATCGGCCGCCAATGGCCTTGCGCCGGCGACGCAGGCGGCCAGTGCGCCGGCTGCAGCGGCAGAACTACCCGGCATTGTGGTGTTCACGGCCCGTGAAAAGGCCTGGGTTCAGGTGCTGGGTGCCGACGGGGTGGTGCATCTGCGCAAGACCGTGGATGAGGGAGAAACCGTTCGTATCAATGGCGCCTTGCCGCTGTCGGTTGTCATCGGACGCGCCAACGCCATCGACGTGCTGGTGCGTGGCAAGCCGTTCGACCTGACCCCTGTGGTCAAGGACAATGTGGCCCGTTTCCAGATCAAGTGACGTCATCATGCTCATGCAGCTGCCCATTTCCGCTACCGTCATTGACCGGCGAGCCAGCCGCCAGGCGCAAGTCGCCTGGGGTGCGCGCATCGTTACCGTGGGCGGTGGTGCGCCGGTTCGCGTGCAATCGATGACCAACACCGACACCGTGGACGTCATTGGAACTGCGATCCAGGTCAAGGAACTGGCTTTGGCTGGCTCGGAGATGGTGCGCATCACGGTCAATACGCCCGAGGCGGCGCAGGCTGTGGCGCCGATCCGCGAGCAGCTCGATCGCATGGGCATCGACGTCCCACTGATCGGCGACTTTCATTACAACGGCCACCGTTTGCTGACCGACTATCCGCAGTGCGCGCAGGCCTTGTCCAAATACCGGATCAATCCGGGCAATGTCGGCAAGGGCGACAAACACGACCGCCAGTTCGCCCAGATGATTGAAGCCGCCATGCGCTGGAACAAGCCGGTGCGCATCGGGGTCAACTGGGGTAGCCTGGACCAGGAGTTGCTGGCCCGGCTGATGGACGACAACGCGACCCGGCACCAGCCCTGGGATGCCAAGTCCGTCATGTACGAGGCGCTGATACGCTCCGCGGTCGGCTCGGCCGACCAGGCGCGTGACATGGGCCTCGATCCCAACCAGATCATCCTGTCGTGCAAGGTCAGCGGCGTGCAAGACCTGATCGCGGTCTATCGTGCACTGGCCAGCCGCTGCGACTATGCCTTGCATCTGGGCCTGACCGAAGCGGGTATGGGCGCCAAGGGCATCGTCGCGTCGTCTGCCGCATTGGCGATCCTGCTGCAGGAAGGTATTGGCGACACGATCCGGGTATCCCTGACGCCGGCACCGGGCGAGGCCCGTACCCAGGAGGTCGTGGTGGCCGCAGAAATATTGCAGGCGCTGGGTGTGCGCGCTTTCGTGCCCAGCGTCACGGCCTGCCCGGGCTGCGGCCGCACGACCAGTACCACGTTCCAGGAGCTGACCCAGCAGATCGACGATTTCCTGCGCGCCCAGATGCCGCTCTGGCGCGAGAAGTACCCTGGCGTGGAGAAGCTCAAGGTTGCCGTGATGGGTTGCATCGTCAACGGCCCGGGTGAAAGCAAACATGCCGATATCGGCATCAGCCTGCCAGGCACTGGCGAAGCCCCGGCGGCACCGGTCTTCATCGACGGCGAGAAGCGGATGACGCTGCGGGGTGATGCGATCGCGCGCGATTTCCAGGTCGTGGTCGAGAACTACATCGAAGACCGTTTTGGTAGCCGCCCGGCGAACCCCGCCGCGGCCTGAATCTGACAAACATGGTGAACACACAGGGCCGCTCCACGGCCGGCAAACTATCCGCCGTCAAGGGCATGAACGACATTCTTCCGCCCGAATCGGCGCAATGGGAATGGTTCGAGCAGCATGTGCGCGAGGTCATGGGCGTTTATGCCTATGGCAACATTCGCACGCCCATCGTCGAACATACGCAACTGTTCGTCAAGGGAACGGGCGAGACCACCGACATCGTCGAGAAGGAGATGTACTCCTTCGAGGACAGGCTCAATGGAGAACAGCTGACCTTGCGACCGGAGAACACACCCGGTGTGGTGCGCGCGGCGATCGAACACAACCTGACCTATGACGGTGGCAAACGCCTGTATTACGTTGGCCCGATGTTCCGCCACGAACGCCCGCAGCGGGGCCGATACCGGCAGTTTTACCAGGTGGGTGCCGAGGCGATTGGTTTTGCCGGACCGGAGGTCGACGCCGAATTGATCGTGCTGGCCTCGCATCTGTTGCAGCGCCTGGGTCTGCCGGGCATCCGGGTCGAACTCAACAGCCTGGGGCTTGCCGCAGAACGCCAGCAACACCGGCTGGCGCTGATCACCCATTTCGAACGCCATGCCGAACTGCTCGATGCCGACGCCAAGCGCCGCCTGCACAGCAATCCGCTGCGCATTCTCGATACCAAGAACCCGGCGATGCAGGACATTGTGGCGCAGGCGCCGCAATTGCTGGGCTTTCTCGGGGAAGCGTCACTGGCGCATTTCGAGACCGTGCAGGCGCTGCTCACAGCCAGCGGTGTGCCCTGGAGCGTCAATCCGCGCGCGGTGCGCGGGCTCGACTACTACAGCCATACCGTCTTCGAGTTCATCACCGATGAGCTCGGTGCCCAGGGCACCTTGTGCGGCGGCGGACGTTACGACGGACTGTTCGAGATTCTTGGCGGCAAGCCGACACCCGGGGTCGGCTGGGGCATGGGAATCGAGCGGGTTCTCGAACTGCTGCGTGTGCGCGGCCTGGCGGCCAGCGCCGTGGCGCCGGATGCCTTTGTGGTGATTCCGGACGCCGGCGTATTGCCGATCGCGTTCCAGGCCATGCAGGCATTGCGCGAGGCCGGTGTGCGGGTGCAGATGCATGCCGGCGCACAAGCGGCACCTACCAGCATGAAGTCGCAGTTCAAACGGGCAGACAGCAGTGGTGCACGTTTTGCGCTGGTGTTCGGCGCCTCGGAAGTGGCCCAGGGCCAGCTGACCGTCAAAAATCTGCGCGATGGTTCGGGGGCGCAGCAACTGCGCGCGCTCGCCGACGTCCGTGAATGGGCCTCAACCCTACAATTGCCCACCTCTTGAAAAACCCGTCATGGCAACACAACATCTCGACCTCGAAGAACAAGAACAACTCGACCAGATCAAGCACTTCTGGAAGCAATACGGCAACCTGATCACCTGGCTGTTGATTGCGGTTCTGGCCGCATATGCCGGCTGGAACGGCTTCCAGTATTGGCAACGCAGCCAGGCTTCGCAGGCGTCGGCGCTGTACGGCGAGATCGAGCGCCTGGCGGGGGAGGCCGATCCGGCCAAGCTCGAACGCGCCTTCGGCGACATGAAGGACCGCTTTGGCAGCACAACCTATGCGATGCAAAGTGGCTTGCTGATTGCGAGCAGCCTGCAGGCTGCCGGCAAGACAGACCAGGCCAAGACAGCCCTGGCCTGGGTGGCTGACAAAGCCAATGATCCGGCCTACCAGGCGATTGCGCGATTGCGCCTGGCGGCTGTGGCGGCGCAGGCCAAGGATTTCACGCTCGCAATGGCCCAGCTCGATGCAACCTATCCGCCCGAGTTCGCGGCCCTGGTGGCCGATCGCAAGGGCGACGTGCTCAGTCTGCAGGGTAAGTCGGCCGAGGCGCGCGCGGAATACGAAAAAGCCTACAAGGGCTTGTCTGATCGGATCGAGTACCGCCGCCTGGTGGAAATCAAGCTCGCGGCGCTCGGGGCTGACCCGCGTCCACCGGCTGCCGCGGTGACTGTCGGCCAGGATGCAGTGGCTTCGGAAGGCAAGAAATGACAATGTTTCGAGTGTCGCGTGCGCGTGTGATGGGCGTGTTGCTGGCAGGTGCCGCGACGGTGTTGCTGGGGGCCTGCGCCAGCGGACCTGACAAACCCAAACCGACCGAACTGGCTCCCAATGCGGCACTGATCGGTGTTCGTCTGGCCTGGACGTCCCGCATCGGCCCGGTCAACTTTCCGCTGGACATCAATGTCAATGGCAATACGGTGACGCTGGCCGGCTCCGACGGCAGCGTTGCTGCGCTTGATGGCAGTACCGGAACGGACCAGTGGCGTGCCTCGGTGACCGGCGGCATTGCCGGCGGCATCGGCAGTGACGGCCGCATCAGCGCCGTCGTGACGCGTGGCAATGAGTTGCTGGCGCTCGAGCGTGGGCGTGAAATCTGGCGCGAAAACCTCGGCGCCCTGAGTTTCACGGCGCCTCTGGTGGCCGGCGAGCGTGTGTTCGCCATGACCGCCGACCGCGCAGTCACTGCCTTCGATGGCCGCTCCGGCCGTCGTTTGTGGACTTACACCCGATCCGGCGACATACCGTTGTCGGTGCGCCAGTACAGCGTGATGCTGGCCGTGGGCAACACCCTGGTCGTGGGAATCTCCGGTCGACTGGTCGGCCTCGACCCCTTGACCGGCACATTGCGTTGGGAGTCCCCGATCGCGACAGCGCGTGGAACCAACGATGTCGAACGCCTGGTTGACCTGGTTGGACGCGTGAGCCGCGAAGGCGACTCGGTTTGCGCGCGCGCTTTCCAGACTGCCATCGGCTGCGTCAATGCGGCACGTGGCAGCCTTGTATGGTCGAAACCGGCAGACGGCGCGCAAGGTGTGCATGGTGATGCTGATTTCGTATTTGGCACCGAGAGCGACGGCAAGGTCATTGCTTGGCGGCGCGCCGACGGCGAAAAGGCCTGGACATCGGAGCGGTTGAAATACCGTGGCCTGACCGCGCCACTGGCGATCGGCCGGTCGGTGGCGGTTGGTGATGCAACCGGGCTGGTGCATTTTCTGTCGCGTCAGGATGGCAGCCTCATGAACCGGATGTCGACCGATGGTTCTGCCATTGCGGCGGCCCCGGTCGTGGTTGGCAATACGCTGGTTGTGGTCACCGAAAAGGGTGGCGTTTTCGGATTTCGGCCCGAGTGAACTTTCTTGCGACGACCGGATTGACAGCATGAAACCCGTATTGGCCCTGGTCGGACGACCCAATGTGGGCAAATCCACGCTGTTCAACCGCCTGACCAAATCGCGAGATGCGATCGTGGCCGACTTCGCCGGTCTGACGCGCGATCGCCACTATGGCAATGGCCATCACGGCAAGATCGAATACATCGTGGTGGATACCGGTGGTTTCGAACCTGATGCCGTCGACGGTGTGGTGCTGGAGATGGGCAAGCAGACCCGACAGGCGGTTGCGGAGGCCGACGTGGTGGTTTTCGTCGTCGATGCGCGCGAAGGCATTTCTGCTCAGGATTACGACATTGCCAAGTTCCTGCGCCGTCTGGGCAAGACCTGCGTGCTGGTTGCCAACAAGGCCGAAGGCATGAAGGATGGCGCACGCCTGGGTGAGTTCTTCGAACTCGGGCTTGGCGAGGTGCACGCTGTCTCGGCCGCGCATGGGCAGGGCCTGCAGGCGGTGCTGGACGTGGTCCTGGCGCCATATGCCGCCGCCCAGCAGGAAGAGCAAGCGCAGGATGCCGCCAGCAACGCGATCCGGCTGGCTGTGGCCGGGCGTCCCAACGTCGGCAAATCGACGCTGATCAATACCTGGCTGGGTGAGGAAAGGCTGGTTGCCTTCGACCAGCCCGGCACCACCCGTGACGCCATCATGGTGCCGTTCGAGCGACACGGCCAGCGTTTCGAGTTGATCGACACTGCCGGCTTGCGCCGCAAGGGCAAGATTTTCGAGGCGATCGAGAAATTCTCGGTGGTCAAGACGCTGCAGGCGATCGAGTCTGCGCATGTGGTGCTGTTGCTGATCGACGCGACCCAGGGCGTGACCGACCAGGATGCCCACATCGCAGGGTATATCCTGGAGAGCGGCCGGGCCGTGGTGCTGGCGATCAACAAGTGGGATGCGGTCGACGAATACCAGCGTGAACTGGTCAAGCGCTCGATCGAGACGCGCCTTGCGTTCCTGAAATTTGCGGCGCTGCACCTTATCTCGGCGCGCAAACGCCAGGGTCTGGGCCCCTTGTGGGCTTCGATTGCGCAGGCGCACAAGGCTGCCAATTGCAAGATGTCGACGCCGGTGCTCACGCGGCTGCTGCTCGAAGCCGTGCAGTTCCAGAGTCCCAAACGTGCCGGCATGTTCCGCCCCAAGCTGCGTTATGCGCACCAGGGTGGCATGAATCCGCCGGTGATCGTGATTCACGGCAATTCGCTGGAACATGTGACGGACGCCTACAAGCGTTTTCTCGAGGGGCGCTTTCGCAAGGAGTTCAACCTGGTCGGAACCCCCATGCGCATCGAGATGAAGACCTCGCACAACCCCTTCACCGACAAGGACTGAGGCGCAGCACCGGCGGGCTTCGGGTGAGACCCATTGACAAGGTGGGCCATCCATGGCGGGAATCGGGTTTTCCGGTCCGGCTGTGTTATCGTTCCTTTTTAATTTCACGTCTTGAACACGGAGAATATCGTGAGCAACAAAGGTCAACTTCTGCAGGATCCATTTCTCAACGCCCTGCGCAGGGAACATATCCCGGTTTCCATTTATCTGGTAAACGGTATCAAGCTGCAGGGTCAGATCGAGTCGTTCGATCAGTATGTGGTGCTGCTGCGCAATACCGTCACGCAGATGGTCTACAAACACGCCATTTCCACCATCGTGCCAGGGCGTGCCGTGACCTTCTCCGTCAACGACAGTGGCGACGCGCCTGCGGCTGCGTGATCGAGGCCGAACGGCCGGTATTGCTGCGTTCAGTGTGCAATCAACGCCGGCCGACATTGACCGAGTTTGACCATTTCCTCCGCTGACACTCAAACCGCCGCCGCCATCCTGGTGGGTGTCGATCTTGGCCTGCCGCATTTCGACAGCGCGCTCGAAGAGCTGGGCCAGCTTGCAGCGACTGCCGGTCTGACGCCGGTTGCCCGCGTGACGTGCAAGCGCCGCGCGCCGGATGCAGCCTTGTTTGTGGGCAGCGGAAAAGCCGATGAAATCAAGCAACTGGCTTTGCAGCTGGGCGCCGCCGAGGTGTTGTTCGACCAGAGCCTGAGCCCGGCACAGCAACGCAACCTGGAGCGCCACCTGGAAATGCCGGTCAACGACCGGACCTTGCTGATCCTCGAGATTTTTGCCCAGCGCGCGCGCAGCCACGAGGGCAAGTTGCAGGTCGAACTGGCCCGGCTGCAATATCTCAGCACCCGCCTGGTGCGGCGCTGGTCGCACCTGGAGCGCCAGCGCGGCGGCATCGGTGCCCGGGGCGGGCCGGGTGAAACCCAGATCGAACTCGACCGGCGCATGATCGGCGACAACATCAAGCGCACCAAGGAGCGCCTGCAAAAGGTCAAGCGCCAGCGCCAGACCCAGCGACGCCAGCGCCAGCGGCGCGATACCTTCAATATTTCGCTGGTGGGTTATACCAACGCTGGCAAGACCAGCCTGTTCAACAACCTGGTCAAGGCCCAGGCCTATGCCGCAGACCAGCTGTTTGCCACCCTCGACACCACGACACGGCAGTTGTACCTGGGCGAAGACTCTCGCCCGGTGTCCTTGTCCGACACGGTGGGCTTCATCCGCAACCTGCCCCATGGACTGATCGATGCGTTCGAGGCCACGCTGCAGGAGGCGGTGGATGCAGACGTGTTGTTGCACGTGGTCGATGCATCCAACCCGGCGCACCAGGAGCAGATGCAGGAAGTCCAGCGCGTGCTGCATGAGATCGGCGCGGGCGATATCCGGCAGATACTGGTTTTCAACAAACTTGACGCGGTGGCACCAGAGCGCCAACCCCTGCAGATGCAGGACCACCTGGAGCTTGACGGCACCTTGACCGACCGGGTGTTTGTCAGTGCCCATACCGGCGCAGGCATTGCGGAACTTCGCGCCAGGCTGGCGCAGTTGGCGCAACGCAAGGGTGTTGTCGGTGCGAGCGACGACAATTCCCATCAGGCAGCGGAGGCTGTTGTGCAATTGGGCACAATCGACAAATGACGAAAACGAGAAGTTGACATGATTTCGATGATTCCTTTGACAGGCTGGCGACGCGCGGGTTCGCGCGTTCGGGGCATGTTCAATCTGAATGACTCGCGATGGGGCCGCAGCGATGAGCAGGGGACCGCTGGTGCCAAGCCGGAAGAACCGCCACGCAATGAGCCGCCGGAGTCTCCGCCACCGGGCCGCTCGCGCGGACAGGGGCCGCAACAGGGCCCGCCGGACCTGGACGAGTTGTGGCGTGATTTCAACCGCAAGCTCGGCGGGCTGTTTGGCGGGGTTCGCAAGGGTGGTCGCGGCAACAACGGCGGCAATGGCGGCGGCGACTTCCAGCCGGACATGAAAGGTGCCGGCATTGGCGCCGGCCTGATTGCGGCCGTCGTGATTCTGATCTGGCTGGGTACCGGCTTTTTCATCGTGCAAGAGGGCCAGCAGGCGGTCGTGACGCAATTTGGCAAGTACAAGAGCACGGTCGGCGCCGGTTTCAACTGGCGCCTGCCGTACCCTATCCAGCGGCACGAACTGGTGTTCGTGACGCAGATCCGTTCGGTGGACGTGGGCCGTGATCTGGTGATCAAGGCCACGGGCC
>JAGPBF010000084.1 GCA_018063505.1 Rhodoferax sp.
GCGGGCCATGGGCCAGGCTGAACTGCCACAGGCTCGATGCAGAACCGGCAGCCGTGAAGCCAAGGCCCAGACCGGCCGCGCCGATCAGCGAAACCACCATGACGCCATAACGATCTGCCAGCCGTCCCATGACGATGCCACCGATGCCGAATCCGATCAGCGTGAGCGTGTAAGGCAAGGAGGCATCACCGCGCGCCACCGCAAAATCGGCCTGCACCGCCGGCAACACCACGGCCGATGCGTACATGCCCACATTACCGATGGTCATCAGTGCCAGCGACACCACCAGGCGTATCCACGCCTGCGAAGACTCCACGCCGTGGCTGCGAATCGGGATCGGGGCAGGTTTCATGCAGGTTCCATGTCGCGTAGTCTGGTTCTCGGCCTACTGGATCGTATCGGGTCCGCCTCGCCCTTCGGACGGATCATCGCGTGACACCTGTGCAGTGCGGCGCAAACCTTGTACGGTGCGCACACAGGCACCTGCGGCTTCTGCACCCTTCACCAGAAAATGCGCGCTGAAAAAAGCCTGGTGTTCTTCGTGGGGCTGGAAATGGTGCGGTGTGAGAACCACCGACAGCACCGGAACCTCGGTCTCCAGTTGCACGGCCATCAACCCCTGCACCACCGCCTGCGCGACAAAGTCGTGGCGGTAGATGCCGCCGTCGACTACCAGCGCACAGGCGATGATGGCGTCGTAGCGGCCACTGCGGGCAAGCCGCTTGGCCATCAGCGGCAACTCGAAGGCACCCGGAACATCCAGCACATCGATCGCATCTCGCGCAACACCCTGGCGCAGCATCTCTGCGATGAAACCATCACGCGCCTTGTGCACGATGGTCTGGTGCCAGCTGGCCTGGATAAATGCGAATCTGGGTCCGACCTCACTGACGCCTACGGACGGCAGGGAAGTGGAACGGGACAAAGGCGGGATCGACTGTGGCATGGCTTGGCTCCTCGAAACTGAAAGCGGAATTCGGGGCACACGCCATGCAGGCTGCCACGCATGCGGGCAGGCACAACACAGGCATGGTTCTCTTTCATCCGGACTGTCACCGTCGGCTTCGGATTGGCACCGAATCTGCTGACCCCGGACAGCACATGCCATCCGGGCGCTCGCGGGCTCATTCGACTACCCTGCGTGCTGCGCACTACGGGATTGGCCTTGGGAGCGGCCCGTCGTCTCATGCACACATCGTCGCCATCACCGCCGGTAGGGAATAGCACCCTGCCCCGAGAACACATTGGCCGGCGCAACGCGCCGACCGCGCCATTCTAGGCCAGCGGCGCAGTGGGGTGAGCCCTGCTCAGCCGCGTGCGAGACACTCGGCGGCGGCATCGAGCGCGCCGGCGCCCAAGGCAATACCCTGCACCCGCATCGCGGCCTGCACAGCGCCCAGGCAACCGAGCACCATCGCGGCGTTGAGATCGCCCAGATGGCCAATGCGGAAAACCCGCCCCTGCAGCGGGCCCAGTCCGCCGGCAATGGACACCTGGAAACGCTCGCGCGCCACAGTGCGCAGGGCCTCGACGTCGGTGCCCGCGGCGACGCGCACTGCCGTCACCGAGGTCGAACGCGCCGCCGCGTCGGTGGCAAAAAAACCGATGTCACCGCCGACGCTCCAGCGTTCGATGGCCGCATGCACCGCCGCGGCCAGCAAGCGGTGTCGCGCCATGACCTGGTCGACACCCTCATCGAAGATCAGCTGCAAGGCAGCCTGCAACCCGAACAGCAAGGTCTGCGGCGGCGTGCCACAGAACTTGCGATACGCCAGCGGACTCTTGCGTTCCCGCCAGTCCCAGTAATAGCGATGGGTGGTGACCGTCTCGCTGACGGCCAATGCACGCGCATCGGCAATGGCAAATCCCAGACCGGGCGGACACATCAGGCCTTTTTGCGACGCACCCAGCACCACATTGGCACCCAGTGCATCCATCGCAAACGGCGCGGCACCCAGCGAGGCGACCACGTCGATGACCAGCAAGGCAGGGTGAGCGGCGTTGTCGATCGCGCGGCGCAAGGCCGCCATGTCGCTGCTGACGCCACTGGCCGTGTCGGTATGCACCGCGAATACAGCGACGATGTCGTGCGCCGTGTCCTCGCGCAAGACCTGCTCGATCGCGGCCGGATCGATCGGCAAGCCCTCGATCCAGGGTGTGCGCAAGGCCTCGATACCCATGGCAGTGCATTGCAGCGCCCATGAATCGGAGAAGTGCCCGGTCCCCGGAACCAGCACCCGTTGCCCCGGCGACAGCAGGTTGGCGATCACCGCCTCCCAGGCGCCATGCCCATTGGTAGCGTAGATGAACACTTCGCCGGCATCGGTCTGGACCAGCCGGCGCAGGCCGTCCTCGCACAAGGCAATGACCTGGTCCAGCCGCGGATCGGCCATGTCGACCGGTTGCCGGCCCATGGCATGAATCACCTCGGGTGGCACATGGCTGGGGCCTGGCGAGTGCAGAAAACGATGGCCGGGAATACGCGGGAATGGGTTCATGGAGAGCACCGGGCAATAAGTCAGCAGGCGATCTTAATCGAGGCCCTGGGCCGATGCGAGAATCGCCCAACACCGTCGGGAGAACCAACACCATGGCAGATGCAGCCGCAACAGACATCATCGTGATCGGCGCCGGCATTGCCGGCGCATCCGTTGCCGCCCGCCTGGCTGCACAGCGCAGCGTGCTGCTGCTCGAGCGTGAGCCGCAGCCCGGCTACCACTCAACCGGGCGCTCCGCCGCGATGTTCATGGAGAGTTACGGCCCACCGGCCGTGCGCGCGCTGACACGGGCCAGCCGCCAGTTCTACCTGCATCCACCGGCGGGATTCACCGATGTCGCGCTGCTCGGGCCGCGGGGCGCAATGTTCCTGGCCCAGACCGGCCAACAGGACTTGCTGCGCAAATTGCAGCTCGAACTCGGGGCGACCTGTCCACAGTTGCAGTTGCTCGACCGGCAGCAGACACTGGCCATGCTGCCGTGCCTGCGACCCGAAAAAGTGCATGCCAGCCTGATCGATCCGTTGTCGATGGATATCGACGTCCATGCGCTGCACCAGGGGTTTCTGAAACAGCTTCGCCAGTGCGGCGGCCAGTTGCATACCCGCGCGCAGGTCGTGTCTGCCCGGCGCCAGGATGCCTATTGGCATGTACAACTGGCGGACGGCGAGACACGGCGCGCATCGGTGGTGGTCAACGCTGCAGGCGCCTGGGCCGACCAGGTCGGCGCGCTGTTCGGGGCGCAGGCGATCGGATTGGTGCCGCACCGGCGCAGCGCGTTCACCTTCCGGCCGCCGCAAGGTGTTGAGATAACCGACTGGCCAGTGGTGTCCAGCATGGACGACACCTGGTATTTCAAGCCCGACGCCGGCGTGTTGCTCGGCTCGCCTGCCAATGCCGACCCGACCGTGCCGCATGATGTGGTGGCCGAGGAACTGGACATCGCCACTGCCATCCACCATATCGAGGCAGCCACCGATCTGCAGATCCGCCGCCCGATCCGCACCTGGGCCGGCCTGCGTTCGTTCGTTCCCGATGGCGAGATCGTCATTGGCTGGGACCGGTCGCAGAAGGGCTTCTTCTGGCTTGCAGCCCAGGGAGGGTACGGTATCCAGAGTGCGCCGGGTGCATCCGACCTGGCCGCAGCGCTGGTGCTGCAGCAGGCATTGCCGGAACACCTGCTGGCGCACGGCGTCGACCCTGCGGCGGTTTCTCCGCTGCGTCTGGCCTGACTGCTGCCGGCCGGGCGCCAACTTGAGGCGCCAATCGCGGACCGACACTATCCTGCGATGGCGGAAATCTGCGTTAGCGGCGACGATTGAAAGGTTTCGCCGCCCGAGTCGACTCAGCAGTGCAACCCTGGCCATCGCGGCCCAGATACCATGAACAGCACCTCCACCCGCCGATCGCTTCTCGCGCGTCTGGGACGCCAGGGTCCTTCGTACAGTTTGCGCCTGGCCCAGACGCCTGAAGATGTCAAGGGCGCCCAGGCGCTGCGTTTCCTGGTCTTCAATGTCGAGCTCAACGAAGGACTGTCAAAGTCTTTTTCCAGTTGCCTGGATATCGACGAGTTCGACGCTGTCTGCGACCACCTGCTGGTTGAAGATGTGCGGACCGGTACGATTGTGGGCACCTATCGCCTGCAGACCGGCGCCTGTGCGCAGGCCCATTTGGGCTACTACAGCGCACGCGAATTCGAATTCGCGCCATTCGACCACATGCGAGACTCCATGCTCGAACTCGGCCGGGCGTGTATCCACCATGATCACCGCTCGTTTGCCGTGCTCAGCCTGCTGTGGCGCGGTATTGCCGAGTATTCGAGGCAACATGCCACCCGATACCTGATCGGCTGCAGTTCGCTGACCTCGCAAGACTGTGGTGTTGGCGCTGCGACCTGGCAACGCCTGTCCGGACATCTGGCGCCAGCACAGTGGCGGACCGTTCCGTTGCCGGCATTTGCCTGCGCACTCGACACGCCGGTGGCCCATGCGCCCAAGACACCCAAGCTGCTGGCGACCTACCTGAGCCTGGGCGCGATGATGTGCGGCCCGCCGGCGATTGACCGGGATTTTGGCACCATCGATTTCCTGACCCTGGTGGACCTGCAGGCACCGAACCAGCCACGCCGGCTGGCCCGCTTCGGCATCCAGGTCTGAGCACTGCAGTCCGGCCAGGCCCGCGGATCAGTCGGTGGCCGGATACAGCGGTGTCAATTCCTTCTCGCGCTTGTGCCAACGGCGGAACTCGGCCCATGACAAGGGCTTGAATCCACGATCCCGGTTGGCGCGACCGATCTGGAACAACAACCGGTACTGGCGCATCAGGTCGGCCCAGGCACGCCACAGGCTCGTGCCACGGTCCCAGATATGCGTGCTTTCAGCACCAGCGCCGTTGGCTTCGACAATGGTGAAGTCCTCACCCGCCTGCACCCGGGCAAAGTCGGCGAAGCGAATATCGAAGCGGCCGAAATGGAACTCTCCGATGCGATGGGCAATCGCGTCGAAACGGGCCTCCATCTGTGGCGTGACCCATGCATTTCCATTGCGGAAAATTGCGCCGCGGCTATGGCTGCCGGCAAATGCCAGGCGGATCGATTCGCCGGCGCCAGGCACCTCGTCCAACCGCGCCTTGTGACGCCCAAGGTACAGATGCGGCAATCGTCCGGCCCGTGGATCATCCAGGATCAGCTGGCGCAGGCTGCGCTCGCCATCGCCGTACACATGGGGAAAATACTTGAGCGTGATCGATATGATGCGGCCCTTGTCCTGTCCGGGCTGGCGGCAATAGAAGATGCCGGCCTCACCTTCAAAGGGCACATACGCCTGCAACAACAGCCGGGCACCACGCGGAAACCCGGCCAGATAGCTGCGCAATTTGTCGACGTTGCGCACCAGCTGCACGCCGGCGCCCCGACACCCCAGATCGGGCTTGGCCACCACCGGCAAGCCGATACCGGCCTGCTGCATCAGGGCCAGCGCCTGCGTGACCTCCGCATCGATGGACGGCAGCACGCCATCACCGGCTGGCGGCCGCTCGACCACCACGAATGGCGCCACCCATTGCGGGGTGTGGCGCATCGCCAGTTGCAAAATCTCGGCCTTGGACTCACCGACGAAGCCGCCACCTGGGAATGAAGGATTGGCCACGGTCGGCAACAGGATGCCGCGGTAACGCAACATCAGCCACAACACGTAGAGAAACACCGGCGGGTAGAACGCCCACATCGGCCAGAACTCGAAGAAACTCAGCGGAGAACCCGACTCATCGAGCGGCGGCATGCCCTGGTGCGGCGCCTGACCAGTGCCCGAGCCGGCGTCGACAAATGCGTTCACAAGCATCTCCCGGCCGGGGCGGCGCGCGTGGGTGCGCCCTGAAGGTTCACGTCACTTCCTTGGCGCCGCGCGCTGCCAGCACTGCCGCCGGTTTGCGGCCAACCAGTGACAAGCCCAGCGCCAGCACGATGATCGGTATGGCGACAGCCACCGGCGCAGGAATCCCGAGGGCTTTCTCCAGCGGGCCACCGAGCAATGCGCCCACGCCCATCAAGCCGACGGTCCAGACGGTCACCGCCAGCGCCACCCAGGCACAGAACGGTGCCAGCGGCAAACGGAAGAAGCCGCAGGCGGTATAGGTCACCAGCCGCAGGCCCGGTATCACGCGCGCCAGCAAAATGGCGCCGGCCAGCCGGTGCTCCAGATGCAAAGCCAGCTTGCTGGCACGCCCCAGCGTCAGGCGCCCACGCAGATAGGGCCAGCGATTGGCTGCCAGGCCCAGCCCGTACAAGCCCAGATCGCCAACAGCGATGCCTGCGCCCACGCTGAACATCGCCCATTCCCAGGATATGCTGCCCTGGGCGGCCAGTGCCGCTGCGGCCGCAATGGCGAGATCCTCGAGCAACAGGGTTGTCAGTGCCAGCGCCAGACCGATCACCCAGGGTTGCGCCGCACCGTGTAACGCTGCATCGAACCAGCCTGCCCACGCCTGCCAATCGAGAAGGGCCATGGTTCAGTTGCCCAGCACAGACGGCCAGTTCTGGTCGGCTTTTCGGATATGCCCGGCGATGTCGAGTTCCCACTTTTTTTGCACTCCGGCATCGTAGTTCAGATACAGCTTGCCATCGACGATTCGCCAGAGTTTGGGATCTGACGACGCTGTGCTTCCCTCGGACACGGCCCAGGCGCAATACCCGCCATATTGCGGTGCATAACGTTTCGGATCTGCGGCAAACGCGTCGCGATTCGCGGCCGACGCGAAATGCCACTTCGCGCCCTGGTAATCGAATGCGAAACGCGCGTCACCCTTGACCGGCTTGCTGTCGGTGAAATAGGCCACTGCGTCGTATCCGCCAATCGCCAGATTGCTGAACAACCCGGTGTACACCGGCTTGTCGGCTGCAAATACGGCTCCAGGCGCCATGGCCAGGACCGGAATCAGGCCGCCCGAGGTCAGAAAAATGCGGCGTCTCATTGTGAACTCCTTGTCGGCTCGGATTGCCGCAGTGCGCGGCATCCGTCCATGGGTCGGATGGATGCAGGAGGTTCTTACGGCCTCACTGGCAACGGTCGACTCAATCCTCGTCGCGGTGTGCCGGCGCATGTCTGGCCACCAGTTGCTGCTGCACCGACATCGGAACCTGCGCGTAATGCGAAAACTGCAGGCGGTAACTGCCCTGGCCACCGGTGATGGACTTCAGGCGCGACTGGTAGTCGTCGAGCTCGGCCAGCGGCACCCGCGCCCGCACCAGCATCCGGTCATCGTCCTTGGTTTCGGTCGCAGTCACCTGTGCGCGTTTGCCGGCCAGGTCGCCGGTCAGATCACCGACGCAGTCCAGTGGTGAAATTATCTCGACCTCGACCACCGGTTCGAGCACCACCGGCTGGGCACTGCGCACCGCCGCAATCGTCGCCTTGCGGCCGGCGGCAATGAACGCCACCTCCTTGCTGTCGACCGCATGCGACTTCCCGTCGAGCACGGTCACCCGCACGTCCTGCAACGCAAACCCGGCGATCACGCCTTCGTCGAGGGCCTGACGCACGCCTTTTTCCACGGCCGGCATGAAAACCCCGGGAATCGCACCGCCCTTGACCACATCGACAAACTCGAAACCGGCGCCGCGCTCGAGCGGCTCCACCCGCAACGCCACTTCGCCGAACTGGCCCGCGCCGCCACTTTGCTTCTTGTGGCGGCAATGCCCTTGCGCGACCGCAGAAACGGTTTCGCGATAGGCGATGGCCGGCGGGCGTGTCGACAGTTCGAGCTTGTATTGCTGCGCCATGCGCTCGAGCTTGGAACGCAGGTGCATCTCGCCAAGGCCGCGGATCACCGTCTCGTTGCTGTGCGGATGGCGCTCCACCCTGAAACACGGGTCTTCCACCTCCAGACGCTGCAACACCTCGAACAGGCGTTGCTCATCGGCCTTGCGCAAGGTCTCGACCGCCAGGCCCTGCATCGGCAACGGAAAATCGATCGGACGCAGATGGATATGGTCTTCATCATGCGAGTCATGCAACACGCAATCGAGTGCGATCTCCTCGACCTTGGCAATGGCGCCGATCTCGCCCGGCCCCAGAGCGTCGGCGTCCAGATAATCCTTGCCCTGCAGGCGGTAGAGATGGTGCACCTTGAACGGCTTGCGGCCATCACCGACGAACAACTGGGTATCGCGCCGTACCGTGCCCTGATGCACCCGGAACACACCGAGTTTGCCGATGAACGGGTCGCTGATGACCTTGAACACATGGGCCAGCACATGCTGCTCTGGATCGGGAACCGCCCGGAACGGCTGTGCGGCGGCGGATCCGGGCTCGCCGCGGTAAAACGGTGGCGCGTTGCCTTCAGCGGGGCTGGGCGCCAGGTGCGCCAGCACATCGAGCAACTGGGGCACTCCGGCGCCGGTGCGGGCCGATACAAAGACGATCGGAATCAGGTGGCCTTCGCGCAGGGCTTTTTCGAACGGCGCATGCAACTCGCCTGGCGTCGGATCGGTGCCGTCTTCGAGGTAACGTGCCAGCAGCGTTTCGTCCTCCTCGACGATCTGGTCGATCAGCGCCCGGTGCGCCGCTGCCACGGAGTCGAAATCACTTGCACCACTGGCGTGTTCCAGCAGTTCCACCACTTCGGTACGGTCATGCATGGGCAGATCGAGCACCATGCAGGCGCGGCCGAAACGCGCGCGCAGCTCCGTTACCCGCTGGGCCAGGTCCAGGTTGTCGGCGTCGATCTTGTTGACGATGATCATCCGGCACAAGCCACGATCGGCCGCCAGTTGCATCATGTGTTCGGTCACCGGCTCGATACCGGTCTGGGCACTGACAACCACCAGTGCCGTATCGACACCGGCCAGCGCACCAATCGCCTCTCCGGAAAAATCGGGATAACCGGGCGTGTCGATCAGATGAACACGCACCTCCTGGCAGGCAAGTGCGACCAGCGCCGAATGCAGCGAATGGCCCCAGGCCTTTTCCTGGGCATCGAAATCACAAACCGTGTTGCCCTTCTCGACGGTGCCGCGCACCGCAATCGCACCACTGGCATGCAACAAAGCCTCTGCAAGTGTGGTCTTGCCCACCGCGCCATGCCCCACCAGCGCGACGCAGCGCAGATTCGCAGCCTCAGTCCGGTTCATGGCATGGCCTCCTGGTAGATCGGTTCAGCCTCCGACTTGCCCCTTCAGGTCGCCGTGCTGGGACATTTCTGCGTCGCGTACGGCGTACAGCTGCGCCAGATCGGACTGCAATTCGTCGGCGCCGGTGGGCCGGGGCTCACGGTCGAGCCACGCCGAGGGTTGCGGCAGATCCGGGAACGGACAGGCGAGTTCGGGCGGAAATGCCCACACGATACTGAGCAACCATTGCGCAGCCTGCGGGTCGATGCGCTCGATTTCTTCCATCAGCTTGCGCTGCAGCGCAACCGCATATTGCAGCAAGCGCGGATCCCAGTGGCGCACCGCCAGACGCAGGTGCATGAAAGTACGCCCGCCGGCAGGCTCCAGCAACACCTGGGCCTCGATCCATGACTCTGGCACACCGGACAGGCGCAATGTATTGCGCGTACGGATACGCAACAATTCGCGCCTTGTATTGACCTGCGCATCAAAATCGTCGACCGCGTGGTGTGAAGGGGCGCCGCCCGCGGGAACGGCGCCTATCGGATCGAGCGGCCCGCCAGCTGCCGGCTCCAGTGGTGCAGCACCGGAGCTGCGGAATATTTTTTTCATCAAGTCCATGGTCTAGCCCTCCATCTCATGGGGTGAACCCACGCGGTCATCATGCCAGAGACCGGCCCGATATGCGCATTGATGCGGCTCAGCAGGTGGCTGTTACTCAGGCAGGCTGAAGAATGTGGATCGCCCGGCTGGCCACCATTTCGCGTGTTATCGCGCCGTAAGCCACCATGTGCGGCGCCGCGGAATGGGCCTTGAGCGCATCCAGGCTTTCCCATTTCTCGATCACCATGAAGCAGTCCGGGCCACACTGCGCCTGGAATGCAGGGCCATCGGCGAGATCGACTGCCGCCGCGTATTCGATGCAGCCGGCCTCGGCCCGCACGGCCGGAACATTGGCATGAAAGGCCTCGAGCACGCTGGTGCGTTTTCCGGGCTGGGTGGTGATGATGGCGATCACGTGAATCATGGTGGGGCGTTCCGGCATTGATGTTTGGCAGCACCCGCCACACCCGAATCATCCAGGGATGGCGCTCAAGCGATGAGAATACCACCGCACCATGGGCGGCCCTGCCGGATGGCAGCTGTCGTCAAGCCCCGCAGGCCTACAGCAACAAGCCGCCAAAATGCCGGGCAAATGCCTGCGTGGTCGCCGGATCGAGCCTTTGCCCCACAAAGATCTCGACACCCCGCAGCATGGCGCGCAGCTCCTGTGGGTTGCGGCAACGTGCAATCGCTTCGCAGATCGGCTCTCCGGCCGAGCCCAGTCGGTTATGGACGAATCGCGCAGCCTCGACCCGGACCTCCGAAAACACCTGGGGGTCGGTCGCTGCCCGTGGCGGCTCAAGCGGACTCGGGCGGGAGAAACCTTCGCCGGCAGCCGGGCCGAGCGCCGCCGCGGGCCCATCCGGCGCAACCAGTCCGAGGGCCAGCAGATGGTGCAGCGCCGCATCGCGCTCGCCGACCCGCACATAGGCGTCCAGATCATTGACTGTCTTGTGGCCGTCCACCAGCACCAGCAGGCGACGCTCCACCGGTGTCAAGGCACCGCTGCGCTGCGCAATCTCCTGCCGACCCCGGTCGGTTTTGGTCAATCGGGTTCCAGGCTCCACGCCGCCCTCCCCTGAGCAAGATCCGCGATGAAACCGGCACGGCGGCACTGGCGCACGCCGGTCGCCAAGCCGGCAAAGGCTGGCGCGGGCGACGGACGTTCGGACGGATGGCAGGCAGATCGCATGGCGCTCGCAAATTGGTAATCAGCCGCTATTGTGGCAATACTCGGCACGGTTTGCGAATGCGTCAAAATGTCCTGCCAGGGTCCCGGTGCGCGGGGCCTCATCGCGGTTCGCGCGCAGCCACAGGAGCAGACATGTCGGATATCAACGATCTATTCAAATCAGTCGCCTTGCCGGTGATGCCGGAAGTAGGCATTGCGCTCATCAACACGCTGGACAACCCCAAGACGCAGTTGTCAACCATCCATGAGCTGATTTCCAAGGATCCGACACTGACGGTCAAGCTGCTGGCCATGGCCAACAGCGCAGCATTCGGCCTCTCGGGCAAGGTTGCCAATCTGACCCATGCCCTGCAACTGGTTGGCATCTCCAGGATACGCACCTTGGCCCTGTCCGCCTGCCTGCACAATGCGTTCTCGATACCCGAAGGTATCGACAGCGCCAATTTCTGGCGCTACAGCATGGACTGTGCGGGTTATGCCCAGTGGCTTGGCAAGGGCCTGTCGGACACGTTGGATGTGGACAGCCAGAACGCCTGGCTGGTCGGTCTGATGTTGCGTCTGGGTGAACTGATCATTGCCCAGGCCCATCCGGAACATGTGCTGGCCATCGAATTGGCGCCATGCGCTCCCGGCGAACGCTGGACACGCGAACGCGAACTGACCGGATTCGACGAAGCCGAAGTCACGGCCGAACTGGCGCGCCGCTGGAATTTTCCCTCCGACATCGTGCACGGCCTGGTGATGGCATCGCATCCGATGACCGAAAAGCCGATCAGCCCGCTGGCGGGCATCGCGCATCTGGCGTGTCTGCTGGCCGACCAGCCCGATGCAGATGCGAGCGCCATTGAAACCTTGCCGGTGCCGATCATGGGCGCCCTGGAACTCAAATACGGCTGGATGAAGACCAGTTTCCCGTCGCCCGCCTCGTTCATCGATATCGGCGGCCTGATCGGCTGAGGCCCTGGCACCGCGCCATGTTGCAGGCCGGCCCATGTATGCAACTGAGGCATAAGGCCATGCGGCCTGCCGCACGATGGTGCATGATGGTGCGAGGCGACCCTAGAATCCGCCGCAACATCGGGCGGTGCAACCCGCACTGCCCAGCAAACAGACCGGAGCAACCATGACAAGCAGCGTCCTTGCGGAACTGTTGGCTTACACCCAGGCCCACGCCGGACGCCACAGCGCACGGCTGAACGAATTCATACCCGCCTATTTCGACAACGCGGATCCGGGCGAAATCACGGCGCGCGGACCCCAAACCCTGTATGCGATTGCCACCGCCCATTGGCGACTGCTCGAAGCCGCCCGCTCGCCGGACACGGCGCGCATCCGTGTCTTCAATCCGACCCTGGCCGAGGACGGGTACGTCAGCGACCACACCGTGATACAGATCGTGCATGCGGACATGCCGTTCCTGGTCGACTCGGTCACCATGGCCGTGAACCGCGGCGGCCGTACTGCCCACTGGATCGTTCACCCGTTGATGGCGGTGCAGCGCGACGACAAGGGCCTTGCAATGCGTATCGGGCGGGTTCCGGCCGATCGCAACAAGCGCCAGCAGGCTGGCATCGAATCGCTCATCATGGTCGAATGCGACCGGATCATCGCCGAACAGGACCGCAATGAACTGGCCGCCGAACTCAAGCGGGTGCTGGGTGACGTGCGCCACTCGGTGCAGGACTGGAAGCCCATGCTGGCTCGCCTTGACGAGGTCTGCATCGCGGCGCAGAGTGCCCCTCTGACTGCCGACAGCAAGCGCGAAGGCATCGCGTTCCTGCGCTGGCTCGAAGACCTGCATTTCACGTTTCTTGGTGTACGCGACTATGACCTGCAGCGCGACGGCAACAACGCCACCTTGCTGGCCCGCGAGGAATCAGGCCTTGGCATTCTGCGCGGTCAGGTGCAGACCCAGGAGACCCATCTGCCGGCCGAGGCAGTGCAACTGATCGACACCGACGAACTGGTACTGGTCATCAAGGCCATGACGCGCTCGACCGTGCACCGGCCGGCGTGGCTGGACTACATCGCGGTCAAGCGTTTCGACGCCGCCGGCCAGGTCTGCGGCGAGACCCGGTTCCTTGGCCTGTACACCTCGACCGCATATGCGGCACTGGTGGCCGACATACCGCAGGTGCGCCAACGGGTGCGTCAGGTGCTGGCCAATGCCGGTGTCGTGTCCGGCAGCCACGCGGCCAAGTCACTGCAGTCCATTCTCGAGAGTTATCCGCGCGACGAACTGTTCCAGATCGACACTGCGACACTGAGCGAGCATGCGATCGGCATCCTGCGGCTGCAGGAGCGCCAGCGTACCCGGCTGTTCCTGCGGCGCGATCCCTTCGGACGGTTTACCTCGGCCCAGGTATTCGTGCCACGCGACCGCTACAACACCGAGCTGCGGGTCAAGGTGGGCAACGAACTGATGGCCGCGCTCGATGGCGAGTCGCTCGAGTTCACGCCGATGCTCACCGACAGCCCGCTGGCGCGGATCCACTACCTGGTTCGCGCGCGCAGCCGCGCACCCTCCAGCGTCAATGTGACCGCGCTCGAAACCCGCATCGAGAAGCTTGCGCAGCGCTGGGAGGACGACTGCAGGGCAGAGTTCATCCGAGCCAATGGCGAAGGCCAGGGCCTGCTGCTTGCCAATCGGTTTGCCGGCGCTTTTCCGACTGCATACCGCGAAGACTACTCCGCCGCAGTGGCCGCCGAGGATGCCGACCTGCTGGCGGGTCTGACCGAACAAACCCCGCTGGCCGTGCGGCTGTACCGGCCCCTGGATGCGCCGCCGGGTTTGTTGCGCTTCAAGATGTACAACACGTCCAAGGTTGCCTTGTCCGACTCGTTGCCGGTGCTCGAGAACATGGGCGCGCGCGTGTTCGACGAACACCCTTACCCGATCGGCGACGAAAGCCTGTGGATCCATGACATGGGTTTGCAGGTGCCGGCAGGTGTCGAACTTGCCGCCATCAAGACGCGCTTCGAAGCCCTGTTCGTGCAAACCTGGCGCGGCGAGGTCGAAAGCGACAACCTGAACAAGCTGGTACTGGTGACTGACCTTGACGCGCGGGCGATCAGCGTGTTGCGTGCCTACACCCGCTATTTCAAGCAGCTCGGCTTTGCCTTCAGCCAGGCCTACATCGAAGATGCGCTGATCCGCAATGCGGCGATTGCGCAAGACATCATCGCGCTGTTCAACACCCGCTTCGATCCCGCACTGGCCGGTGACCGCGAGCAGTCCCAGGCAGACATTCATGAACGTCTGGAGGCCAGCCTGGCCGATGTCACCAGCCTGGACGACGACCGAATCCTGCGCCAGTTCTTTGCCAGCATCCGGGCCACTGCGCGCACCAACGCGTGGCAGCGGACTGCGACGGGCGCACCCAAGCCCTACCTGTCGTTCAAGCTCAAGCCGCGCAAGTTGCCCGGCGTGCCCGAGCCCAAGCCAGCGTTCGAGATCTGGGTCTGTTCGCCGCGTTTCGAAGGTGTGCATCTGCGCGGGGGCAAGGTCGCGCGCGGCGGCCTGCGCTGGTCGGACCGGCGGGAAGATTTTCGCACCGAGGTGCTGGGCCTGGTCAAGGCCCAGCAGGTCAAGAATACGGTGATCGTGCCGGTCGGCTCCAAAGGTGGCTTTGTACTCAAGAAGCCACCGGCACCGGTTGAGCGCGAACCCCTGATGGCCGAGGGCATTGCCTGCTACCGGTTGTTCCTGTCGGGGCTGCTCGACATCACCGACAACGTGGTCAAAGGCGCCGTGGTACCGCCCGCCGACGTGGTGCGCCATGACGAGGACGACCCCTATCTGGTGGTAGCGGCCGACAAGGGAACGGCGACCTTTTCCGACATCGCCAATGCGGTATCGGCCGAATACGGCTTCTGGCTCGGTGATGCCTTCGCCTCCGGTGGTTCGGTGGGTTATGACCACAAGAAGATGGGGATCACGGCGCGTGGC
The DNA here is from genome assembly GCA_018063505.1 of Rhodoferax sp. Taxonomy (GTDB): domain Bacteria; phylum Pseudomonadota; class Gammaproteobacteria; order Burkholderiales; family Burkholderiaceae_C; genus CAISIP01. The sequence goes on from JAGPBF010000084.1 coordinate 14,844, forward strand.
GCCTGGGAATCGGTCAAGCGGCATTTCCGCGGCCTGGGCATCAATACCCAGACCACACCGTTCACCGTCGCGGGCATCGGCGACATGTCGGGTGATGTGTTCGGCAACGGCATGTTGCTGTCGCGCCAGATCAAGCTGCAGCTGGCATTCGACCATCGCCATATCTTCATCGACCCGCAGCCGGACCCGGAACGTTCGTGGGAGGAACGCAAGCGCCTTTTCGACCTGCCCCGCTCGAGCTGGGACGACTACGACAAGAGCCTGATCTCCGAAGGCGGCGGCGTTTATCCGCGCAGCGCCAAGTCGATCAGGCTCAGTCCACAGGCACGTGCCGTCATCGGCACCGACGCGACGGAGCTCTCGCCCAACGAACTGCTGCACGCCATCCTGCTTGCCCCCGTGGACCTGCTGTACAACGGCGGTATCGGCACCTATGTGAAGTCGAGCCTGGAATCACATGCACAGGTCGGCGACAAGGCCGGCGACGCGTTCAGGGTCGACGGCGCCGAGTTGCGCTGCAAGGTCTTCGCCGAAGGCGGCAACCTGGGTGCCACCCAGCGCGGACGCATCGAGTTTGCACAAAAAGGCGGCCTGGTCTACACCGATGCGATCGACAATTCGGCCGGCGTGGACTGCTCCGACCATGAGGTCAACATCAAGATCCTGCTTGGGCAGATCGTCGAATCCGGCGACCTGACGCTCAAGCAGCGCAATACGCTGCTCGCCTCCATGACCGACGAGGTCGGATTGCTGGTGCTGGGTGACAACTACTACCAGACCCAGGCGCTGGAGATTGCGAACCACCGGCCGATGTACCTGCTAGACGGTCAGCAACGCCTGATCAAGTGGCTGGAGGGGGCCGGCCGCCTGAACCGCAACATCGAGTTTCTGCCCAGCGACCAGGAGATCGCGCAACGCCGCGCGCGCAAGCAGGGGCTGACCGCACCCGAGAATGCCGTCTTGCTGGCCTACGCCAAGATGTCGGTGTTCGACGAACTGCTGGGCAGCAACCTGCCGGACGACCCGTACTTCAACCGCACGCTCAAGGCGTATTTCCCCAAGATCCTGGGCGAGCGATTCGCCAGTGCGATCGACAACCACGCACTCAAGCGCGAAATCATCGCCACGTTCATCACCAACACCGTGCTCAACCGCACCGGCGCAACCTTCGTCAACTTCATCGCAGCCGAAGCCGTGGCAACCGCGGCCGACGTGGTACGCGCCTTTACGCTGGCGCGCGAGGTTTTCGATCTCGAACGCCTGTGGGACCAGATCGACGCGCTCGACTATCGGGTCGACGCCAAGCTGCAGCTCGACCTGCTGAGCAAGCTCACCGCCATCGCCCAGCGCGCGTCGCGCTGGATGTTGCGCGCCCGGTCCGACAACACCGACCTGCCCGAGCTGATCAGCCGGTACCAACCGGCCGCTGCCGCGATGCGTGCGCAATTGTCCGACTGGCTACCCGAAGGCGCGCGCGCGAACTGGCAGTCGGCCTCCGACGCCCTGTGCGAAGCCGGGGTCGAACCGGCGCTGGCGCAGGATCTCAGTGCGCTGGAATTCATATTCCCGGCACTCGACCTGGTCAACCTCGCACAAGCGGCCGAGTCGACGCTGGAGGTGGCGGCGCGCCGCTATTTCGCCGTCGACGCCGAACTCGGCCTGACCCAATGGCGCCTCGAGGTCAACCGGCTTCCCACCGATACCTTGTGGCAGACCCAGGCCCGCGGCAGTGCACGCGACGACGTCTATTCCATCGCCAGCCAGATCACGCTGGGCCTGTTGTCGCGCAAGGAAGACATCGACAGCTGGCGCCAGCGCCACGATGCCGCCATCCGGCGGCTGCAGCAGTTGCGGGCCACGGTCGCAACCCAGGGCGCAGATCTGGCGCCGGTGTCCGTCGCGTTGCGCGAACTGCGTCAGCTCGCATGAGGCAGCAACTGCAGCACCGCACAGAACCCGGCGGCAGCGGAGCGCGCCAATGAACAAGGACGAGATCGAATCGTTCTTTGCAGTGCTGCAGGCTGCCAATCCGCTGCCGGTGACAGAACTCGAATACACCAGCGTATTCGAGTTGCTCGTCGCCGTCCTGCTCAGCGCACAGGCGACCGACAAAGGTGTCAACAAGGCCACACGCAGGCTGTTTACGGTCGCCAACACGCCACAGAAGATGCTGGCGCTGGGGCTCGATGGTCTGGAACAGCAGATCCGCACCATCGGCCTGTACCGGAGCAAGGCGCGCCACCTGATGCAGACCTGCGAGATCCTGATCACGCAGCATGGCGGCAAGGTGCCGCGCCAGCGCGAACAACTGCAGGCTCTGCCCGGCGTCGGCCGCAAGACCGCCAACGTGATTCTGAACGTGGCCTTTGGCGAGCCGACGATCGCGGTCGACACCCATCTGTTCCGGCTGGCCAACCGCACCGGACTGGCCCCAGGCAAGAACCCGCTCGAGGTCGAGCGCCAACTACTGCGGCGCATACCGCCGCAATACCTGCTGCATGCCCACCATTGGCTGATCCTGCATGGGCGTTATGTCTGTCTGGCGCGCAAACCACGCTGTGCGCACTGCGCTGTACGCAGTTTCTGCGATTTCCCGGAGAAGGTGATCGCTTCGGACCCGGACCCGCTGAGTTCCCGGCGTTCTCATTGAGCCAGCAAATCACCGGCATGGCCACACATCCATAATGTGACCATGGGACCGAGTTCACCTGTCGCCTTCGTGGACCCTCGAACCA
>JAGPBF010000004.1 GCA_018063505.1 Rhodoferax sp.
CCCGTGCCGCCAGTTCGGCAATCATGGTTTCGCATCGCAAACGCCAGTCTGTGCTCTGGAACAACACGATGAAATCGTCGCCACCGACATGGCCGACGAAATCACGCTGGGTATCGCAATGCGACAACACGATACCCGCCAGCAGGCGGATCATCTCGTCGCCGCGCCAATAGCCATACTGGTCGTTGAATGGTTTGAAATTATTCAGGTCGGCATAACACGCGACGAACTCGCCACCACTGGCAAGCAGGCGCACGATGTGCTGACTGATCGGCACATTGCCGGGCAGGAAGGTCAGCGGATTGGCATGGCGGGCGGCCTCGATGCGGGTCTCGGTGACCGAACGGACCAGCTGGTCTGCGGTGGCCAGTCCGGCATAGCGGCCATTCTCCGTCACGATGAATCCATCGGCAAGGTAGCGTTGATCTTCCGAAGTCAGAATACCGATCAGCTCGTCGACATTGTGGTCCCGCTCTATCAGTCGGGGCTGACCATTGGCATGCATCAGGCACGATTTCTTGCCCCAGATCTCGCGAAAATACAACTTGCTGTAGTCATTCAAGAAGTGCGAGCGATTGATGATCGCCACGGGCCGGTGTGCGTCGACCACGGCGATGGCATGCAAAGACTCCTCGCGCAGAAAAATCACCGCCAGCTCGTCATTGGTGGTGCTCACCCCGGCGCATGGCGCATGGAGCACAGACAGCGGCCGCAGATGGCCACGTTGCGGCGTGCGGGCCAACTCGGGGAACACCGACACCCTGCGGTCCTCCAACAACGCCGTCGCGTCATGCGCAATCTGCAGAACAGGGTCCGGCGCCGGGCGCCCCAGCACGTAGCCCTGTCCATAAGGGATTCCGAGATCGCGTAATACGCGCAAGTCCTCCAGCGTCTCTATGCCTTCGGCGATCAGCGCGGTCTGGAACGTGGTGGCGATCTGCTGCAGCGCCTCGATCGTCTTGAGCTTGTCGGCATGCCGACTGAGGTCCTTCGTGAAGTACTTGTCGATCTTGACAAACTCCGGCTTGATCTGCGACCAAAGCCGCAAGCTCGAACGACCATCGCCGAAATCGTCGAGTGCCAGCGACACGCCGGCCGTGCGGATGTCCTCGACCACGCGCGCCAGCCGGTCCATATCGGCAACCCGCTCGTGTTCGGTGATCTCGAGCACCAGCATGCGCGGCACCACCCCCAGCGCATGCACCAGGTCCAGCAATGCGCCGCGTCCGCATGAGCGCAGCAGTTGCACCAGGACCCTCGCGCTGACGTTGACGAATAGCCGGCCAGGATCACGCGACTCGCCGGCCTGGTAGATCGCCGCCAGGGCGCTGACCGATTCGAACTCGAAGTCCAGCCGCTCCTGGGCAGCGGCCTTGAGCAAGGCCACTGGTGCATGCATCGGCGAATCCAGTGGGCCGCGGATCAGCGCCTCGTGCGCGAAGATCGCGCCGGTTGTCAGTGAAGCGATAGGCTGGTAGACCGGGCTCAGCGCCGCCGCACGCAACAGCCGCGCCAACGGGCCCTCGCCACGCTGCGCCCGGCGTGACAATCGGGTCAGCGGATGCTGTTGCATGCGCCTGGCAAATCCCGAAGCAATGCCTGTTTCAAATGCCAAATGCGCCTCCGGCTACTGTGGTTCCTGTCCAGGAGCTGGCCCGAACAGGTCAATGAACAGCAATCGTATGACGAAGATATGTCGCATTGATGACGGATCGTCACCTTCCGTCCAGTCCCGTGGACCGAACCGTCGCTCGGCATATCGGCGCCTCGGGAAGTTGCAGGCAATTCAAGCTGCGACCAGAGTCATCGGTGGTCGTTCGATTCGACATGCAAACTTTGCAACGCTCCCGGATACAGGTCATCGAATGCCGCGCGCGACAAATCGGTCATGGCCGCCGTCAACGCCCGTGCGATGGCATCGACGTCCGGTGCCGCCTCGCGCAGTTCCCAGATCTGCTCCAGCGCGTCGGCATGCTCGGAGACGATTCGAACGACCAGTTCGATCCAGAACTCCGGATAACTGCGTTGATGCCATTCGCCGCGTCCGCGCCCGTAGTGCGCCACTGCGAGGTAGCGCAACACCGTGGTGCGAACCTGCTGCTGCAGGAACGCCGTATCCCAACGGATCAGCGTCTGCGACTTGTGGCGCAAGGTGTTGAAGCCGCGCGCGAGACCGGCACCGCCAAAGGCACCCAACACCGCACCAGTGAGCATGCCGGCACCCAGCGACAAGCCGCCGGTGGCAATATCTGCGGCCACACCTGTCAGCGCACCGGATACCGCGCCGCCCATCAGCGCGGCCTTGCCTTCGTTGAGCGGCGCGTCGACCCGCACATCGCGCTCGACCTGTTCGATGACCTCGGCCGCGGCCTTGCCTTCGAGCCCATGAATGGCGATCAGTTGCTGCATGCCTGACTGCAACCCCAGTTGCAGGCGCGAGGCCATGGCGGTGATGGCCTTGACCTGGGTTCCGCCTTCCTTGTCGCCGGCCAGACCCGCCAGTCGCAAGGCCTTCTCGCGCAGGCTGCTGGCGGGCAGCGGTTCGCTGTCCACCGCGGCCCGTGCCAGCGGCATCGCCAGCGCCTGCATCGCCTGTGCGAACTGAGACATGCGCCGCGCCTGCCAGGCCTGGCTCAGGCGCAAGAACGCGGGCTTCTGCGCCCCGTCCAGCACGGCTGCCACGCTGTCAAACAGCGCGAACTCCTGCACCCAGCACCTTGCGAACGCGTCCAGCGCCAGCACCGCATGCACCTGTGGCCATTGGCGCAGGGCTTCGCGCCACTGGCGCTCGGCCTGCGCCTCCTGCTCGCGCGGCCGGCGCGGACCGGTCTGGTTCAGCAACACGATCACCGGCTTGCCGATCCACTCCAGCACCGACAGCTCGGGCGCCAGATACCCGGCGTCCTGCGGCTCCTCGGCGGCATTGACGAGGTACAACACCACGTCGGCCTGGTCGCGGGTATTGCGCACGGCGGACTGGTTGAGCCAGAAGGTCTGGTCGCTGAACCGGTCCCAGACCTGGGTCATGAACCAGCCGATCGGATTGCCCTGCTGGCGCAGCCGCTTGACCAGCCGCGCACTGTCGCCAAAACCCGGTGTATCCCACAACACCAGCGCGTCACCTTGTGGCGTGTCGATCAGCGGATACGCGGTAGCTTCCAGCGTCACATGTGCAGCGTCGCGTACCTCCCCAACCGTCTGCGACAACAAGGTGCGCGCCAAGGTGGTCTTGCCGGCATTGGTGTGCGAGATCAACGACAGGGAAATACGGGATGGGTCCATCATCGGTCCGGTCGAAAAAGTGCCGCATCGAGCGCGGCATCGGCCGTTGCGGGATCGGGTTGCGCGAGGTTCACGAACGCTGGCGTGACCCGAACCGTCGCGAGCAGCTCGCGCCAGGCGTTGCGGCGTTGTTCCAGGCGCTGAGGGTCATCGCCGGCGCGCTCGGCAAAGCTGGTTTCATCGACCACGACCAGCAGCGGCTCGGCGCTGCCGGACTGCTGCACCACGGTCCGGGCGAAAGCCCCATGGGTTTCGCGTTCAGGCGTCGCGGCCATGTTGAACAACAACACCCGGGTCCCGGGCCGCGACGTCCAGTCGGGTGGCTCGGCCGTTGCATCTTCGCCATAAGGCACCGGCGGCGCAGCGTGCACCGACACGCCACCACCGAGCAGGCGCTGCAACAGCGCCTGCAGACCGGCGATAACGCGCTCACCCGGCGTATAGGCATACGGCAACACGACCGCATGGTTGGGCGCGACGTGAAAGCCGCGCAACATGCGGCGGAAATACGCGCTCTCCAGCGGCAGCGCAAAGCTGCGCGCAAGACGCACTTCACGCCACGCGGCGAACACCGTCAACAGCAGGCGCGGCAGCACCACCAGCGCCAGCAGACTGAGCGCCATCAGGTGCAGCCATGACGCTGCAATCTCCGAACCCGGTGCCCGGATCGCAGCGACACGGGCCAGATCGGGCAAGGGCAGCTGGCCCAGCCACGCGCCTGGCGCCAGCACCACCTGCAGCAGTGCATGCACGCTTGCGGGCTCCAGAAATGTGCTCTCCCAGGTGGCGCGGTACTCCAGCGCCAGGCCGCGCAGATACATGCCGGCAATGACACCCAGTGCAAAGATGGCCGCAGCCAGATGCAGCAGCCGCGTGGCACGTGCCTGGTATAGCGGCGCTGCGATGCGAGCCCATGCGGCAGCAATGGCCGTCAGCCATGGACCTGGCGGTGTCGCGCTGCGGCGACCACCTCGGCGGTGCCAACCCGCCCCGATGGACGTGACCGCGGACTGCAACAGATCCGGCATCTGCAGTCGGCCCCATCGCAACAAGGGGCCGAGCATCAAGAACAGATAGACCAGCAGATTCCAAACCAGCAGCAACAACACCGGCGGCGCCAGCACATTGATGCGGTGCGTGTCGCCAATACGATCGGCCAGCAAACCCACGACGAAGGCCACCAGCAGTACCGCTGTTCCGACCCAGGGCCGCCACTGCATGGCGCGCAGCCCTTGGCCCAGCGCAGGAAAATTCTCTTGCAGACGCTCCAGAGCCAGACGCGCGCGTTCGGCCACAAACAATTCGGGTGGCGCGGATTCGCCCACCACGGCAGCCGCCCCCTGGCTGGCCCAGGCACGATCGGCGTCGGTCCAATACCTGCCGGCGCGGTCTGCCGTTTCTACCACTTGCACGGCAGCCACCACCAGCGCTTGCGCTTCATTGATACTGCGCGCCGTCATCGGCACCGGGCTCCCGCCTGCTTCAGGACTTGCACGGCAAGGTCGATGCACAGAGGGCTCACGCCGGCTCCATGCCGTGGGCACGCTTGGTCACCGCTGCTGCGCTGGCCGACAGGAATGCCAGCAGCGCGCGCGCAGGTGCTGGTTGGGTGCTGCCGGCCGAGACGCCGCCGCAAAACACCGTGATGTACTGGATCTCGTCGGGCAAGGCGCCCAGAATCTCGATGCCGGGCACATGCATCAACTCGCTCAATTGCTGGAATCCAAGTTCCACCTCGCCACGGGCCACCAGGCTGGCCACCGCAATGCCGGGGGGTGCCTGCACGATCCGATCAGCCACCTGGTCCGCGATACCCCAGCGAACGAACAGCCGGGCCAGGTAGTCTCCGCTCGGTCCGGTCGAATAACCCAGCGTGCGCGCCGCCAGCACCGCCTTCATGACGGCGTCGCCTGAACCGATCTCGGGCCGTGCCGCACCTGCACGCACCGCGATGCCGATACCCGAGCGCGCAATGTCGACCCGGCTGCCGGACTGCAACTTGCCATCGGCCATCAGCTTGTCGATCGCAGCGCTGGCCAGCACCACGACGTCGACCGCTTCGCCCGCCTGGACCCGGCGCGCCACGTCAACGCCACCGGCGCTCTCGAGCACGACCTTCTGTCCACAGTCCTGCCCGTAACGGGCCATCAGTTCGGACAAGACCTCGCGGGTCGCCATCGATGACATCATCCTGATCGGTTCAAGCCCCATGCGACGCTCCTTGATTCATTTCAATCTCGGGCCGGCCGCCGGCGCGAGTTCGTGACACCCCGGTCACTGCCGTGCACACCAGGCATGCACTGGCCGAAGGCCTGGCCGGATTATCGGCGGTGAAGACACCATAGCGGAACCCGGCGCCGATGGCGGACATCGGTGCACCGGCCCGGCCCTGACTGGTAAACCGGTGCAAAATGGTCCGGCATTTCCTGCGCCACATTTCATTGATCGGGATATCAGACATGCAACACATAGGATTCATCGGTGCCTCCGGACTCATGGGCCATGGCATCGCCAAGAACCTGCTGGCCAAAGGGTTTGGCCTTTCACTCACCGTCCACCACAACCGCGAACGCGTGGCTGACCTGCTTGCCGCCGGTGCCAGGGAAGCCGCCGGACCAAAGACGCTTGGCCAGTGTGATGTGGTGATCCTGTGTGTCACCGGAACGCCCCAGGTCGAGCAATGCCTGCTCGGCGACGACGGGCTGCTCGCACATGCGAAGCCTGGCATGGTGATCATCGACACCTCGACCAGTGAACCGGAGTCGACACTGCGCCTGGGAGATCTCTGCGCCACGCGCGGAGTGACGCTGGTCGATGCACCGCTGGCGCGTTCGGCACCCGAGGCCGAGCTGGGCAAGCTCAATACGATGGTGGGGGCATCGCCAGAAGTTTTTGCGCGTATCGAGCCCGTCTTCAAGGCCTATTGCGAGAACATCTTCCATGTGGGTGGTCCGAGCACCGGCCATACCATCAAGCTGCTGAACAACTTCGTCGCACAGGCCATCTGCACTGCCACTGCCGAGGCGTTCGCGGTCGGCGCAAAGGCCGGTGCCGACCTGCGCCAGCTGGTCAAGGTCATTTCAGCCGGTGGTGTCAATTCCGGCCTGTTCCAGGCGATGGCCAAGACACTCGACGGTGATTTCACCGGCCTGACCTTCGAGCTCGACAATGCCCGCAAGGACGTGCGTTATTACGGGCATCTGGCCGAGATGGTGGTCGTGCCGGCCCCGGTAGGACAAGCCGTGCACCAGAGCCTGGCGATCGCCTCGTCGCTGGGCCATGGCGCCAAGTACGTGCCGGCCTTGGTGACTGCGCAGGAACAGCTTACGGGCGCGCGGATCGCACCGATCGGCTGAACCCGGGGCACCCCAAAGGCGCGCGCAATCCTGCCCCGATGGGGGGCTTACAGCCCGTGCGCAGCGCCCCGATCAGCGCTTCAGCGCAACCACTTCTGCAGAAACTGGGCATTGCCCAGCGCCGGATCGAGCTGGTACGACGCAAAACCGATGCGTTCGTACAGCCGGCCGGCACTGGTATTGCCAGACAAGACCTCGAGTGTCATCTTGCAGGCGCCGCGTTCACGCGCGATCTGTTCGGCCAATGCCAGCATACGCTCGCCAATCCGCTGGCCGCGGTGGCTGGCAGCAACTGCGACGTCATGCACGTTTACCAGTGGCTGGCAGGCGAAGCTGGAGAAGCCTTCGATGCAATTGACCAGGCCCACCACCTGTGCCCCGTCAAACGCCAGCACACTGAAAGCCTGTGGCCGCGCAGCAAGCGCCGCAACCAGATGGCCGCGGGTGAAATCTGTCAGCGCGTGGCCTCCGCCTGCCGGATCGCGTGCATAAGCGTCGAGCATATCGACCAGCGCGCGGCCATGCTCCGCGTTGCCATAATCAGCCCGCACGATCTGCACCGAATCCATCGGGGTCGCCGATTCCGGCATCGTCATGGGTTCACCGCCAGTGCCAGTCGCTCCGCACAGGCCTGTGCCTGCGCCGGGTCGCGCGCCTCGACCATGACCCGCAGCAGCGGTTCGGTGCCGCTGGCACGGATCAACACCCTGCCGGTGTCACCGAGTTCGTCGGTCACCGCCTGTGTCTCCTGTGCCAGACGGGTATTGGACTTCCAGTCCTGACCAGCCAACATGCGCACGTTGATCAGCACCTGCGGGAACAGATGCAGGTCGGCCAGCAGCTGTGCCGGTCCACGGCCATTGCGCACACAGGCCTGAAGTACCTGCAAGGCCGAAATCAGCCCGTCACCGGTCGTGTGTTTGTCCAGCGCCAGCAGGTGGCCGGAGCCTTCTCCGCCCAGAATCCAGTGGTTCTTCTCGAGCTCTTCGAGCACGTAGCGGTCACCCACGCGGGCACGCACGAAAGTCACGCCACGGGCCTTCAGCGCCACTTCCACCGCCATGTTCGTCATCAGCGTACCGACAACACCGGGCACGTGCTCGTCGCGGCCCAGGCGGTCATCGGCCAGCAGGTACAACAATTCGTCGCCGTTGAACAGGCGCCCTTGCGCGTCCACCAGCAACAAGCGGTCGGCATCGCCGTCCAGGGCCACGCCAAAATCGGCCTTGTGCCTGCGCACCGCCTCCACCAGCGCCTGCGGATGGGTGGCGCCCACTTCGTGGTTGATGTTCAGGCCATCGGGGGCGCAGCCGATGGCTACCACCTCGGCGCCCAGTTCATGGAACACCATCGGTGCGATCTGATAAGCCGCGCCATGCGCACCGTCGACGACGATCTTGACGCCACGCAGCGTCAGGTCTGATGAGAAGGTGCTCTTGCAGAACTCGACATAACGCCCGGCCGCATCGTCCAGGCGACGGGTCTTGCCCAGCGACGCGGAATCGACCCAGACCGGGTCTTCCATCAATGTGGCTTCGACCGCAGCCTCCCAGGCATCAGGCAACTTGGCACCCTGCGCGCTGAAGAACTTGATGCCGTTGTCCGGAAACGGATTGTGGCTGGCGCTGATCACCACACCGAGCGAGGCACGCTGGGCCCGCGTCAGATAGGCCACACCGGGTGTTGGCAGTGGCCCGAGCAGCACCACGTCGACACCGGCCGAATTGAAGCCGCTCTCGAGTGCGCTTTCGAGCATGTAGCCGGAAATGCGGGTGTCCTTGCCGATCAGCACGACCGGGCGTTCCTCCGATCGCTTGAGCACGCGGCCGACCGCATGCGCCAGGCGCAACACGAAGTCCGGTGTGATTGGCGGGGTTCCCACCGTGCCGCGAATGCCATCGGTACCAAAATATTTGCGTGTCATTGTCTTTGTTTTCCTTCCCGCGGGGATACAGGGGTCGGGATACAGGGTCTGACCCCGATTTTCCCAGGGTCAGACCTCGATTTTCCCGATTTCCTGACCCCGATCTTCGTGTGAACTGTACTGAACTGCCTGGGCCATACGACCTGCTGTTTGTCGGCGTGTGCTGGATGACCCACTTGCTGCGACTAAGCGATGGCTGCCAAAACCGCCAGCGCCTGCATTGTCTCGCGCACATCATGCACGCGGACGATGCTTGCGCCGCGTTCGACAGACAGCAAGGCGGCGGCCACGCTGGGCACCATGCGCGCATGCACGTCGAGCGAGGCCAGACTGGCCAATGACTTGCTGGTGGCGGTGGCCAGCGACGACTTGCGCGACCATCCGGCCACCAGCGGATAACCGGCGGCCAGCAGTTCCCTCTGGTGTGCCAGCAGGCTGAAATTTTGCGCCACTGTCTTGCCAAAGCCGATGCCCGGGTCGATGACGATCCGCTCCGGCTGGACTCCGAGCGATTGCAGGCTTGAAGCGGCCGTGCGCAGGAAAGCCAATACCTGGGCAACGACATCGCCCTGCATGGGTTCGACCTGCATGGTCTGCGGCTCGCGATGCATATGCATCAGACAGACACCGCAATCCGGGTATCGCGCAACCATGGCCGCGGCGCCGGGCTGGCGCAAGGCCCAGATGTCGTTGATGATGTCTGCCCCCATATCGAGTACGGCCTGCATCACTTCAGGTTTGTAGGTGTCAACCGACACCGGCACGCCCATCGCCACTGCGCCACGCACGACCGGCAACACCCGCGCCAACTCATCCTCCAGCGGCAGCGGCAAGGCGCCCGGACGGCTGGACTCGCCGCCGATATCGAGCACATGGGCGCCATCGGCCAGCAGCTTCTCGCAATGACGCAATGCAGCGGATGTGCTGGCGTGTTGCCCGCCGTCAGAGAATGAATCGGGCGTGACGTTGACGATGCCCATCACGCAGGGACGGGTCAAATCCAGTGCGAAACGGGAGGTCTGCCAGATCATCGGGTTTTACGCAAAAATGGGGCCGAGGCCCCATTTTCTGACTCACGCATGCGCACCGCGCCGATCAAGCCGCCGTGGGCGCAGGATCGGGCGTCGCAACCGCCGGCGAACCGCCGGCGCCGCCACCACCACCGGTTGCGGGTGCCTTCGGTGTCCAGTCTTTCGGTGGACGCGGCGGCTTGCCACCCATGATGTCGTCGAGTTGCTCGGCGTCGATGGTTTCGTATTCCAGCAAGGCCTTGGCCATGGCATGCATCTTGTCCTGGTTGTCCTCGATCAGCTTGCGCGCCAGCGCATACTGCTGGTCGATGATGCGCCGCACTTCGGAGTCCACCTTCTGCATGGTCTGCTCGCTCATGTTGGTGGTCTTGGTCACCGAACGGCCCAGGAACACCTCGCCCTCGTTATCGGCGTACACCATCGGGCCCAGCGCGTCGGTCATGCCATAACGGGTGACCATGTCACGTGCGATATGGGTGGCGCGTTCGAAGTCGTTGCTGGCACCGGTGGTCATCTGGTGCATGAATACTTCTTCGGCAATACGGCCGCCGAACAACATGCTGATCTGGTTGAGCATGTATTCGCTGTCGTAGCTGTAGCGGTCTTCGGCCGGCAGGCTCATCGTCACACCCAGTGCCCGCCCGCGCGGAATGATGGTGACCTTGTGCACCGGATCACACTTGGGCAGCATCCGGCCGATCAGCGCATGGCCGGACTCGTGGTAGGCGGTATTGATACGCTCGCTCTCGGGCATCACCATGCTCTTGCGCTCGGGGCCCATCAGGATCTTGTCCTTGGCCTTCTCGAAATCCTGCATTTCCACGACCCGGGCGGCACGGCGGGCGGCCATCAGCGCGGCTTCGTTGCACAGGTTGGCCAGATCGGCACCGGACATGCCGGGTGTGCCGCGCGCAATGATGCTGGCATTGACGTCCTGGCCGAGCGGAACCTTGCGCATGTGCACATTGAGGATCTGCTCGCGGCCGCGGATATCTGGCAGCGTCACATACACCTGGCGGTCAAAACGGCCGGGGCGCAACAAGGCTGCATCCAGAATGTCGGGCCGGTTGGTCGCCGCCACGACGATCACGCCTGCGTTGGTCTCGAAGCCATCCATCTCGACCAGCATCTGGTTCAGCGTCTGCTCGCGTTCGTCATTGCCACCGCCAAGGCCTGCGCCGCGCTGGCGACCGACCGCGTCGATTTCATCGATGAAGATGATGCAAGGCGCATTTTTCTTGGCGTTGTCGAACATGTCGCGCACCCGCGCAGCACCGACACCGACAAACATCTCGACGAAATCCGAACCGGATATCGAGAAGAACGGAACCTTGGCTTCGCCGGCAATACCCTTGGCCAGCAGTGTCTTGCCGGTACCCGGAGGCCCGACCAGCAGCAGGCCGCGCGGGATGCGGCCGCCAAGTTTCTGGAAACGCTGCGGGTCTTTCAGGAAGTCGACCACTTCCTTGACTTCTTCCTTGGCCTCGTCGCAACCCGCAACGTCGGCAAAGGTTACCTGATTGGTGCTCTCGTCGAGCATGCGCGCCTTGCTTTTGCCAAAGCTGAACGCACCACCCTTGCCACCGCCCTGCATCTGGCGCATGAAGTACACCCAGACACCAATGAGCAGCAGCATCGGACCCCAGCTGACGAGCAAGGTCATCAGCAACGAGCCTTCTTCGCGCGGCTTGACGTCAAACTTGACGTCGTTGTTGATCAGGTCACCGATCAGTCCGCGGTCGAGGTAGGTGGCAGTCGTGCGGATCTTGCGGTCATCGTTGGTGACGGCAATGATCTCGGTACCACCCTGGCCCTCCTGGATCAGCGCGCTCTTGATGCGTTTGCCACGCACTTCCTCCAGGAAATCCGAATACCCCACATAACCAGAGCTGGCGGCACTGCGGGTATCGAACTGCTTGAATACAGTAAACAACACCATGGCGATGACCAGCCAGACGGCAACTTTAGAAAACCACTGATTATTCAAACGAGGCTCCAATCATGGGGCGACAATTAACCCAAAGGGCAGTTCGGGGCCATTTTAGGCGTTTCAAGGTGGCCGCCACCGTAATTGCAACGGTACAACCACAGTAGCCAAGCGGTATTGCGGACAAATCGCGGCACTTTGCGACACATATCAAGCTTCTTTCGCCTGGATCAGGCCCAGACCGACCAGAAAGGTCTCGGCAGACTTGTCGCGCGAAGCCTTGGGCTTGATCGGCTTTACCACCAGAAACGATTCCTTGAACAGTTTTACCAGTTGGCTGTAACCGCTGCCGTGGAAAACCTTGACCACCAGCGAGCCCTGCGGCTTCATGTGGTTCTGGCTGAATTCGATCGCCAGCTCGACCAGATGCGCGATACGCGCAGCGTCGGCCGTGGCAATGCCCGAGAGATTCGGCGCCATGTCGGACACCACGATATCGGCCAGCTGCCCGCCCATGGCGGCCGTCACCCGTGCCAGCATCTCCGGCTCGCGAAAATCACCCTGCAGAAACTGCACACCCTCGATCGGCTCCATCGGCAGAATATCCAGCGCAAGAATGCGGCCATTGAGTTCGCCCACTGCCGCCCCGCCACCGGTGGCCGACCTGGGCGACATGCGGTTGCGCACATACTGGCTCCAAGCGCCCGGCGTACTGCCCAGGTCCACCACCAGCTGGCCCGGACGGATCAGTTGCAGGCTCTCATCGATTTCCTTGAGCTTGTAAGCGGCGCGTGCCCGGTATCCGTCGCGCTGCGCCAGCTTGACATAGGGATCGTTGATATGGTCGTGCAACCAGGCCTTGTTGAGCTTCTTCTTGCTCTTGGTCTTGGTCTTGGTCTTGGTATTCATGACTGCTTCCATTGTTTCCTCGATCACGGGCGCATGCGCGCCGGGGGCAGCCGCGCAGACCCTGTGGTTCGGTCGATAATAGCGCCATGCCCCAAATACAGCTCACGCCAGCGCAACGCAAGGAACAGCGCGCCAACGCCCACCACCTGGACCCGGTGGTGATGATCGGCAACGACGGCTGGACACCCGCCGTCAAGAAAGAGACCGAAGCCGCCCTCGACGCCCATGGCCTGATCAAGGTCCGGGTTTTCTCGGACGACCGCAGTGCCCGCGAAGCGCTTTTCCTGGCCATCGCCGACGAGCTCAGCGCCGCCCCGATCCAGCATATCGGCAAGCTGCTGGTGCTGTGGCGTCCGATGCCTGAGCGCGAGAAAACGATCGACGAAGACCGCGGCGCCGGACCGCGCGACGTCAAGGTCGTCAAATACAGCAAACGCCCTGGCCAACGGCCCGAAGTCAAGACCCTGCGGGTGCTCGGCAACCAGCGCCTGACTGTCGGGGGTCAGGTGAAACGGGCCAAGAAGGTCAAGCAGATCAGCGTCAAGAAACGCAGTCAAACCTGAGCTGGCGGCTGCGGCCGGACCAGGCGCCAGAAGCTGACCGCCGCACACACCCACTGCAGCAGCCACATCCCGCTGCCCACCGCATGCCATAACGGCAGGTTGCTGCGGGCCACGATGCGCGGCGCAACGCCGAACTCAACCAGCAAGGCCAGCACCACACCTGCCAGCACGTAAGCCTGCGCAGAACGGGCACGTGCGGCCAGGCTGGCGCTGGTACCCATGACGGAGGCGAACAACAAGGCCACACCCAGCACCGTGGAGACCATGACCTGCACGCTGAACAGCTGTGCCGCCATGTTGCCAGCCAGCGCCTTTTCGGGCAGATGGGCGAACAGCAGGGGCACGACCCCGAAACCGAGCGTGGTCAGGCTGCCCCACCACAAGGCCGCCACCCACAAGGGCCAGGCGCGCACTGCTTCAGATATATTGGACCGCGACAATTTCGTAATGGCGGGTACCGCCAGGCGCCACCACCTCGGCGCTGTCCCCGACTTCCTTGCCGATCAGCGCACGTGCAATCGGGCTGCCGATGTTGATCAGGCCCAGCTTGAGATCGGCCTCGTCTTCACCGACGATCTGGTACTTGACCTTCTGCCCGGAATCCTCGTCCTCGAGCTCGACGGTGGCGCCAAACACCACCCGGCCGCTGGCGTCCAGCGCCGTCGGGTCGATGATCTGGGCCGCTGACAGCTTGCCTTCGACTTCCTGGATACGGCCTTCGATGAAGCCCTGGCGGTCTTTGGCCGCTTCGTATTCCGCGTTTTCGCTCAAGTCGCCCTGAGCGCGCGCTTCAGCGATCGCGCCGATGACCCAGGGCCGATCGACCGTCTTGAGTCGGTGCAACTCGGCCTTGAGCTTGTCGGCGCCAAGTTTGGTGATGGGTATTGTTGCCATGAAATCTTCCGTCCAAAAAATGACAGGGAGCACAGGGCGCCAGGCGCCGGGTGCTCCCTGAGGGGCTGATGGAATTATGCCGCGAGTTGTTTGTGCAATTCCTGCAAGGAAACCACGCCCAGATCATCCAGATACTGCATGCCTTCGACGGCAGCCTCGGCGCCGGCGATCGTGGTGAACGTCGTCACGCGCGCGGCCAGCGCCGAGGTGCGGATCTGGCCGGAATCGGCGATCGCATTGCGGCGCTCCTCGACCGTGTTGACAACCAGCGCAATCTCGTCGTTCTTGATCATGTCGACAATATGCGGGCGGCCTTCGGTCACCTTGTTCACCACCTGGCAAGGCAGCTTGGCTGCGGTGATCGCAGCCGCGGTGCCCTTGGTGGCAACCAGCTCGAAGCCCATCGCATGCAATCCGCGGGCAACCTCCACGGCACGCGGCTTGTCGTGCTGCTTGACCGAGATGAACGCCTTGCCAGAGCGCGGCAGCTTGGTACCGGCGGCAATCTGCGACTTGACAAAGGCCTCGCCGAAGGTCTTGGCACTGCCCATGACCTCGCCGGTGGACTTCATCTCGGGACCCAGGATGGTGTCGACGCCCGGGAACTTGACGAACGGGAACACCGCTTCCTTGACGCTGAAATACGGCGGCGTCACCTCTTGCCCGATGCCCTGCGCGTCCAGACTCTGGCCGACCATGCAGCGCGCCGCCACCTTGGCCAGCTGGATCCCGGTGGCCTTGCTGACGAAGGGCACGGTGCGCGAGGCGCGCGGATTGACTTCGAGCACGAAGATCACGTCCTGCTCCACGCCCTGCGCATCACGCAGTTGCTGAATCGCGAACTGCACGTTCATCAGGCCGACGACATTGAGCGCACGCGCCATTGCCGCAGTCTGCTTCTTGAGCTCGGCCACCGTGGCTGCCGACAGGTAATACGGCGGCAACGAGCAGGCCGAGTCGCCACTGTGCACGCCGGCCTGCTCGATGTGCTCCATGACGCCGCCGATGAACACGCGCTGGCCATCGCAGATCGCGTCCACGTCGCATTCGATCGCATCGTTGAGGAAACGGTCGAGCAAGACCGGCGAGTCGTGCGAGACCTTGACCGCCTCGCGCATGTAGCGCTCCAGGTCGCGCTGCTCATGCACCACCTCCATGGCGCGGCCACCGAGCACATAGCTGGGGCGAACCACC
The DNA here is from genome assembly GCA_018063505.1 of Rhodoferax sp. Classification (GTDB taxonomy): domain Bacteria; phylum Pseudomonadota; class Gammaproteobacteria; order Burkholderiales; family Burkholderiaceae_C; genus CAISIP01. Next base: position 15,081 of record JAGPBF010000004.1, read on the forward strand.
AGCGGATAACCCAGGCTGGCAGCCTTCTCCAGCGCATCGGCCTCGGTACGCGCGGTGGCGTTGGGCGGCTGGCGCAGACCCAGCGTGTGCAGCAGCTTCTGGAAACGCTCGCGGTCTTCAGCCGCATCGATCATGTCCGGGCTGGTCCCGATGATCGGGACACCATTGGCCTCGAGTTCGAGCGCCAGCTTCAGCGGCGTCTGGCCGCCGTACTGGACGATCACGCCCAGCGGCTTTTCCTTGTCGACGATTTCCAGCACATCTTCGAGCGTCAAGGGCTCGAAATACAGCCGATCGCTGGTGTCGTAGTCGGTCGACACCGTCTCGGGATTGCAATTGACCATGATGGTCTCGTAACCGTCCTCGCGCAAGGCCAGTGCCGCATGCACGCAGCAGTAGTCGAACTCGATTCCCTGGCCGATCCGGTTCGGCCCGCCACCGAGCACCATGATCTTCTTGCGGTTGGTCGGCAGCGCCTCGCACTCGTCCTCGTAGGTCGAATACATGTAGGCGGTGTTGGTCGGAAACTCCGCGGCACAGGTGTCCACCCTTTTGTAGACCGGGCGCACGCCCAGCCGGTGACGCAGTTCCCGGATGGCGGTGTCAGTGGTCTTGAGCTGGCGCGCCAGCCGACGGTCGGAAAAACCCTTGCGCTTGAGCGCACGCAGCGTGGTCGCGTCGAGTTCATCGAGCGTACGGGTTTCGAGTTCGAGTTCGATCTTGACGATCTCCTCGATCTGCACCAGGAACCAGCGGTCGATCTTGGTGAGCGCGAAGACCTCTTCCACGCTCATGCCTTGCGCAAACGCATCGCCGACATACCAGATGCGCTCCGGACCCGGCTCGCCGAGTTCCTTTTCAAGCACCTCGCGGTCCTGGGTTTTCTCGTTCATGCCATCGACGCCGACCTCCAGGCCGCGCAAGGCCTTCTGGAACGATTCCTGGAAGGTACGGCCGATGGCCATCACCTCGCCAACCGATTTCATCTGCGTGGTAAGGCGCGCGTCGGCCGTCGGGAACTTCTCGAAGGCGAAACGCGGAATCTTGGTCACCACATAGTCGATGCTGGGCTCGAAGCTGGCAGGCGTGGCGCCGCCGGTGATCTCGTTGCGCAATTCGTCCAGTGTGTAGCCGATGGCCAGCTTGGCGGCAATCTTGGCAATCGGGAAGCCCGTGGCCTTGGAGGCCAGCGCCGACGAGCGGCTCACGCGCGGGTTCATCTCGATCACGACCATGCGCCCGTCGTCCGGGTTGATCGCAAACTGCACGTTGGAGCCGCCGGTATCGACGCCGATCTCGCGCAAAACGGCCAGCGAGGCGTTGCGCAGGATCTGGTATTCGCGGTCGCTCAGCGTCTGCGCCGGCGCCACCGTGATCGAGTCACCGGTATGCACACCCATGGGGTCGAGGTTTTCGATCGAGCACACGATGATGCAGTTGTCCGCCTTGTCGCGCACCACCTCCATCTCGTATTCTTTCCAGCCCAGCAGCGATTCCTCGATCAGCAATTCCTTGGTCGGAGAGGCTTCCAGGCCACGCTTGCAGATGGTTTCGAACTCCTCGGCGTTGTAGGCAATGCCGCCACCGGTGCCGCCGAGCGTAAAGCTGGGGCGGATCACGGTCGGAAATCCGAGCGTCTTCTGCACCACCCAAGCTTCCTCCATGCTGTGGGCGATACCCGAACGTGCCGACCCCAACCCGATACGGGTCATGGCCTGCTTGAATTTCAGGCGGTCTTCTGCCTTTTCGATCGCATCCGGGCTGGCGCCGATCAGTTCGACCTTGTACTGGTTGAGCACCCCGTTGTGCCACAGGTCGAGCGCGCAGTTCAGCGCGGTTTGCCCACCCATGGTCGGCAGGATCGCGTCGGGCCGCTCCTTGGCGATGATCTTCTCGACTGTCTGCCAGGTGATCGGTTCGATATAGGTGACGTCGGCCGTGGCCGGGTCGGTCATGATCGTGGCCGGATTGCTGTTGATCAGGATGACCTTGAAGCCTTCCTCGCGCAGCGCCTTGCAGGCCTGAACGCCGGAATAATCGAATTCACAGGCCTGGCCAATGATGATCGGCCCGGCGCCGATGATGAGAATGCTCTTGATGTCGGTGCGCTTAGGCATTTTCACTCCGGCGGGACTGGTCCATGAGCGCCGTGAAGCGCTCGAACAGATAGGCGATGTCGTGTGGCCCCGGAGATGCCTCCGGATGGCCCTGGAAACACAAGGCGGGTTTGTCGGTGCGTCGCAGGCCTTGCAAGGTGCCGTCAAACAGGCTCACATGGGTTGGCACCAGGTTGGCCGGCAGGCTGTCGGGATCGACCGCGAAGCCATGGTTCTGGCTGGTGATGCTGACGCGGCCGGTATCGATGTCCTTGACCGGGTGGTTGGCGCCGTGATGGCCGAACTTCATCTTGAAGGTACGGGCACCCGATGCCAGCGCCAGGATCTGGTGACCCAGGCAGATGCCGAAGATCGGGATGTTCGTGTCCAGCAGCTGGCGCACGGCGGCAATCGCGTAGTCGCAGGGTTCCGGGTCGCCAGGGCCGTTGGACAGGAAGACCCCGTCCGGCGCCATAGCCAGCACCTGATCGGCGCTGGTCTGCGCAGGCACGACCGTCACCTTGCAACCGCGTTGCGCCAGCATGCGCAGAATGTTGTGCTTGATGCCGAAGTCATAAGCCACCACGTGGTAACGCGCATCGGTCAATGCGCCGAAGTCGGCCGGACCGTCCTGCTTGGGCCCCGTCAGCGACCATTCGGTCTGGGTCCAGGCATAGGTTTCCCGAACCGTGACGACACGGGCCAGGTCCAGCCCGGTCATGGCCGGCGCTGCGCGGGCCAAAGCCAGCGCTTCAGCGATCCGTGCATCCGAGACGGCTTCACCGAAGGCCAGGCCCAGAATGCAGCCATTTTGCGCACCCTGGCTGCGGATCTGCCGCGTCAGCTTGCGGGTATCGATGTTGGCAATTGCAACCGTATTGGCGGCCTGCAGATAGGATTCGAGCGTGCCGGTCAGGCGGAAATTGGAGGCAACAGCAGGCAGATTACGTATCACAAGGCCTGCGGCCTGCACCTTGCGCGACTCCGCATCCTGCGGGTTGACGCCATAGTTGCCGATATGCGGGTAGGTCAGCGTGACGATTTGCTGGCAGTAGCTCGGATCGGTGAGTATTTCCTGGTACCCCGTCATCGAGGTGTTGAATACCACTTCGCCAACGCAGGCACCGGTCGCACCGATGGACTCGCCAATGTAAATCGTGCCGTCCGCGAGGGCCAGTATGGCCAGAGGATAGGTTCCCTTGAGAGACAGAAGCACGGGGTTCTCCGGATGGGTTACGGGTACGCCCAAGCATCCGCAAGACCTGCTACAGGTTGCTGCTTTTCAAAGGGGGATTTGACTTGCGAATCGCTTGGGGCGCTTGCTTTCGGGAAAGCCACGCATTATAGAACAGCCATAACGCGCGGCGCCCGCCTTGCCTGGCGCCGCAGCCAGGTGCTCAAGGCATGTTCGCAGCCGCGCTGGCATGCAGACAGATCGCCGCCGCCGCCGCGACGTTCAACGATTCCTCACCACCGGGCTGGGCAATCCGGCACCAGGCACTTGCATGCTGCGCCAACGCTGCATCGACGCCCTGCCCTTCATGGCCGAAAGCCCACGCACAAGGCCAGGGCAAGCGCTGCGCATGCAGCAGTTCCCCTTGGTGCGAACTCGTGACCACCAGCGGCACGCCGATGGCCATGACCTCGTGCGCCGCCAGGCCCTCGACCAGATTCAGGCCGAAATGGGCCCCCATGCCGGCACGCAAGACCTTGGGCGACCACAAGGCGGCAGTGCCACTGAGCGCCAGTACCTGGCGGAACCCGAACGCAGCGGCGCTGCGCAGGATCGAGCCCACGTTGCCTGCATCCTGCACCCGGTCAAGCACCACCGAGGCCACGGCCGTCTGCGGTGCAGCCGTGGCAGGCAGGTCGAGCACGAAGCCCATGCGTGCGGGCGACTCCAGACTGCTGAACTCGTCGAACACGGCATCGGGCACCACCACGACCCTGGCGACATCGGGCGCCCAGATGGCGCCCGACGCTGCCCATGATGACTCGGCAAACACAGCCATGGCCGGGACGATTGCGCGTTGCAGCGCAGCGCGGCAAAGATGATCGCCTTCGACCCAGATCTGCCCTTGCTTGCGATAAGCGGTGTTGTGCTTGGCCAGGCGTCGCAACAGCTTGACCAGTGGGTTGTCGCGCGAGTGAACCTGCGCAACCTGCGGGTCGGCATCAACGGACATGCAGAACTTCCGTTACCGGCGCAAAGCTGCGGCGATGCTCCGGGCAGGCGCCAAACCGGCGCAATGCGGCCAGATGCTGGGCGGTACCGTAACCCTTGTGGCTGGCAAAACCGTAATCGGGATACTCGACGTCGAGTTGTGTGCACCACCGATCCCGATGCACCTTGGCAATGATCGATGCGGCCGAAATCTCTGCCACCAGCGCGTCTCCGCCAATGATGGCTTCTGCACGCACGTTCAACACCGGAATCCGATTGCCGTCTATCAACACCTTGCCCGGCGTCAGCCGAAGCCCTTGCACCGCGCGACGCATCGCCAGCATGGTGGCCTGCAGGATATTGATCGCATCGATTTCCTGTACCGACGCCGAGCCAACCGCGCAACACAACGCCCGGGCACAGATCAGGTCGAACAGGCGTTCGCGCTGGTTGGCGCTGAGCTTCTTGGAATCGGCCAGCCCCTTGATCGGATTGCGCGGATCCAGAATCACCGCCGCTGCGACCACGGGACCGGCCAGCGGACCCCGGCCGGCCTCATCCACACCGGCGATCAGTCCGGGGCTGTCCCAGGGGAGGTGCGCCTGTTCAGGCGCCAAGCAGATTCTCGATCGCATTGGTCGCCAGGGTGGAGGTATCGCGCTGCAGTTGCCGATGCAGGACTTCGAAACGTTGCTGCAATCGGGTCACCCGATCCGGTGCGTCCAGCCACTGCCCCACGGCATCGGCCATGGCCCGCGGATTCGCCTGCTCCTGCAACAGTTCGGGAACCACAAAATCCTGGCACAGGATGTTGGGCAGGCCCACCCAGGGTTGGAGCCGCTTGCGCCGCATGATCTGCCATGACAGCCAATGCATGTTGTAGGCAATCACCATCGGCCGCTTGAACAGCGCGGCCTCCAGTGTGGCGGTACCGCTGGCGATCAGCGTCACGTCGCAGGCCGCCAGCGCAAGATGCGACATCCCGGTGAGGATACGTACCTGATCGGCCACGCCGGCTTCACCGGCGATCTGCTCGACCAGGCCTTGCCAGGCCGGTATCGCAGGCACGACACACTGCAGCCCGGGCCGCTCGCGCAGCAGCAGCCTGGCCGCTGCAAAAAAGCGCCGCGCCAGATAGTCGATTTCCGAGCGCCGGCTGCCCGGCAGAATCGCCAGCACCGGCGCACCATTGTCGAGCCCCAGTTGCGCACGCGCGCCGGCACGGTCTGCGTGCATGGGAATCACGTCGGCCAGCGGATGCCCCACGAAACTGGCCGACACGCCATGGCGCTGCAGCAACTCCGGCTCGAACGGGAACAGGCACAACATGTGATCGACACTGGCCCGGATTTTCTCCAGTCGCTTGGCACGCCAGGCCCAGACCGACGGGCAGACAAAGTGCACAGTGCGGATGCCGGCGCGTTTGAGATCCCGTTCGAGCTGCAGATTGAAATCGGGCGCATCGACACCGATGAACACATCGGGCTTGTGCTGCAGCAGCCGGGTCTTGAGTTGCTCGCGGATGCCGGTGATCGCACGGTAGTGGCGCAACACTTCGACGTAACCACGCACCGCCAGTCGTTCACTCGGCCACCAGGCATCGAAGCCGTGGGCCGCCATGTGCGTGCCGCCTATACCGGCGCTGCGCAGATCCGGCCAGCGTGTGCGCATGCCGCCCAGCAGCAGACCGGCCAGCAGATCGCCCGAAGCCTCGCCTGCGACCATCGCCACCGCCGGACCACGCAAGGGCCTGCCGGCCGCTTCAGTGTGTCCCCGGCCCTGGCTACGCAAAACACCTTGAGAAGGCGCAACAAATCCCAGGGGCGATCCCGGGCTTTCCTGTGAGACGAGCACAGCACACATCGGGCGTCACCGGACGATTCCGCGCTGTGGCGACACGTCCGCCAGGAACGACGCCATCAGCGCCACATCCGGTTGCGCCTCGGGATACGCCGTGGTCAGGTTCTCGATGGTGGCGCGTGCCCGCTCCAGCGTCAGGTCGTCGCGGTAAAGCGCCTTGTGCATGGCCTTGACCGCCGCCAGCCGCTCGGCCGAGAAACCGCGCCGGCGCAGGCCCTCGTAATTCATCGAACGCGCCGCTGCAGGCTGGCCCTGGCACATCACGAACGGCGGCAGGTCGGCAAACAACAAGGCACACATGGAACTCATGCTGTGGGCCCCGATACGCACGAACTGGTGCACGACGGTGAAGCCGCCCAGGATCGCCCAGTCACCGACATGCACATGGCCGGCCAATTGCGTATTGTTGGCAAAAATCGTGTGGCTGCCGACCTGGCAATCATGTGCCAGATGCACATAGGCCATGATCCAGTTGTCGTCGTGTACCCGGGTCACACCCTGGTCACCGGGTGAACCGATGTTGAAGGTGCAGAACTCGCGAATCGTGTTGCGATCGCCGATATGCAGCTCGCAGGGCTCGCCCGCGTATTTCTTGTCTTGCGGAATCGCACCCAGCGAATTGAACTGGAAAATGCGGTTGTCGCGCCCGATCCGGGTATGGCCTTCGATGACGCAATGCGCACCGACCGTGGTGCCAGCCCCTATGCGGACATGCGGACCGATGACCGCATAAGGACCGATGAGCACGGAGGCGTCAATTTCGGCGGCCTTGTCGACGATGGCCGTAGGGTGGATGTTCTGCACGCTGGGCCCACGCAAGACTGGTCAGGCAATGCTGCGCATCGTGCAGATCAGTTCGGCTTGCACGGCAAGTTCCTCGCCCACGGTCGCACGGGCCTTGAACTTGAAGATGCCGGACTTCATGCGATCGAGTTCGGCATGCAGCATCAACTGGTCGCCCGGTTCGACCGGTCGCTTGAAACGGGCACCGTCGATGCCGGCAAAGTAATACACGGTCTTGTCATCGGGTGTCACTCCCAGCGTATCGAACGCCAGCAAGGCTGCAGCCTGGGCCAGTGCCTCGAGCATCAACACACCCGGCATCACCGGACGGTGCGGAAAGTGCCCGGTGAAGAAGGGCTCGTTCATCGATACATTCTTCAGTGCAAGAATCCTTTTTCCTTTTTCCAGTTCGACCACCCGGTCGACCAGCAGAAACGGATACCGGTGCGGCAATTGCTTGAGAATCTGGTGAATGTCCATCATGGCTTGATCGGGTCTTTGCTAGTGTTTTCGAGGGCCCGCAGGCGATCACGCAACGTATCCAGGCGCTTGAGAGAAGCCGCGTTCTTTTCCCAGCGTGCATTGTCGTCGATCGGAAATATGCCGGTGTAATGCCCTGGCTTGAGGATCGAGCGTGTCACCACCGAGGCCGCCGAGATATTCACATGGTCGGCCAGGGTCAGATGGCCCAGCACGACCGCCGCGCCGCCGATCGTGCAATGGGCCCCGATGCGTGCGGAACCCGCGACGCCGACACAGGCGGCCATCGCGGTGTGGCGTCCGACGCGCACGTTGTGGCCGATCTGGATCAGGTTGTCGAGTTTGACGCCGTCCTCCAGCACAGTGTCGGACAGGGCGCCCCTGTCGACGCAGGTATTGGCCCCGATCTCGACATCGTTGCCAATGAGCACCGCCCCAAGCTGCTCTATTTTTTCCCACCGGCCGCCATCGGGCGCAAAGCCGAAGCCGTCGGCCCCGATGACGACACCACTGTGCACAATGCAACGCGCACCCACCACGCAGTTCTCGCCCACGGTGACCCTGGCCTTCAATACCGTGCCGGCGCCGATGCGCGCGCCGCGTTCGATCACGCACAGCGGGCCGATGCAAACTGTCGGGTCGATCACCGCGGACGGGTCGACCACGGCACTGGCATGGACCTGGGGCGCTGCGGCGGGCCAATGGTGGCGCTTCCACAACTGGGTCACGCGCGCGAAATAGAGATAGGGCTGCGGCGTGATGATGCAGGCGCCCCGTGTGCGTGCCAGCGATGCCAGTTCGGCATCGACGATCACGCAGGCGGCATGCGACTGCGCCAGTTGTTGCCGGTAACGCGGACCGGTAACGAAGCTCAGCTGTGACGGTGTGGCCTCGAGCAGTGTGGCCAGGCCTTCGATGGCCAGGGCGGGGTCACCCTGCAGTTCACCACCCAGCGCCGCGACCAGGGATCCCAGAGTCAAGGGCACGGGGTGACCACCGCAGACTTACTTGGCTCCGGCGTTCAGCGCCTTGATCACCTTGTCGGTGATGTCGTGTTTCGGGTTGACGTAAACCGCATCCTGCAGCACCAGGTCGAATTTCTCGGCTTCGGCCACCTGCTTGACGACGCGGTTCGCGCGCTCCAGAACCATTTGCAACTCTTCATTCTTGCGCGAGTTGAGGTCTTCCTGGAACTCCCGGCGTTTGCGCTGGAAATCGCGGTCCTGTTCGACCAGCTGCTTCTGGCGGGTGGCCCGTTGCGACTCGGACAGCGTCGGCGCGTCGCGTTCGAGCTTGTCCGCGATGGCCTTGATGGAGGCACCCAGGTCGATCAGCTCCTTCTCGCGTTTGGAGAACTCCTGCTCGAGTTTGGATTGCGCCGCCTTGGCCGTGGCGGCCTCCTTGAAGATGCGGTCGGTATTGACAAAGCCGATCTTGAGTTCCTGCGCCTGGGCCAATGGTGCGAGGGCCAGCAAGGCCGTGAAAACGCCGGCGCACAGGCGAATGGAAAAATTCTTCATTAGAAAGATGTCCCGATTTGAAATTGCACGGTCTGGATTTTATCGCCAGTGAATTTGCGCACCGGCTTGGCAATGGCCAGGCGCAGCGGGCCGACCGGAGAAATCCAGCTGATGCCCACCCCGACGGATGCACGCAGTTTCTGCAGGTCAATGGACTCCGATTCAGCGTAGACGTTGCCCACGTCGAAAAACCCGAACATGCGCAGTGTCCGGTCATTGCCCGCTCCGGGGAATGGTGTCAGCACTTCGAAATTCAGGTTGACCTTGCGGTTGCCGCCCAGGCTGCCGCCGGTTGTCGCATCGATCTGTCCCAGGCTGCCCTGTTCGAATCCACGCACCGAACCCAGACCGCCGCCGTAGAAGTTCTTGAACAGCGGGAACGGACGGCCGGACAAGCCCTTGCCCCAGGCCAGGTCACCGTTGAACGCCAGCGTGTATTGCTTGTTCAGCGGGATGTACTGCTGGTACTGGTAACTGGCACTGAGATAACGGGTGTCGCCACCCACACCCCATTCGCCGTTGACACGCTGATAGCGGCCGTCCGTAGGTACCAGCGCACTGTCGCGGGAATCACGGGCCCAGCCCACAGTGAGCGGAACACCATTGCTGGAGTATCCGAACTGATTGGCGTAGTTCAGATAGGAGGCCGGCAATTGCGTGCCCGGGACGATCTTGGTGCGCTCGACGCCGCCTCCGAAGTACACGGTATCGATTTCGGTGAATGGCACGCCAAACCGCAGGCTCGCACCGGTGGTCACCAGCTTGTAGCTGTCGGTACCGGTATAAGGACTCGTGTTGCGGTGATAGACGTCGATTGCACGCGACACGCCATCGACCGTGAAATACGGATCGGTGGTGTTGAACACCACGGTTCGGTTGATCTTGCTGGTGTCGACCTGGACACCCAGCGACTTGCCGGAGCCGAATGCGTTTTCCTGCTTGATGCCCGCACTCAGGCCGAGTCCGTCACCGCTGGAGTAACCCGCGCCAAGCGACAGATTTCCGGTGGCCTTTTCCAGCACCGTGATCGTCAGGTCGACCTGATCGGGTGCGCCTGCAATTTCCTGGGTTTCAATCGAAACCTCACGAAAAAAGCCCAGCCGGTCCACCCGGTCCCGGGAGCGCCGAATCTTGTCGGCGTCATACCAGGCCGACTCGAACTGGCGGAATTCGCGTCGCACGACTTCGTCGCGGGTCCGGTTGTTGCCAGCCACATTGATGCGCCGTATATATGCCCGGCGGGACGGATCGGCCTGCAGCACCAGCGCCACCCGGTTGTTGGCACGGTCGACCTCGGGCCGCGCCTCGACACGGGCAAAAGCATAACCAAAGTTGCCGAAATAATCGGTGAACGCCTTGGTCGTCTGCACCACCTCGTCCGCGTTATAGGCCTCACCAGGGCGGATCGCCACCAGGCTCTTGAACTCGTCGTCCTTGCCCAGATAGTTGCCTTCGAGCTTGACACCCGAGACGACGTAGCGTTCGCCTTCGGTGACATTGATCACGATGGTGATCTCCTGCTTGTCCGGCGAGATCACCACCTGCGTGGAGTCGATCTTGAACTCAAGGTATCCGCGTGTCAGGTAGTACGAACGCAGCGATTCGATGTCTGCGTTGAGTTTGGCCCGGGAATACTGGTCAGACTTGGTGTACCAACTCAGCCACCCACCGGTGTCGAGATCGAACAGATCACGCAGCGTGGATTCGCCATACACCTTGTTGCCGACGACCCGGATCTCCTTGATCCTGGCGCGATCGCCTTCGGCGATCGTGAACGCCAGGTTGACGCGATTGCGCTCGATCGGCGTGACCGTGGTGACCACCTCGGACGCGTACAGACTGCGGTTGATGTACTGGCGTTTGATCTCCTGCTCGGCACGATCGAGCAAGGCCTTGTCGTAGGGCCGGCCATCGGCAAGGCCGATGTCGCGCATCATCTTGTTCAAGGCCTCTTTGTCGAATTCCTTGTTGCCACTGAATTCGACATCGGCAACGGTAGGCCGCTCTTCGACGATGACCACCAGCACATCGCCGCTGACCTCGATGCGCACGTCCTTGAACAAGCCCAGTGCAAAGATCGACTGGATTGCCGCTGCGCCTTTCTGGTCATCGTAGGTGTCACCCACGCGTACCGGAAGCGAGGCGAAGATCGTACCGGCCTCGGCCCGCTGCAAGCCCTCGATACGGATATCGCGCACCGTGAACGGGTCTACCGCCCACGCGGATCCGGCAAAAGCGCTGGCCGCAATGGCCATAGCGACGGCATGTCGCTGAAATCGATTGAAATGCATGTTGTCTATATTTGTCTGTCCGGCCTGGTTGCCAGCGCAATTGAACCCTACCCCAGGATACGGGTCAGATCGTTGAACAAGGCGATGCCCATCATCAGCAGCAGTACCGCGACGCCACCACGCTGGAGCCGTTCCATCCAGACATCGGTCACGCCGCGCCCGGTCACCGCCTCCCAAAGATAATACATCAGGTGTCCGCCATCGAGCACCGGCAGCGGAAGCAAATTGAGCACGCCCAGACTGACGCTGATGAGAGCCAGAAACAGCAAATACTGGGACAAACCCAGGCTGGCCGACTTGCCCGCATAGTCTGCAATGGTCAAGGGCCCGTTGAGGTTCTTCAACGATGCCTCGCCGATCACCATGCGGCCGATCATGCGCAGGGTCAGGGTCGAGACCTCCCAGGTGCGCACCACCCCTTGCCATACACCGTCCAGCAGACCGTAACGAACCGTGACTGTTTCCGGAGCTGTGCCGACGTAGGCGCCGATGCGGCCGACCGGCAGCCCGTTGTCGAGCACCACCTGGGGCGTCACGGTCATCGAGAGTTCCGCTCCGGCACGATCGATGCGCCAGACGGCGCCGGCAGGATCGCTTTTGCCGGTGGCGGCCCGGATCAGATCGCGCAGCTGCTGCCCATCCACAACGGCCGTGGCACCCACTGCGAGCACCAGATCCCCCTTTAGCAGCCCGGCTGCAGCGGCTGCGCCATCGGGCAGGACTTCGCCGATTTCCGGACGCGTCATCGGCCCGACCAGACCGATACGGCGAAACAATGCGGCGTCGACGTCGTTGGCCGGCTGCTGCTCGAAGCCCAGAACGACTTCCCGGGCGCCAGCGCCCTTCTTGCGTTCGACCTCCAGCCGCACATCGCGCCCATGCAAGGCTGCCTGTGCCAGCAACCAGCGCAGATCGTCGAACGAGGCGACATCGGTCGGTGCGTCGGAACCCATGCAGGCGCGCAATACGCGCTCGCCGCCCACCAGTCCGGCCTTGTCCGCAATCGATCCGGCGACCGGGCGCGCCAGCACCGGGCTGGCTTGTTGTACACCCGTCCAGTTGACCAGTGAATACAGCACCACGGCCAGCAGCAGATTGATCAGCGGGCCAGCGGCCACGATGGCGGCACGCGCCGCCAGCGGCTGGTTGTTGAAGGCCAGGTGCCGCTCGTGCGGGGCGACCGGGGCCTCGCGTTCGTCGAGCATGCGCACATAGCCCCCCAGCGGGAAGGCTGCGATGACGAACTCGGTGTGCGAGTCCTTGCCTTGCCAGCGCAGCAAGGTCTTGCCGAATCCGACCGAAAACCGCAGCACCCGCACACCACAGGCGACGGCCACCCGGTAATGCCCGTACTCGTGAACGGCAATCAGCAGCGCCAACGCAAAGACGAATGCCAGAATCGTCAACATGATTGTGCCGTTGTGCCTGTGTCAGCGCGCCAGCGACGCGACATGCCGAGCCGCCTGCACTCTTGCCATACGGTCGATTTCGAGTAACGCATCCAGCGAGTCTGCACCGGGAACATCCGTCGTGTCCAGCGTATGTGCATTGACCGCGTGGATCTGGTCGAAACGGATGCGGCCCGCCAGAAATGCGTCGACCGCGATTTCATTGGCGGCATTGAGCACGGCCGGAACACCTTCGGCTGCGTCCAGCACCTGCCAGGCCAGTTTCAAGCCGGGAAAACGTGCCTGATGGCCGTGATCGTCGACGGATTCGAAGGTCATGGCGGCAAGCGCATGGAAATCCAGCGCGTCAGCGCCCGATGCCATGCGGTCGGGCCAGCACAGGCCGTACGCAATCGGCACGCGCATATCGGTTGTCCCGAGCTGCGCCACGATCGAGTTGTCACGGTATTGCACCATGGAATGGATCACGCTTTGCGGATGGATCACGACCTCGATCCGCGATGCCGGCACCCCGAACAGGAAACGGGCCTCGATGACCTCGAGCACCTTGTTCATCATCGTGGCCGAGTCCACCGAGATCTTGCGCCCCATCACCCAGTTCGGGTGGGCGCAGGCCTGCGCGGGCAACACGTCGCAAAACGTCGCCGGATCACGCTGGCGGAACGGTCCGCCCGAGGCGGTCAGGATCAGCTTGTCGACGCGCGCCGCCCAGGTGGACGTGTCGTCGGGCAGCGACTGGAAAATCGCTGAATGCTCACTGTCGATCGGCAGCAGCTTGGCGCCGCCTTCAGCCACCGCCTGCATGAACACCGCGCCACCCACGACCAGGGCCTCCTTGTTGGCCAGAAGCAGGCGCTTGCCGGCTTTTGCGGCACACATGCATGCTGCCAAACCGGCAGCCCCGACAATGGCCGCCATCACGGTCTGCACCTGTTCGTGGCCAGCGATCTCGGCGATCGCACCAGCCCCCGACATAACCTGCGTCGGCAGATCCAGCGCCTTGCACTGCAGGGCCAGCGCCTTGGCACTGGCCGCATCGGCCATGACGGCAAATGCCGGCCGATGGGTTACGCACTGGGCCAGCATCACGTCGACACGGGTGGACGCGGTCAGTGCAAATACCTCGAACCGGCCAGGATGTCGACGGATGACGTCCAGCGTGTTGACGCCGACAGATCCAGTGGAACCAAGAATCGCCACGCGTTGGGCCATGGGCGGGCTTTGCTGGCTCATACGGTCACCAGCAACATCGCCAGCGGCATCGCCGGCAGCAATGCGTCAATGCGGTCGAGCACACCGCCATGGCCCGGCAGCAGGCCACTGCTGTCCTTGACGCCCGCGCTGCGCTTGAGCAGCGACTCCACCAGGTCACCGACGACACTCATGCCGACCAGTCCCACCAGGGCCGGCAACATGATCCAGCTTTCGACCTGCAACATGCGGCTGTACAGGCTTGGCGAACCAGACTGAAAATAGCCGTCGGCCCATTGCCAGATCAGTCCCAGCAACAACACACCCACCACCGCGCCGGCCACACCTTCCCAGGTCTTGCCCGGACTGATGCTCGGCGCCAGTTTGCCGGCAACGACACGTCCACCCCAGGTACGACCGGCGAAATACGCGGAAATGTCGGCCACCCACACCAGTGCCATGATCGACAACACGAAATTGACGCCAATATGGCGCGCCTGCGCCAAGGCAAGCCAGGCGGCGAACAGCAGCAGAAAACCCAGACCCATGCGCAATCCACGCGGCAGCCGGGACCAGGACACCGTGCCGCCGCGCAGCAGCCAGGCGCCGCCAACCACCCAGACCAGGGCCATCAGACGCCACATCCACACCACCGGCTGGCCGAGCATGCCGCCCGCCCAGGCCAGCGCACAAACCACTGCCAGCAAGACTGCGCAGACTACGGGGATTGCGCCGCGATAACCGACCAGGCGCGCCCACTCCCAGGTTGCCGCGGCGACAAAGACGATCGCCAGTGCCGTCAGCGGTGTGGCCGACGGATAAAACATTGCCGGCAACAGCAGCAGCAACAACACGATCGCAGTAACAACACGTTGCCGGAGCATGGGGCTGTCTCAGGCCGCCTGCGGACGCATGGCTTTGCCCGTCACCTGTGCGGACGTCTTGCCAAAGCGCCGCTCCCGTTGGGCAAACGCGGAGAAGGCCTGATCGAGTGATGCGTCATCGAAATCGGGCCACAAGGTTTCGGTGAAATAGAGTTCGGCGTATGCCGCCTGCCACAACAGGAAGTTGCTGATGCGCTGCTCGCCACCGGTACGGATCACCAGATCCGGGTCAGGCACATGGGACAACGCCAGCGCGGCGTCGAGATTGGCCTCGGTGATCGGCTTGCCTTCGGCGACCAGGCTGCGCGCAGCGTGGGCAATGTCCCAGCGGCCGCCATAGTTGAAACAGACGTTGAGTTGCAGCCCGGTATTGGCCGATGTCGCCAGCTCACCTTTTTCCAGGCCCTGGCGCACCGACGCCGACAGGCCTTCGCGTTCACCGACGAAACGCAGACGGACGCCGTCCTTGACCAGTTGCGGCACCTCGCGCGAGATGGCCATGGCCAGCAACTCCATCAGACCCGAGACTTCATCCTGGGGACGATTCCAGTTTTCGGAAGAAAAGGCGAAAACGGTCAGTACGGCCACCCCCCGCGCGGCGCAGCTGCGCACACAGCGACGCAGAGAGTCCACGCCGGCCTTGTGCCCTGCCACACGCGGCAGGAATCGCCGTGTCGCCCACCGGCCATTTCCATCCATCACGATGGCGACATGGTGGGGCGTCAGCTGCGGATCGGTCATTGGCAATGGTCGGCTCCAAGGGGGACCCCTCAGACCGCCATGAGGTCCTGTTCCTTGGCCGTCACCAGCTGGTCAATGAGCACGATATGGCGGTCGGTCAATTTCTGGATCTCGACCTCGGAGCGTTTCTGGTCGTCTTCGGTCGCCTCTTTGTCCTTGACCAGCTTCTTGACAGTTTCATTGGCATCGCGGCGCAGATTGCGCACTGCGATCTTCGCGCCTTCGCCTTCGCTGCGCACCACCTTGGTCAGTTCCCTGCGTCGCTCTTCCGTCATGGCCGGCATCGGCACCCTGATCAGGTCACCCATGGAGGCCGGGTTCAGACCGAGGTCGCTCTCGCGGATGGCCTTCTCGATCTTGGCGCCCATCCCCTTTTCCCAGGGCTGGATGCTGATCGTGCGGGCGTCAAGCAGGGACACATTGGCGACCTGGCTGATCGGCACATGCGAGCCGTAGTATTCGACATGCACCGAATCGAGCAGCGCGGGATTGGCGCGACCGGTCCGGATCTTCGTGAGGTTGTGCTTGAGCGCCTCGATCGACTGATCCATCCGGGTCTCGGCGGTAAGACTTACTTCTGCGATATCCATCATCAACTCCTGCAAGGGCCTGGTACGCAACCCCAGGCAAAGGGTGCAAGCAATCGATTGTCAGGCATAGACCAGGGTGCCTTCATCCTCACCCAGGATCACACGCTTGAGCGCACCGTGCTTGAATATAGAAAACACCTTGACCGGCAATTTCTGGTCGCGGCAAAGAGCAAATGCGGTCGCGTCCATGATGCCCAGGTTCTTGGCCATGGCCTCGTCGAACGAAATCCGGCTATACCGCGTTGCCTGCGGATCGAGCTTCGGATCGGCAGTATAGACACCGTCCACCTTGGTTGCCTTGAGCACCATCTCGGCGCCGATCTCGGCACCGCGCAGCGCGGCGGCCGTATCGGTGGTGAAAAAAGGATTGCCGGTACCGGCGGCGAATATCACCACCTTGCCTTCTTCGAGATATTGCAGCGCCTTGGGGCGTACATACGGCTCGACCACCTGCTCGATCGAAATCGCCGACATCACGCGGGCCGTCAGGCCCGCCTTGATCATCGTATCGCCCAGCGCCAGCGCGTTCATCACGGTGGCCAGCATGCCCATGTAGTCTGCGGTTGCACGATCCATGCCGACCGAACCTCCGGCAACACCGCGAAAGATGTTGCCGCCACCGATGACGACGGCGACCTCCACACCCATGCGCGTGACTTCCGCGATCTCGTCGACCATGCGGACAATGGTGTCCCGGTTGATGCCGAACGCGTCATCACCCATCAAGGCCTCACCCGACAACTTGAGCAGGACACGCTTGTAGGCAGGTACGGGTTTTGGCATGGACATCTCCGGGGTTTTTCTGTCAGTATTGCTGCCGGCCCGCGGACGGGCCGGGCTCGGCAGGTTCAGGCCGACTGCTTCGCCAAAGCCACCTGGGCTGCCACTTCGGCTGCGAAATCGTCCACTTTCTTCTCGATGCCTTCACCCACCACGTACAGCGTGAAACTCTTCACGGTGGTGCCGGTGGCCTTGAGCATCTGGGCCACGGTCTGCTTGTCGTTCTTGACGAAAGACTGGTCGAAAAGCGACACCTCCTTGAGGTATTTCTGCACACCTCCTTCGATGCGCTTGGTAACGATCTCGGCGGACTGCACCGGCTTGCCGGCTGCAACTGCAGCGGCGGCATCCTCGGCAGCCTTGGCAGCTGCAACCGAACGCTCGCGCTCGACCAGTTCGGTCGGCACATCGGCGCTGGACAAGGCAACCGGCTTCATCGCAGCAACGTGCATGGCCACATCCTTGGCAGCCGTTTCGTCACCGTCGAATTCGACGACCACGCCGATGCGCGTGCCATGCAGGTAGCTGGCCAGCTTGGAGCCCGAAGCGAAACGCTTGAAACGGCGAAAGCTCATGTTCTCGCCGATCTTGCCGATCAGGCCCTTGCGCACGTCTTCGAGCGTGGGCCCGAAACCGTCCTGCTCGTAGGCCAGCGCACCCAATGCAGCCACATCGGCCGGGTTGTGCCTGGCGACAAGCGCAGCGGCCGCGTTGGCCAGCGCCAGGAAGCTGTCGTTCTTGGTGACGAAATCGGTTTCGCAATTGATTTCGATCATTGCGCCGACATCAGCTTCACGCGCGATGGTCACGACGCCTTCGGCGGTGACGCGGCCGGCAGCCTTGCCGGCCTTGGTTCCGAGCTTGACGCGCAGCAATTCCTCAGCCTTGACCAGGTCACCCTCGGCCTCCGTCAACGCCCGTTTGCATTCCATCATCGGGGCATCGGTCTTTCCACGCAATTCAGCGACCATGCTTGCAGTAATTGCTGCCATCATTCTTCTCCGTACTTGTTACGACACTGTCTCATCTGAGACTAAAAAAAAGGGGCACGGGGCCCCTTTGGACGGACCTGAACGTGTCAGGCTTCGGTCTCGCTCACTTCGACGAACTCATCGCCGCCTTCGCTGGCGACCGCCTTGACGACGTCATCGACCGCATTGGCACGGCCTTCGAGCACGGCGTCGGCAATACCGCGGGCATACAACGTCACAGCCTTGGCCGAGTCGTCATTGCCGGGAATGACGTAATCGATGCCGATCGGCGAATGGTTGGAGTCAACGACACCGATCAGCGGGATACCCAGCTTCTTGGCTTCGGCGATGGCAATCTTGTGGTAACCCACGTCGATCACGAAGATTGCGTCGGGCAAGGCATTCATGTCCTGGATGCCGCCGATATCCTTCTCGAGTTTGGCAATCTCGCGGGCGAACATCAGTTGCTCCTTCTTGCTCATGCTGTCCAGGCCGGCTTCCTGCTGGACCTTCATTTCCTTCAGACGCTTGATCGAGGTCTTGACGGTCTTGAAGTTGGTCAGCATGCCGCCGAGCCAGCGCTGGTCGACATAAGGCACACCGGCACGCTGGGCTTCCATGGCCACGGTTTCGCGGGCCTGGCGCTTGGTGCCAACCATCAGGACCGTACCGCGGCGGGCGGTCAGCTGGCGCACGAACTTGGCCGCCTCCTGGAACATCGGCAGCGATTTTTCCAGGTTGATGATGTGGATCTTGTTGCGATGGCCGAAGATGAACGGGGCCATCTTGGGGTTCCAGAAGCGGGTCTGGTGTCCGAAATGGACGCCGGCTTCCAGCATTTCACGCATGGTGACTGACATGGTTTACTCCAAAGGTTGGGTCTAAAATCCGGTCCTCCATCCGCCTAGGTCGGTCCGGCCACTGCAGACAAGCAGCAACCGTTGACCAGAGCGAACACCTTGTTGGGCCCGGATTCGCGATTTGTCTTGACGCGAATACCGCAATAGGGTACGTCGGCAAAACCCAAGGACTATAACACAGGCACCCTGAAGAATCGATGTCACACGACCCCCTGGCTGACCTGAATTCCACCCGCCAGCAGATCCGCGATGGACGCGCCGATGCTGCGCAGCGCCTGCGCGGCTGCCTTGATATCGCCCAGGCCCCGGCCTGCGACCGGGTTTTCCTGCACACGATGTTCGATGCTGCCCGCAAGGCCGCCACCGATCCGCATGCACGGTGGTTGCCATTGGCGGGGCTGGCGGTATCGGTCAAGGACTTGTTCGACATCGCCGGCCAGGTCACGACCGCGGGCTCTCTGACCCGCGCCGGTGATGCGCCCGCCCAACGCGACTGCCCGGCCGTGGCGAGACTGCGCGCCGCTGGTGGCGTCATCATCGGACGCACCAACATGACCGAGTTCGCGTTCTCCGGTGTCGGCATCAATCCGCACTTCGGCACCCCTGCCAATGCCGCCAGCAGCACCGAGCCGCTGATACCCGGCGGCTCCTCCAGCGGCGCAGCCGTCTCGGTGGCCACCGGCGCTGCCTACATCGGCCTGGGATCGGATACTGCGGGCTCGATCCGGATTCCGGCGGCGCTCAATGGCATCGTGGGTTTCAAGAATACGGCTGCACGGGTACCCTGTGATGGCGCCATTCCCTTGTCGACAACGCTGGACACGGTATGCGCGATGACCCGGTCCGTGACGGACGCCGTCATAACGCACGAAGTATTGGCAGCGCGACGCGTGACCCGCAGCAACGCGCCATTGCCGGCCTACCGGCTGGCCGTCGTGCGCCAGCTGATGCAGGACGAACTCGATCCGACGGTGACCCGCGCCTGGCAACGGACACTGACCCGTCTGCACGACTGCGGCGCGAAGATTGCGGAGATAGACCTGCCCGAGCTCGGCGAACTGCCAGCGCTGATGGCCCATGGCGGATTCGCCGGCGCCGAAAGCTTCGCCTACCACCGCAAGGCTCTGGAGCGCAGCGCGGATCAGTTCGATTCGCGGGTCGCGGCGCGCATCCGGCGCGGCGCTGGCATGGGTGCAGCCGAGTACATCGACCTGATCCACGCCCGCGCCGACTGGATTGCGCGGATCGGCCAGCGCTTGCAGTCGTTCGACGCGGTGTTGTCGCCGACGGTGCCGCTGGTGGCGCCCCCGATCCGTGACATCGCGCCGGGCGTGGAACGCGATGACGCGTTCTTCAGGGTCAACGGCCTGTTGTTGCGCAACACCGGGGTGGTCAACATGCTCGATGGTTGCGCCTTGTCGCTGCCCTGCCATTTGCCGGACGAATTGCCGGTCGGTCTGATGGTCTGGCATGGCGCCATGCAGGACGACGTGGTGCTCAATATCGGGTTGCAGATCGAACGATTGCTGCACGCCGGATAATTCCGCCCAGCGCCGCGAGAAGCGCAAGGCGGGCCGGGTCAACGGCTTCAAAGGGATTCATGAAAATTGCTGTCATTGGCGCCGGAATTGTCGGCGTCACCACCGCGTATGAGCTGGCCCGTGACGGCCACGCCGTCACGGTCTTCGAGCGCCGCGGGGCTGCCGCCGAGGAAACGAGCTTCGCCAATGCCGGCATCATCGCGCCCGGTTACGTGACACCCTGGGCTGCGCCTGGCATGCCGGGCAAGGTATTGGGGCAGATTCTGCATCGCCATGCCAGCATCCGCATGGCATGGCCGCTGGGCATGGACGACCTGCGCTGGGCCTGGAAGTGGTACCGCGCGTGCCAGCTCGACACCTATCTGTCCAACCGCGCCCATATGCGTCGACTGGCGTTCTACAGCCGCGCGCGGCTGCACGCGATCCGCGATGATCTGCGGCTGGAATACGATCGCAGCGACGGCTACCTGGTGTTGCTGCGTACCGATCGCGATCTCCACCTGGTCCAGCCCAGCCTGCAGGTGCTGCGCGAGGCCGGCGTCGCTTTCCGGGTGCTCGAGCCCGACCAGGCCCGCCTGGTCGAGCCGGCGCTCGAGTCCGAGACAACGTTCATCGCGGGCGTACAGCTGCCCGACGACGAGGTCGGCAATTGCCGCCAGTTCGCCCTCTTGCTCAAGAATGCCGCGCAACGGATCGGCGTGCAGTTTCGATTCAATACCGCGGTTCAGTCGGTCGCTGCGGGTTCGCAACCCTCGGTGCAGGTGCAAGGCGAACCGCAAACCACCGCCTTCGATGCCGTGGTGATGTGCGCCGGAGTCGCGTCGACACGGTTGCTCCAACCCGTGGGCATCACATTGCCACTGGTTCCGGTGTACGGATATTCGCTGAGCGCGTCCATCAAGGAGCCACTGAATGCGCCACGCAGCGCCGTGATGGACGAGCACTACAAGGTGGCGATCACACGCATGGGCAATCGCATCCGCGTCGCTGGTGGCGCAGAGCTTGGCGGCAACGCCAACGAAAAACGCCAGGCACCGCTGCGCACCTTGTACAAGGTCTTGCAGGACTGGTTTCCGGGGGCCGCAAGCCGCAGCGGCGGGATCCAGGAATGG
This sequence comes from Rhodoferax sp., assembly GCA_018063505.1. Taxonomy (GTDB): domain Bacteria; phylum Pseudomonadota; class Gammaproteobacteria; order Burkholderiales; family Burkholderiaceae_C; genus CAISIP01. The sequence continues at coordinate 36,354 of JAGPBF010000004.1, forward strand.
AAGGGCGCGCGCCCGATGTTGCCCGATGGCCCGCCCCTGGTCTGTGCCAGTGGTGCGACAGGCCTATGGCTCAACGTCGGACACGGCTCCAGCGGCTGGGCGCTCGCCTGCGGGTCGGCCCGTGCCTTGGCCGACCAGATCGGCGACCGCCCCCCGGATCTGGACATGAAAGGTTTTGATCTGGCGCGCCTGCAACGCTGAGCGCTGCCGGCAACGGCCTGCCGGTGCGGCGAAGTGCTATCGTATTTGGTATGCGCGCCCGCCCGGCGCTGGCGCATCCGTCCGCTTTGCTGGAGACCTTGCCATGAAGATCCGATTCTGGGGCGTCAGAGGCTCCATTGCGTCACCCGGCCCGAAGACCGTGCGTTACGGCGGCAATACCACCTGCATCGAGGTGCGTACCGATGCCAATGAACTCATCATCATCGACGCCGGCACCGGCATATTTCCGTTGTCACATGCGCTGCTCGCCGAAATGCCGCTGACCGCCAATATCCTGATCACCCATTCGCACTGGGACCATATCCAGGGTCTGCCCTTGTTCGTACCCAACTTCATTCCCGGCAACACCCTGCGCCTGCACGGTGCGTTCGACCCGGTCTCCGGCAATGGTGTCGAACAGGTGATGGCCGTGCAACTGCAATACAGCTATTTTCCGGTGCGCGAAGCCGAGCTCAAGGCCCGCATGGAATACGTGACGCTGATGCCCGGCGAGCCGATACAGATCGGCAGCGCCACCGTCACGCCGGTGCTGCTGAACCACCCGGTGATCGACTTCGGCTACCGGATCGACAGCGGCGGAAAATCGATGTTCTTTACCGGTGACCACGAGCCGCCCTACAACATCTACGAACCGGGTGACTCCGAGTTCATCGAATACCAGCAGTTCGTCGACGAAAAGCAGCAGGCCATCGTGCAGGCCATCCGTGGCGCCGACGTGCTGATTGCCGACACCTCGTACACCCGGCAGGAGTTTCCGGCCAAACGCGGCTGGGGCCATGGCAGCTACGACACCAGCATTGCGATGGCGCGGCAAGCCAAGGTCAAGACGCTGTTTTGCACCCACCACGAGCCGACCCGCAGCGACGACGCGCTGGAGGCCGCCTTTGCGCAGGCGTTGGCAGACAACCCGGATCCGTCCGGTGACGGTCCCGACATTCACCTGGCGCGCGAAGGCGGGTATTTCGAATTCTGAGATCCGATGCACGCCATGGGCCCGCCTCCCCGCCAGGTACTTGCCGGTACCGCATGGCTGCTGCATGACACTGCGGCAACCCGGGCACTCGAATCGGCCGCTTTGAAAACTACGCCGGCGCACGCACTGATGCAACGCGCCGGCCTGGCATGCGCCCGACTGGCGATGGCCCTGGCCCCCCATGCCCGCACCGTCTGGGTTGCCGCCGGCCCTGGCAACAATGGCGGCGATGGCATGGAGGCCGCGATGCACTTGCAGCGATGGGGCCGCGAGGTGGTGGTGACCTGCCTCGGCGATCCGGCATCGGCGCCGGCGGATGCGGCCGCCTCGCGGCAGCGTGCATTGAAGGCCGGCGTGGCATTTGCCGACGAGGTGCCCGCGCAATGGGACCTGTGTGTCGACGCACTTCTGGGCATTGGCGCGACTCGGCCGCCGCAAGGGGTGATGGCGCAGTGGATCGCCCGCATGCGCGCCTGTGATGCACCGGTACTGGCCATCGACATTCCCACCGGGCTGGATGCCGATACCGGCAACGCCGCCACCGATGGCGTCATCGCCAGTGCAACCATCTGCCTGCTCACACTCAAGCCGGGCCTGTTCACCGCCGACGGACGCGATATGGCGGGCCAGGTATGGCTGGACACGCTTCAGTCCGACACGACCGTCGCAGCGGCCGGGGATTCGGCGACGGCGCAGCTGATCGCGCGTGCGAACCGCGACCTGCGCAGGCATGCGTCGCACAAGGGCAACTACGGCGACGTTGCGATCGTTGGCGGAGCGCCCGGGATGGCCGGCGCGGCTGTGCTGGCCGCCTCGGCCAGCCTGCACGCAGGCGCGGGACGGGTGTTCCTGTGCACACTCGATCCCAGGGCCGCGTCCGTCGGCGTGCCAACACAGCCCGAACTGATGCTGCGCGACATCCGCACATTGGCCATCGATGGCATGACCGTGGTCTGTGGTTGTGGTGGTGGTGACGCTGTGCGGGAACATCTGCCCGGTGTGTTGTCGCGGGCCCCCACGCTGGTGCTGGACGCGGACGCCCTCAATGCCGTGGCCACCGACGGCGAGTTACAGCAGTTGCTGACGCGCCGCGCGGCGCGTGGCGCACTCACCGTACTGACACCCCATCCGCTCGAAGCTGCGCGACTGCTGCAGACCACTGCGAGAGACGTCCAGGGCCATCGCCTGGATGCAGCGCGCCGCCTTGCCGCGCGTTACCGCTGCACCGTCGTCCTCAAAGGTTCGGGCACGGTGGTTGCTGCCCTCGACCACACACCGGCCATCAATCCGACCGGCAATGCGTTATTGGCCACCGCCGGTAGCGGCGATGTGCTGGCAGGCCTGATCGGTGCCCGGCTCGCCGCCGGCATGGCGGCGTTCGACGCGGCATGCGCATCGGTATTCCAGCACGGCGAAGTCGCCGATCAATGGCCTGCGAATACGGCCTTGACGGCAGCGGCCCTGGCCCGCGCACTGCATTGAGCCGCGGCGCGCCAGGCCACTGTCAACGCGGCCCGTCGATCAACCGCGACCGGCGAACGGCATCTTGGTGGCCATCACCGTGTGGAACATGACATTGGCCCCTGGCGGCAGGCTGGCCATGTACAGCACCGACTGGCCCACGACGTTCACATCCATCAGCGGCTCGACGGCGATTTCGCCATTGGCCTGAATCACACCGGTCGCCATGCGCTGCGCCATCTCGGTGGCGGCGTTGCCGATATCGATCTGCCCGACGGCGATGTCGTACTTGCGCCCGTCCAGCGAAGCGGTCTTGGTCAGGCCCATCACGCCATGTTTGGTCGCGGTGTAGGCGATCGAATTGGGCCGTGGCGTATGCGCGGAGATCGATCCGTTGTTGATGATGCGCCCGCCCATGGGCTTTTGCGCCTTCATCACGCGAAACGCGTTCTGGATGCACAGGAATACGCCGGTCAGGTTGATGTCGACGACGTTTCGCCACTGCGCGACGGTCAGGTCCTCAAGCGCGATGCCCGGCGCATTGACGCCGGCATTGTTGAACACCACGTCGACCCGTCCGAATGCGGCGACCGCAGCATCGAACAAGGCCCGAACCGAATCAGGATCCGACACATCGGTCGGCACGGCCAGCGCCTTGTCACCGGCGCCACTTTCCGTGGCCACGGCCTCCAGCGGTTCCCTGCGCCGTCCGGCCAGCACGACCCGGTAGCCAGCACCCAGCAAAGCCAGCGCTGCGGCCTTGCCGACGCCGGATCCGGCGCCTGTGACGATGGCGATTTTCGATTCAGAAGACATGTTTCAAATACTCCATGGTTGCCAATGGTGGTTGTCCTGTTGCGGCCCGGCGCATGTCAGCGCCGCGACGATCTGCCGCGCTTTCCGGGGGCGCCATTACGCGTCGACGACTTTTCGGGTGAGCCGGCAGATTTTCGCCCCTGGGGCGCAGATTCTGCGCCTTTGCTGCGCGCCTTGCGCCGCGTCGATTTTCCTGCCGGCGCATCGTCGCGGGAGGCGCGCGGCACCGCATCGTGGCTGGCTCCCTTGTCCTTCATCGCACGCAAGGCGATTTCATCATCGTCACGTACCAGCCTGAAATCGATACGCCGACCATCGAGATCGACCCGGCTGACCTGGACACGGACCCGGGTTCCGATCGAATACCGCATGCCGGTGCGCTCGCCGCGCAGTTCCTGGCGCAATTCATCGAAGCGGAAATACTCGCCACCGAGTTCGGTGATGTGTACCAGGCCCTCGACATACATGGCGTCGAGTGTGACAAAGATGCCGAAGCTGGTGGCCGATGTGACTACGCCGCCATACTCCTCGCCCAGATGCTCGCGCATGTATTTGCACTTGAGCCAGGCCTCCACGTCGCGACTGGCCTCGTCCGCCCTGCGCTCATTGGCGCTGCAATGTAATCCGGCGGCCAGCCAGGCCATGCCGTCCGCATTGAGCTTGACCGGCTTTTCGCCACCGTCCTTGGCGCGGGAGGCCGCACCTTTCTCGAGTCGGCGCGACAACTTGGCATGGGCCTCACCCGGCGTAGGCAATACCGGCAACTGGTATTTCGTCTTGCCCAGAATCGCCTTGATGACCCGGTGCACCAGCAAATCCGGATAACGCCGGATCGGGCTGGTGAAGTGGGTATAGGACTCGAACGCCAGGCCAAAGTGACCGCTGTTGCTCGGTGTATAGATGGCCTGCTGCATCGAGCGCAGCAGCATCGCATGAATCTGCTGGGCATCGGGACGGTCCTTGGTCGCATGCGCAATCGCCTGGAACTCCCGCGGAGACGGATCGTCGCTGATGTCCATCCCGATACCGGTCGCCTTGAGATAACTGCTCAGAATCTCCCGCTTCTCCGGTGTTGGCCCTTCATGCACGCGGTACAGGCCCGGATGCTTGCTCTGCAATATGAAGTCTGCGCTGCAGACGTTGGCCGCCAGCATCGCCTCTTCGATCAGCTTGTGGGCATCGTTGCGGGTGCGTGGAATGATCTTCTCGATCCGTCCATTCTCGTCACAGACGATCTGGGTTTCCACCGTCTCGAAATCCACCGCTCCGCGCCGATTGCGAGCGCTGTTGAGCGCACGGTAGACATCATGCAGGTTCATCAGATCGCCGACCCGTTCCTTGCGCCGCAGCGCCTCGGGACCCCGCGTGTTGGCCAGGATCGCGGCCACCTCGGTATAGGTGAAGCGCGCATGGCTCCACATCACCGCCGGGTAGAACTGGTAGGCCGTGACCTCGCCGGTGCTGTCGATGAACATGTCGCACACCATGCACAGACGCTCGACCTCCGGATTGAGCGAGCACAGTCCGTTGGACAGTTTCTCGGGCAACATCGGGATCACCCGGCGCGGGAAATACACGCTGGTGGCACGGTCATACGCATCGACGTCGATGGGCGAGCCGGTCTCCACATAATGGCTCACATCGGCGATGGCCACCAGCAGGCGCCAGCCCTTGACGGCCGACTTGCCACGCCCCGATGTCGTGGGTTCGCAGTAAACAGCGTCGTCGAAATCACGCGCGTCCTCGCCGTCGATGGTCACCAGCGGGACGTCGGTCAGGTCCACCCGGTGTTTCTTGTCCTGCGGACGCACCTTGTCGGGGATGCCGCGCGCCTGCGCAATACAGGCCTCGGAGAACTCGTGCGGGACACTGTATTTGCGCACTGCGATCTCGATCTCCATGCCGGCATCGTCGATCTCGCCCAGCACCTCCTTGACCCGCCCGACCGGCTGCCCATACAGGGCTGGCGGCTCGACCAGGTCGACCACCACCACCTGCCCGGCCTTGGCCGTACCGGTGGCGCCCTTGGGGATCAGCACATCCTGGCCATAACGCTTGTCCTCGGGCGCCACCAGCCATACACCGCCCTCCTGCAGCAGTCGCCCGATGATGGGCTGCGGCGGGCGTTCGACAATTTCGACGACCCGCCCCTCGGGCCGGCCCTTGCGGTCGCTGCGCACGATCCGGACCTTGACCCGGTCCTTGTGCAGCACTGCCCGCATCTCGTTGGGCGGCAAATAAATGTCTGCCTCGCCGTCATCGCGGGCGACAAAACCATGCCCATCCCGGTGTCCCTGGATGGTTCCTTCAACTTCGTCCAGCAAGCCGCTGGAATGACTAATATTCTTGATACAATCTCCTCTTTCCTGAAATGCCCAGGTGGCGGAATTGGTAGACGCACTAGTTTCAGGTACTAGCGAGTAACTTCGTGGGGGTTCGAGTCCCTTCCTGGGCACCAAATGGTTGGTCAATGAAAGCCGCTGCACTCGCAGCGGCTTTCGCTTTTAAGGCCGCTGCAGTTGCAGCGGCTTTTGTTTTTGTGGCGCGTTTATACAGGGATGGCGACAAGGTCATGTCCTTGCGTATCGACGATCCTGGCACGTGTGAAATCACCGACCTTGAAAGTCTTGCTGGCCTTCTGTGGCGGCAACAGACGTACGATGCCATCGATCTCGGGCGCGTCCGCATAACTGCGGCCGGTGCCACCGCGACGCCCCATGGCCGGTGCTGAATCCACCAGCACCTGCATGGTCGCACCGATGCGGCGCCTCAGGCGCTCGATCGACACCTGTTCGGCCACCTTCATGAAACGCGCCTGGCGCTCTTCGCGCACTTCCTTCGGCAACATGCCTTCGATGCTGTTGGCCACGGCCCCTTCGACCGGACTGTAGGCAAAACAACCGGCACGGTCGATCTGGGCCTCCTGCATGAAATCGAGCAAATGCTGGAACTCCGACTCGGTCTCCCCGGGAAACCCGGCAATGAAGGTGCTGCGAATCACGATCTCCGGGCAATCTGCACGCCACTGCTGAATGCGTTCCAGATTTTTCTCGCCGCTGGCCGGACGTTTCATGCGTTTGAGCACGTCCGGATGGCTGTGTTGCAGCGGCACGTCAAGGTAGGGAAGGATTCGTCCGCTGGCCATCAGCGGGATCACGCCATCCACACTGGGGTACGGATACACATAATGCAAACGCACCCACGCACCATAGGGCTCGGCCAGATCACCCAGCGCCTGCACCAGATCGAGCATCCGGGTCTTGACCGGCTTGCCGTCCCAGAAGCCGGTGCGGTACTTCACATCGACACCATAGGCCGACGTATCCTGGCTGATCACCAGCAGTTCCTTGACGCCGCCTTCGAACAGCGCACGCGCATCGTTCAAAACGTCACCGATCGGCCGCGACACCAGGTCACCGCGCATCGACGGAATGATGCAGAAGGTACAGCGGTGATTGCAGCCCTCGCTGATCTTCAGATACGCATAATGGCGAGGCGTCAGCTTGATGCCGGCGACACCAAATGCGTTTGGAATCAGATCGACAAACGGATCGTGCGGCCGGGGCAGGTTCGCGTGCACCGCATCCATGACTTCCTGCGTCGCATGCGGACCGGTCACAGCCAGCACCTTGGGATGGATCTGGCGCACCAGGTTGCCGCCATCGGCGCCGGACTTGGCGCCCAGGCAACCGGTGACGATCACCCGGCCGTTTTCGGCCAGTGCCTCACCGATAGAGTCCAGGCTTTCACGCACCGCATCATCGATGAATCCGCAGGTATTGACGATCACCAGGTCGGCGCCGGTCAGCGACTTGGACGTCAGGTAGCCCTCGGCGCTGAGCTGGGTGAGGATCAGTTCTGAATCAGTCAGGGCCTTGGGGCAACCAAGACTGACGAAACCGACCGTAGGCGCCTTGGTGGCGGTTGAAGATGGGGACGAAATGGCTTCTTGCATCGTAATATTGTCGCGCCCCGCGGCGGAATCAGCGCTTGAGGCCGAAACTGCTCAGGACCTGTTCGGTCTGTTTCTGCATCTGCTCCTGCAATTGCGTCAGCAGATTCTTGGATTGGTCCAGATTGGACCCCAGCATGCCCTGCACCATGGGCAGTTGCATGTTCATGAACTGTTTCCAGACGTCGGGCGTCATTTTTTCGGACTGCTCGCCCATGCGTGTCTGCACGTCCATCAGCGTCTGCATGTTCTTTTCGAGGTAGCCGCCCATGAAGCCCTGCATCGTATGGCCATAGAACCGGATGATGTTGGACAACACCGGCGCCGTGAACATCGGAGATCCGTTGGCTTCCTGCTCCAGGATGATCTGCAGCAGGATGCTGCGGGTCAGATCTTCGCCGGTCTTGGCATCCACCACCAGAAACGGCTCGCCGTCCATGACCAGTTGCCGCACTTCGGTCAAGGTGATGTAGGCCGAACTGTTGGTGTCGTACAGACGCCGGTTCGGGTACTTCTTGATCACTCGCCGGTTGTCGCGGTCTGCCTCGGGCTTGGTGCTGCTCATTTCGGCGGGTCCTTTGGAACTGTCTCTACGGATGGCTGCGAAGCTTTGTCTGCAACCATTCTAGGCAGCACACGCCCGCAGATGCCCCAAGGATTACCCTGAAGGCAACAACGCGCTTCATCGTCGCAAAGGCAGACGGGCTTGCGTCGGCACGACGCGTGATTGTAAATGCCAGCCGAAACGGCGTCGCACAGAGAACGACCGGCAATGAAAACGGCATCCGAAGATGCCGCCGTTCATCGGTTCCCTGGTAGGCGCGATTGGACTCGAACCAACGACCCCCACCATGTCAAGGTGGTGCTCTAACCAGCTGAGCTACGCGCCTGGGAATTAACCGAGAGCGCGAGTATAGCAGTAACTTTTCGGGCTTTCGCGACGCGTGGGCCATAATCGTCCTGCGGGCCGGCAAGGCCTATTTTCTCCCTCGCACATAGGAAGCACATTCATGGAAATCGCAGGAAAAGTATTCATCGTGACGGGTGGCGCATCGGGGCTGGGCGAGGGCACGGCGCGCATGCTCGCGGCCCAGGGCGGCAAGGTCGTCATCGCCGACATGCAGGTCGACAAGGGCGAGGCCATTGCCAAGGAAATCGGCGGCGCATTTGTCAAATGCGACGTGTCGCAAGAGGCCGATGGCCAGGCCGTGGTTGCCAAGGCGGTCGCCATGGGCAAGCTGATGGGCCTGATCAATTGCGCTGGCATTGCGCCAGCTGAAAAGACCGTGGGCAAGAACGGCGCGCACAACCTTGGCGTTTTCAGCAAGACGATCACGGTCAACCTGATCGGCAGCTTCAACATGATCCGGCTGGCCGCCGACGCGATGTGCAAGAACGAGCCCGAAAGCACGGGCGAACGTGGCGTGATGATTTCCACCGCATCGGTGGCGGCCTACGACGGCCAGATCGGCCAGGCGGCATACAGCGCATCCAAGGGTGGCATCGTCGGCATGACGTTACCGATCGCACGCGACCTGGCACGCAACGGCATTCGCAACATGACCATCGCCCCCGGCATCTTCGGCACCCCGATGATGTTCGGCATGCCCAAGGAAGTGCAGGAGTCGCTGGCCGCCAGCGTGCCGTTTCCGTCGCGCCTGGGCACACCGCAAGACTACGCCAAGCTGGCGCGCCACATCATCGAGAACGACATGCTCAATGGCGAAGTGATCCGGCTCGACGGCGCGATCCGCCTGGCACCACGCTGAACACCGCGCGTGTCGCGTCGTGTTGACGCCGATGAACAAGCACTTCACCATAACCCGCGCAACAATGGGTCTTGATGCGAACAACACGATGCACGCCATGGCCAACCCGGCGGCACGCAGCGCTACCCGATAGACGGAGACCCCATGGCGATCCTCGGAATGAACCATTTCACCGTCCTGACGGCCGACCTGAGCGCGACACTGGCGTTCTACGGTGACGTACTGGGCCTGCGCAGCGGCAAACGTCCGCCTTTCAATTTCCCTGGTGCGTGGATGTACAGCGGCGAGACGGCCGTGCTGCACGTGATCGCCGGTCGAGCGCTTCCGGCGGACCCGGCGGGCTTGATCGATCACATGGCGTTTACGGCCAATGGCCTGGTCGACACCGCCGCCAGGCTGCAGCAGCATGGCATCGCGTTCGATCTGCGCCGCCTGGTCGGCGACGGCACCTGGCAACTGTTCTGCCGCGATCCGGCGGGTGCCCTGGTCGAACTCGATTTTGACGCCAGCGAACCGGCGCCGGCAGGTTTTGGCGCCTGAAGATGGCCGGCTTGTTGCGCCGGGTACGATGCGACAAGCCTCTCATCACCGCACAGCACTGCGGAAAACCCAAGCCCGAATCTCTCTTTTTCCAGAATTGGACGCACCATGACCTGCAAAATTTCTTATCGCCTGGGTGCCATTGCCCTGGCAGCTCTGCTCACGGCCTGCGCCGGCGGCCCGGGAAGTTTCAACTACACCGTCCCGGATCAGCCCGAGGGCTCATCGGGCTACACAGAGAAGCCTGGTTGGGCTACACAGAAATTTGCGGTTGCCGCGGCAAATCCGCTGGCCACCGATGCCGGTTACCAGGCGCTCAAGGCCGGCGGCAGCGCGATCGACGCGGCAATTGCCGTACAGATGGTGCTGGCGCTGGTCGAACCCCAATCCAGCGGCCTGGGCGGTGGCGCCTTCCTGATCCATTTCGACGGCAAGTCGGTTGAGGCCTACGACGGTCGCGAAACCGCACCGGCCGCTGCCGATGAAAAGCTGTTCCTGGGCACCGACGGCAAGCCCTTGCCTTTTTACGACGCCGTCGTCGGCGGCCGGTCGGTTGGCGTGCCTGGCACGGTGCGCATGCTCGAACTGGCCCACCAGCAACACGGCAAACTGCCCTGGGCACGGCTGTTCGAACCCGCCATCACGCTGGCCGAGGGCGGCTTCAAGGTCAGCGCCCGGCTGAGCAGCCTGCTGGCCAGCGAAAAATACCTGCGCAACGATCCGGTTGCTGCCGCCTACTTCTACCGCCCGGACGGGAGCCCCCGTGCGGTCGGCGAAACATTGCGCAACCCGGCGCTGGCCCAGGTGTTGCGCCGCATTGCCAATGAGGGTTCCAAGGCTTTGCTCGAAGGTGATATCGCCAAGTCCATCGTCGACAAGGTACAAGGCCACCCGACCAATCCGGGCAAGCTGAGCACGCAGGATCTGGCAGGCTACAAGGCCATCAAGCGTGACCCGCTGTGTTTCGACTATCGCGCCAACGCGCGTGATTTCCGCATCTGTGGCATGCCACCGCCAAGTTCTGGCGCACTGGCCATTGGCCAGATCCTGGGCATCCTGGGCGACACCAAGGCAGGCACGTTGCCGCTGCAAGATGGCCAACCCTCGGCCGACTGGCTGCACCTGTATACCGAAGCCTCGCGGCTGGCATTTGCCGACCGGGCCTTGTATGTGGCCGACCCCGCATTCATCCAGGCGCCCGGCGGCAACTGGATGAACATGCTGGCACCCGCCTACCTGGCGCAACGCGCCGGACTGATCGATCCGGCGCCAGGTGCCCAGAGCATGAAAACCGCCAGGCCGGGGTCACCCGCCGGTGTCAAGACCTCGATGGCCCCCATGCCTGCACAGATCGAATACGGAACGTCGCACATCTCCATCGTCGACGCTTCCGGTCAGGCCATTGCCATGACGACGACCATCGAAGATGGCTTCGGATCGCGGCAGATGGTTCGCGGCTTTCTGCTCAACAACGAGTTGACCGATTTCAGCTTCGCACCGGCCGACGCCACCGGCGCCCCCATCGCCAATCGCGTGGAGGCAGGCAAGCGACCGCGCTCGTCGATGGCGCCCACACTGGTGTTCGACAAGGCCAGCGGCGAATTGCTGATGAGTGCCGGCAGCCCGGGCGGCGCGCTGATCATCCATTACACCGCCAAGACCCTGTACGGCGTGCTCAACTGGGGCATGCTGCCGCAGCAGGCGATCAATCTGCCCAACTTCGCCTCGCTCAATGGCCCGACCGTGCTGGAAGAGCAGCGTTTTCCGCCAGCCACGGTCGACGCACTCAAGGCGCGCGGCCACGAAGTGCGTGAAGTCAACATGACCAGCGGCCTGCAGGCCATCACGCGTGGGCAGGCGCATGGCAAGGCGGTGTGGCTCGGCGGCGCCGACCCGCGCCGCGAGGGCGTCGTGATGGGCGACTAGCGCCAGCATTGGCAACGCTGGCAGCTTCGCCCGGGCGCTACACGTCGATCGCCTGGGCCGAACCAGCCTGCAGGCGCAATTCGAACTTCTGGATCTTGCCGGTCGCGGTCTTGGGCAGTTCGCCGAACACCACGGCCCGCGGTACCTTGAAACCGGCCAGGTGCTGCTTGCAATGCTCGACCACTTCCCGGGCCGTCAGTTGCGAGTTGGCCTTGAGTTCGACAAACGCACACGGCGTCTCGCCCCAGCGCGCATCGGGCTTGGCCACCACGGCCGCGGCCAGCACGGCGGGATGGCGGTACAACACGTCCTCGACTTCGATCGACGAGATGTTCTCGCCGCCCGAGATGATGATGTCCTTGCTGCGATCCTTGATCTTCATGTAACCGTCGGGATACATCACGGCCAGATCACCACTGTGGAACCAGCCGCCGGCAAACGCCTCTTGCGTGGCCTTGGGATTCTTCAGGTATCCCTTCATCGCGATATTGCCGCGGAACATGATCTCGCCCATCGTTTCGCCGTCCTGTGGCACCGGCTCCATGGTGCTCGCGTCCAGCACCCGCACGTCGCGCTCCAGGTGGTAACGCACGCCCTGGCGCGCATTCAGGCGGGCCCGCTCGCCAATGTCCAGCGCATCCCATTTCGGATCGCGTGCGCAGACTGTCGCAGGGCCATAGACCTCGGTCAGGCCATAGACATGGGTCAGGTCAAAACCCATGCCCTCCATGCCTTCGATCATCGAGGCCGGTGGCGCTGCGCCCGCCACCATCGCCTTGATACCTGCCGGCAAACCCTGCTTCATCTGCTGCGGTGCATTGACCAGCAATCCGTGGACGATGGGCGCACCGCAATAGTGACTCACGCCATGGGTGCGCATGGCCTCGAAGATCGCCAGCGGATCGACCTTGCGCAGACATACATTGACGCCGGCACGTGCGGCGATGGTCCACGGAAAACACCAGCCATTGCAATGAAACATCGGCAAGGTCCACAGGTAGACCGGATGTTTGGCCATGTCCCATTCCAGGATGTTGGAGATTGCGTTGAGCGCCGCACCCCGGTGGTGGTAGACCACGCCCTTGGGATTGCCAGTGGTGCCACTGGTGTAGTTCAGCGCTATCGCATCCCATTCGTCGCCCGGCAATTGCCAGGCAAACGCCGGATCGCCCCGGCCCAGAAAGTCCTCGTATTCGAGGCTGCCAATGGCCGGCCCCGGCCCATAGACCGCATCGGACACATCGATGACCAGCAGTGGCGTCGTGTTCTGGCGCATGCCGATGGCCTGCGCCATCACGGCGGCGAACTCGGTATCGACCAGCACTACGCGCGCTTCGCCATGGTCGAGCATGAATGCGATCGAGGGCGCATCGAGCCGGGTATTGAGTGCATTGAGCACCGCTCCGGCCATCGGCACGCCGAAATGCGCCTCGACCATGGGCGGGGTGTTGGGCAGCATCGCCGCAACCGTATGCCCTTTGCCGATGCCATGGCGTGCCAGGGCGCTGGCCAATTGCCGGCACCGCCGATAGACGTCGGCCCAGTTGCGGCGCAGATCGCCATGTACGATGGCCAGCCGGTCGGGGTAGACCTCGGCGGTACGTTCGATGAACGACAGCGGCGTGATCGCTGCGAAGTTCGCCGCGTTGCGTTCCAGATCCTGGTCGAAAATTCCATTGCCCATCGGTCGTCTCCTCAGGCCCGTCGTGTGGCCACCCGCAAGTGGTCTGGCATCATTAGAGCAAATTTCGCTCCAACTTCCCAAGGCATTCCATGACACGTCGATACAGCGCACAGGCGCTCCAGAAAATGGCCTGCGATCTGCTCACCGCCGCCGGACTCGAAACCGCACCCGCCATCAGCGTCGCACGCACCTTGTGTGATGGTGACCTGCTTGGCCACGACACCCATGGACTGGGACTGCTGGCACCGTATCTGCGCGAAATCGAACAAGGTCGAATGGCCTGCAGCGGCATGCCGCAGGAGGTCAATGCGAAACCCGCTGCGATGTTGTGGGACGGCAATCGCCTGCCCGGCCCCTGGCTGATGGAACTGGCGCTTGACCGGATGATCCCGGCCGCACGCGAGTTCGGCCTGGCCTCCATGGTGATCCGGCGCAGCCACCATATCGCCTGCCTGGCGGTCTATCTGATGCGGGTGGCCGAGGAAGGCATGCTGGGAATCGTCGCCTGCTCCGACCCCAATACCGCAAGCGTGGCGCCATTCGGCGGCACCCGGGCCGTCATGACTCCGAACCCGATCGCGATCGGTTTCCCCACCTCCAGTGGTCCGGTACTGATCGACATCTCGGCATCGATCACCACCAATGGCATGAGCAATCGCAAGGCCGCGGCCGGCGAGACTTTCGCAGAGCCTTGGCTGATGGACGCCCAGGGCAACCCGACCAACGACCCTGCGGTGCTGGCACAGGACCCGCCCGGCACCATCCTGCCGATTGGCGGGCTCAGCTACGGCCACAAGGGTTACGGACTGGGCCTGACGGTCGAGGCACTGACGGCCGCCCTGGCCGGCCATGGCCGCGCCGACCCGCGCGAGGGCTGGGGCGCCACGGTGTCCATCACGATCCACGATCCGGACGCTTATGGCGGTGTTGATGCTTTCCTGCGCCAGACCGACTGGCTGGCCAATGCCTGCAAGGACAACCCACCGCGGCCCGGCGCCCCGGCGGTGCGTTTGCCCGGCCAGGGCGGCATGTTGCGGCGCTCGCAGCAACTGCGCGAGGGCGTGGCCCTGCACCCCAGCATCGCGCCGATGCTGGCTCCGTTTTGCGACAAGTACGCGTGTCCTTTCCCCGCCGCCCTGTAATCGATCGTCTGCGCGCCGACTCGGCGACGCGCGGACAATGACACCGTGTCCATACCCCAGTCGTTCATCCAGGAACTCGTCGCTCGCGCCGATGTGGTGGAGATCGTCGGGCGTTATGTCCAGCTCAAGAAAACCGGGGCCAACTTCTCCGGCCTGTGCCCGTTCCATTCCGAGAAGTCGCCATCGTTCACGGTAAGTCCGAGCAAACAGTTCTACCACTGCTTCGGCTGCGGCAAGAACGGCAATGCCATCGGCTTCCTGATGGACCATACCGGCATGGGCTTCATCGAGGCGGTCCAGGACCTGGCCGGGCAATTCGGCATGCAGGTGCCGGAAGAAGACGTCTCGCCCCAGCAGCGTGCCCGCGCCGCCGAGCAACGCGAGCGGCAGAACACGCTGACCGATGTGCTGGAAAAAGCGGGCGAGGCCTACCGCCGGCACCTCAAGGACACGCCGCGCGTCATCGACTACTGCAAGGGCCGGGGCCTGAGCGGAGACATCGCACGGCGTTTCGGTCTGGGTTACGCACCACAGGGCTGGCGCAGCCTGGCCAGCGTGTTCCCGAACTACGACGATCCGCTGCTGGTTGAAAGCGGGCTGGTGATCCTCAATCAGGAGGATGCCAACGACGAGAAGCGTTACGACCGTTTCCGCGATCGGTTGATGTTCCCGATCCGCAACGTCAAGGGTGATTGCATCGGTTTTGGTGGCCGGGTGCTGGGTGATGAAAAACCCAAGTACCTGAACTCGCCCGAAACCCCGGTGTTCAGCAAGGGGCGCGAACTCTATGGCCTGTTCGAGGCCCGCACCGCGCTGCGCGAACAAGGTTTCGTGCTGGTCACCGAAGGCTACATGGATGTCGTGGCGCTGGCCCAGCTCGGTTTTGCCAACGCAGTGGCCACACTGGGCACTGCCTGCACGCCAGACCATGTGCAGAAGCTGTTCCGCTTTACCGACGCGGTCGTGTTCAGCTTCGATGGCGACAGCGCCGGCCGGCGTGCGGCGCACAAGGCGCTGGAAGGTGCCCTGCCCTTTGCGACCGACGTGCGCAACGTCAAGTTTCTGTTCCTGCCGAGCGAACACGACCCGGACAGCTTCATCCGCGCCAATGGCCATGAAGCGTTTGCAAAATGCATCAACGAGGCCGTCCCGCTGAGCCGATTTCTGATCGATGCGGCAAGCGAGGGTTGCGATCTGCAAACGGCCGAGGGCCGTTCACTGATGGCCAGCCATGCCCGCCCGATGTGGAGCCAGCTGCCCGATGGCGCGCTCAAGCGCCAGCTGCTTGGCGAAATCGCAGCGCTGGTGCAGTTGCCGGCGCTGGATCTGACGGATTTGTGGGGCCCTGCCGACAAACCCGTTGCCCGGCCGGCCGACAGGCCGCCTCAGGATGCCGGCGCGGACAACCGCAGGCCGGTTTCGTCGTCCTCACCCCATTGGAGCCGATCGCAACCGGTACGGCGCACAGCTGGACGGGCGATGCCAGCAAGCCGGGCCGACCACGCCGCCCGCATCCTGCTCGGACACATGGGTGCCTGGGACCAGTTCTCGGCCGAGGACCACGCCCTGCTGTGCCACCTGCCGCCGCCGCATGGCGACCTGTTCGTCTGGCTTGAGCACGAGTTGCATGAGCGCGGCGTGCAACCCTGGGGCGCGATCCGCGAGGGGTTGCGCGCGCATCCGGCGGAAGAACTGGCCTTGCGGGTGATGGCAGACCCGCAACTGGCGGCCGTGGACGACCAGCGCGACGCGGTTCAGGAGCTTCGCAATCTGCTGCAGCGCATGCTTGTCGAACACCTCAAGGGCATGGAAACCCTCGAAATTCAGGCCGCGCAGACCGATCCTCAGGCATTGCAACGTTACCGCGAGCTGCAGGCGCGTCGCCTCGCGCTCGAATCGGCCAACCGCTTGCAGCCTCTCTAACAGCCCGAAATCCGGATCCGCGGGTTGTCAGATCCGGGTTTCAATTGGTATAATCCGTTTTTTCCGCGCAAGAGCGACAGCAGCACCTCCGGGCCCGGCCAACCGATGACTACGTTCACGACCGGCCAAACAACCGCAAGGACTGCACTCCAAATGTTCGCCCAAACACCTTGCCGGTGAATTTCATGCCCCCGCCCCTGCCGTATATGTGTCCTGTTACGGCGCCGGTTTTCTTTGTTTCTTTGATGCCCAGAGGTTGTTCATGCCTGCTCAAAAGTCTCCGAAGTCTGCCTCGCCACAAGACAAGCGTGTTGCCCTGACCAAACCCAAGGTCGCGGCGAAGGCAACGGCAAAAGCCGGCTCCAAGGCCGCCACCAGCAAAACCGCCTTACCGCCTCCCAAGAAAGTTCCTTCAGTGCCAACAACGAAGACCGTCGCCCCCAAAACTGCCAAAGAAAAGAATACCGCAGCCGTCGCGGTGGATCCCAAGAAGACCGCCGTGGCCGCTGTCGAGATCGCCGCCAAGAAGAAACCCGGGCGCCCGCCCAAGGCAGCTGCAGCTGCGGCTGCCAAGCCCGGCGTGCCGGTTCGCATCGGCGCCAAGCGCGGCCCCAAGCCCAAGGGCAGCCTGCTCGAGGACGACGTTGACACCGACGACATCCCGGACGACGAACCCGATCAGGTCGAAGAGGTTTCGACCAGCACCGAGAAGGTCAAGCCACTGCGCATGAAGATCAGCAAGGCCAAGGAGCGGGCCTTGATGAAGGAGTTCGGACTCGACGAGGCCGTGCTTTCCGAAGAAGACCTGGTCAAGCGCCGGCTGCAGCTCAAGGCCTTGCTCAAGCTCGGCAAGACTCGCGGGTACCTGACCCATGGCGAGATCTCCGACCACCTGCCCGACAAGCTGGTCGATGCCGAGACCATGGAGGTCGTGATCTCCATGCTCAACGACATGGGCGTGGCGGTTTACGAACAGACACCAGACGCCGAGACGCTGCTGCTCAACAACACCACCGGCTCGACCACCGAGGAAGAAGCCGAAGAAGAAGCCGAAGCCGCCTTGTCCACCGTGGACAGCGAATTCGGCCGCACCACAGACCCGGTGCGCATGTACATGCGCGAAATGGGCACGGTCGAGCTGCTGACGCGTGAAGGCGAGATCGAGATTGCCAAACGCATCGAAGGCGGCCTGATGGACATGATGGAGGCGATCTCCGCCTCGCCAGCCACCATTGCCGAAATCCTGCGCCTGGGCGAAGAGATCCGCGAAGGCAAGGTCGTCATCACGACCATCGTCGACGGTTTCACCGACCCCAACGAAGCAGACGACTATGTGGCCGAAGAAGACTTCGACGAATTCGACGAAGAGGACGACGACGACGGCAAAGGTGGCTCCAAGGCCCTGACCAAGAAGCTCGAGGAACTCAAGCGCGAGGCGCTGACCCGCTTCGACCGTCTGCGCGAACTGTTCGAGAAGATCCACCGCACCTACGACAAGGAAGGTTACGGAACGCCGTCCTACCTGAAGTCGCAGAAGTCGCTCAGCGAAGAGCTGATGTCGATCCGCTTCACCGCCAAGGCAATCGAGAAGCTGTGCGACATGGTGCGTAGTCAGGTCGACGACGTGCGCAAGAAAGAGCGCGAGCTGCGCCGCATCATCGTCGACAAGTGCGGCTACCCGCAGGAGCATTTCATTGCCGATTTCAGCGGCAAGGACAAACACGGCCGCGACGTGCCGAGCAATCTGCTCAATCTCAAGTGGATCGAGAAGCAGGCCGCAGCGGGCAAGCCATGGTCGACCATCATGGAGCGCAATATTCCACCGGTGCAGGACCTGCAGCAAAAGCTGATGGACATCCAGGCACGGGTCGTGGTGCCACTATGGCAACTCAAGAGCATCAACAAGCGCATGAATTCAGGCGAAGCGTCCTCGCGCAGCGCCAAGAAGGAAATGATCGAGGCCAACCTGCGCCTTGTGATTTCGATCGCCAAGAAATACACCAATCGCGGGCTGCAGTTCCTGGACCTGATCCAGGAGGGCAATATCGGCCTGATGAAGGCGGTCGACAAATTCGAATACCGGCGCGGCTACAAGTTCTCGACCTATGCCACCTGGTGGATCCGCCAGGCCATCACGCGCTCGATCGCCGACCAGGCGCGCACGATCCGCATCCCGGTGCACATGATCGAGACCATCAACAAGATGAATCGCATCAGCCGTCAGCACCTGCAGGAATTCGGCTTCGAGCCCGATGCCAGCGTGCTGGCCGAGCGCATGGAGATTCCGGAAGACAAAATCCGCAAGATCATGAAGATCGCCAAGGAGCCGATCTCGATGGAAACCCCGATCGGTGACGACGACGATTCGCACCTGGGCGACTTCATCGAGGACAGCGCCAACACCGCACCGATGGAAGCGGCCATGCAGGCGGGCTTGCGCGACGTGGTCAAGGACATCCTGGACAGCCTGACGCCGCGCGAGGCCAAGGTGCTGCGCATGCGCTTTGGCATCGAGATGACCAGCGACCACACGCTCGAAGAAGTGGGCAAGCAGTTCGACGTGACGCGCGAGCGCATCCGCCAGATCGAGGCCAAGGCGCTGCGCAAGCTCAAGCACCCGAGCCGGTCGGACAAGCTGCGCAGTTTTACCGACAGCCTGTAAGCCTCGGTTCTCCGCGCGCCAAAGCCGCAGCCCCTGATCGGGTCGCGGCTTTTTCTTTGCCCTTGCCAGGCCGGCACAGTCCCCAAAAGGCAGGTGCGACCGTGGCCGACTGCGCCCTCAGCGAGTCAGCGCCAGCATCTCTGCAAACAGGTCGGCCTTGCCCTCGAAACCGATGCCCGGCAGCGGCGGCAAGGTCACATACCCGTTCTCCACCCGCACCCCGTCCGGGAATCCGCCGTAGGGCTGAAACAGGTCCGGGTACGACTCGTTGCCGCCCAGCCCCAGTCCCGCGGCGATGGCCAGCGACATCTGGTGCCCACCGTGCGGCACGCAGCGACGGGGTGACCAGCCATAGTCCTTGAGCATGTCCAGCGTGCGCAGGTATTCGACCAGGCCATAACTGAGAGCGCAGTCGAACTGCAGCCAATCGCGGTCGGGCCGCATGCCGCCGTAGCGGATCAGGTTGCGGGCATCCTGCATCGAGAACAGGTTCTCGCCGGTCGCCAGGCTGCCCGCATAGGATTCGCCCAGCCGTGCCTGCAATTCGTAGTCCAGCGGGTCGCCAGCTTCCTCGTACCAGAACAGCGGGTAGTCTGCCATCGCCTTGCCATAGGCCAGAGCCGTTGGCAGGTCGAAGCGGCCATTGGCATCCACCGCCAACTGCTGGCCCGGCTGCAGCATGGCAAGCACCGTCTCGATGCGTTTCATGTCCTGTGCCAGCGGCGCACCACCGATCTTCATCTTGACGACCGAATAACCGCGCTCCAGGTAGCTGGCCATTTCGCCGCGCAGCCCGTCGAGCCCCTTGCCGGGATGGTAGTAGCCGCCAGCCGCATAGACGAACACCCGGGGGTCCGCCTTGCCGTTGCCGTAACGCCGTGCCAGCAAGTCGTGCAGCGGCTGGCCGGCGATCTTGGCCACGGCATCCCATACCGCCATGTCGATGGTGCCCACCGCGACCGAACGCTCGCCATGCCCACCAGGCTTTTCGTTGTGCATCATGCAGGCCCAGATCTTGTGCGGATCCAGGTTCTCGCCGCTGTCGTCAAGCAGACTCGCCGGGTCGGCATCCAGCACCCGGGGCCTGAATCGCTCGCGGATAAGGCTGCCCTGGCCGTAACGGCCGTTCGAGTTGAATCCGTAACCGATCACCGGCTTGCCGTCGCGTACGACGTCGGTGACAACCGCCACCAGGCTGAGCGTCATCTTCGAGAAGTCGATGAATGCATTGCGGATGTTGGAGCTGATGGGACGGGTGGATTCGACGACGTCGACGATGTGCATGAGGTACTCTCCTTGTGCAGGTGTGATTGACAAACCGGCGTCGCGACACGGTGCGGATGCACTTTGCCTGCGGCGACTTGTCGCCTGCACACCAGGTTTCAGCGTTCCAGATACAGACTCTGTAGCCTGGCGCGCTGCGAGGGTCCGATACCCAGTGCCGACGCCAGGTAGCTGTCCAGATCGCCATGCTGCGCCTGGACTGTCTCCAGCGCCGCCTCCAAAAAGCAGGGCTGTACCCGCCACAACACGTCGAGCACTTCCTGCGACGCAAAGCCACTGGCAGCGGCTGGCTGGCGATAGAAGTCATTGGTCAGCAGGTAGTCCTGCATCACCACGGTCTGCGGCACGCCCAGTGCCGAGAGAATCAGCGCGGCGGCAAAACCTGTGCGGTCCTTGCCTGCAGTGCAATGGAACACCAGTGGCGCGTCGTCGTCCAGAAGATGACCGAACAACTCGGCGAAACGCGGCGAGTTGTGCAACACGAAATCGCGGTAGGTCTGCTCCATCAAGGCCAGGGTGGACTGCGGTGTCAAGGCCTTGCCCTGCGCCAGCAGCGCCTGCATGCCCTGCACCACCGTGGGCTCGATCGACAAGGCATGCACCGCAACACCGGGTATTGCACAACCGCGCGGCTGCCGCTCCTCCTGGCCGCGGAAATCACAGACCCGCGCCAGTCGCAGCTCCGACAGACTGGCCAGATCCTGCGCAGTCAGATCACCCAGATGGTCGGAGCGGAACAGCTTGCGCCAGCGCACGGTGCGCCCGTCTGCGCCGCCATAGCCGCCAAGATCCCGGAAGTTGGAGGCGCCGGACAGATTCAGGTTTCGGATAGGTGTTGCCATGGGTGGCATGTTAGTGGACCGCACGCGCTGGCGCGGAACCTGCGCGACAAGCCCTCTGGGATCAACGGCCAGACGTTACCATCGGCACCCATGCAACTACTGCCGGCCCAGGCCAACCATCGCGGCATCGTCGCCATGTCGCTCGCCATGAGCCTTTTCATCGCCAACGATGCGCTGGTCAAGTATGTCAGCGCCTCGCTGCCAGCAGCACAGCTGGTATTCATCCGCGGCCTGTTCGCCACCAGCGTATTGTTGCTGGCGGCCATCGCCACCGGCGCGCTGCGGCCGGCCATCGCCACTACCGCATGGCAGCAACTGACCCAACGACCGGTGCTGCTGCGCGCCGGCCTCGACGCTATCGCAACAATGGCCTATCTGAGCGCATTGTTCCAGCTGCCGATTGCCAATGCCTCCGCCATCAACCTCGCCGCGCCGACGTTCATCGCCCTTTACGCGGCAATGGTGTGGAAGGAGCGGGTGCAGGCGGCGCGTTGGGTCGCGATCGGCGCCGGTTTTGCCGGCGTCTTGCTGATCGTGCAGCCGGCAGCCGACGGCTTCAATGCCTGGAGCCTGGTGTGCCTGTTTGCCACCGTGCTGCAGGCGGCGCGCGACCTGGTCACGCGCCGCATCGCACTGGCCGTGCCATCGATCCTGATCACGCTGGCCACTTCCTGCGCCGTCGTTCTGCTGACCGGGCCGCTGAGCCTGATCCAGGGCTGGGCGCCGATCGAGCAGCGGCACCTGGCGCTGCTGGCCACCGCCAGTCTGTTCCTCAGCGCCGCCTATTTTCTGGTGATCGTCGCCATGCGCACCGGCGATATGAGCCTGATTGCACCGTTCCGGTATTCCAGCCTGTTGTTTGCGCTACTGATTGGCTGGCTGGTCTGGAACGACATCCCCAATCTGTTGTCCTGGGCCGGCATCACACTGATCGTGCTGGCCGGACTGGCCATGCTGCACATCGGCCGGCCAGCGCGCTGAACATGCACACTTCCGTGCACCCGGCCGGTGAGCGACAATTTCACGCACGCCCATGGGCCGGCCCGCCGCCGATGCGACGATCGCACCCGGATCCCGGCGTCGTAGCCACCCATCATTGAACGGAGAGTGTCATGCAAACTGCGGTCGGAGTGATAGGCCTGGGTGCCATGGGCAAGGGCATGGCCCAGTCATTGCGCCGTGCGGGTCATGCGGTGCGCGTATTCGACGTACGCAGCGAACTGGTCGAGGACTTTGCCAGGGATGGCGGCATCGCCTGCGCGTCGGTGGCCGCGCTGGCCTCGGCCTGCGACGTTGTCGTCTCGGTGGTGGTCAATGCCGCGCAGACCGAGGACGTGCTGTTCGGCTCCGGCGGCGGCGCCGCAGCCATGAAAAAGGGCGCGGTGTTCGTGATGTGTTCGACGGTGGATCCCCATTGGTCGATCACACTGGAAACGCGCCTGGCCGAACTGGGACTGCTCT
Source organism: Rhodoferax sp. (assembly GCA_018063505.1). Taxonomy (GTDB): domain Bacteria; phylum Pseudomonadota; class Gammaproteobacteria; order Burkholderiales; family Burkholderiaceae_C; genus CAISIP01. The sequence continues at coordinate 59,011 of JAGPBF010000004.1, forward strand.
ACCTCGACGCGCCGATCTCCGGTGGTGCCGCCAGGGCGGCCAGCGGCGAGATGACGATGATGACCTCGGGCGCAGCGGCAGCATATGCCAAGGCCGATCCGGTGCTCGACGCGATGGCCGCGAAGGTGTACCGGCTGGGCAACAGCGCCGGCGCCGGCAGCAAGGTCAAGATCATCAACCAGTTGCTGGCCGGCGTTCACATCGCTGCGGCAGCGGAAGCCATGGCGCTGGGGCTGCGCGAAGGCGTGGATGCAGCCGCCCTGTACGAGGTCATCACGCACAGCGCCGGCAACAGCTGGATGTTCGAGAACCGGATGGCCCATGTGCTGGCTGCGGACTACACGCCCTTGTCGGCAGTGGACATCTTCGTCAAGGATCTGGGCATCGTGCTCGACATGGCGCGCTCCAGCAAGTTCCCGTTGCCACTGTCATCCACTGCGCACCAGATGTTCATGCAGGCATCGACAGCCGGCTTTGCGCGCGAAGACGACAGCGCCGTGATCAAGATCTTCCCAGGTATCGAATTGCCGGACGGAAAAACTGCCAGATAGATACAGACACCTTTTCCCATCACCCTTCTTCACCCGACTTCGAAACACCATGGCAAGCACACTTCTGGGCTGCATTGCAGACGACTTTACCGGTGCCACAGACCTGGCCAACAACCTGGTGCGCGCGGGCATGCGCACGATGCAGACCATCGGCGTACCGCAAGCGCCATTGGACGCCGACATCGACGCAGTGGTCGTCGCACTGAAATCACGCACCATTGCACCGGACGAGGCCGTGGCGCAATCGCTGGAGGCATTGCGCTGGTTGCAGGCGCAAGGTGTGCAGCAGATCTATTTCAAGTACTGCTCCACCTTCGATAGCACGGCGCAAGGCAACATCGGACCGGTGACCGAGGCACTGATGGACGCCTTGAAGACCGGGTTCACGATTGCCACGCCGGCGTTTCCGGACAACAAGCGCAGCGTGTTCAAGGGTTACCTGTTTGTCGGCGACGTTTTGCTGAGCGAGAGCGGCATGCAGAACCATCCGCTGACGCCGATGGGCGACGCCAACCTGGTGCGGGTGATGCAGGCGCAGACCCGGCGAAAGGTCGGACTGATCGACTACAGCGCTGTTGCGCAAAGTGCGGACGCCGTCCAGAGCCGTATCACCGAACTGCAGGCGCAAGGCTTCGGCGTGGCCATCGTCGACGCCGTCACCAACGACGATCTGCTGCGCCTGGGCCCGGCACTCAAAGGCATGCCCCTGGTCACGGCCGGCTCCGGCGTGGCGATCGGCCTGCCGCAGAACTTCGGCATCCAGCCCTCGCTGCAGGCCAGTGCCCTGCCCCCGGCCACCGGGCTGCAAGCCGTGGTATCGGG
>JAGPBF010000263.1 GCA_018063505.1 Rhodoferax sp.
GCGATCTGCGAAAGCCATCTTTACAGATTCACCTCCGGAAGTCGGAACCGGGTGCCCAGAAGTTCCTGCAGTCCGACCTGATCGAGCAAAGCCTGCAGACGATCGGCCGCAGTGCGACGCATCTCTCCGGTATGGCGTGCAATGATCAGTTCGTTCTTGAGGCTGTGCTCCCAACCGACCAGTTCGGTGACGGTGACCTGATACCCCCAGGCCTCCAGATAAAGGCAGCGCAATACGTTGCTGAGTTGGCTGCCGACTTCCCGCGTATGCAATGGATGGCGCCATAACTCCGCCAGCGGCGTGCGGCGCAGATTCAGCGCCTTGCCGGCGTTGAGCATGCGCGCCAACTCCGCCTGGCAACACGGAACCAGGACCATGCTGCGCGCCTTCTTGGCCAGACCGAAGGCGATCGCATCATCGGTCGCAGTGTCACAGGCATGTAATGCGGTCACCATGTCGATCTGCTGCGGCAACTCCTGCGCCGACGCCGAAGCCGCCACACTCAGGTTCAGGAACGACATGCGCTCGAACCCCAGCGAAAGCGCCAGTTCCCTGGATTTGTCGACCAGTTCGGTACGCGTCTCGATGCCGTAGATCCAGCCGTCTCGGCGACTGCGAAAGAACAGGTCGTACAGGATGAAACCAAGATAAGACTTGCCGGCGCCATGGTCGGCCACCGAAATTCCCGGTTTCCGGCCGGATTCCGACGCGGACGGTACTTCGAGTTCCTGCAGGATCTTCTCGATGAACTGGTACAGGTGATAGACCTGCTTGAGCTTGCGGCGCGAGTCCTGGTTCATCTTGCCGTCCCGCGTCAGGATGTGCAGTTCCTGCAGCAGCGCGACAGACTGCCCTGGCCGCAATTCGGCGGCGATCGAAGGGGTGACGGTCGCGACCGGGGAACCCGGTAGATCCGCGCGGCGACTGGATTTGTTTTTCATCGCCCTATCGTGCCACGTCGTGAGCCGCCCTTGCCCGGTTTGCCCGCTGCCAGTGGTGCCACAGGCGCATTGCGGACGATGCCCAGCGCATCCCACCCACCTTGGCCCAACTGTCGCATGGTGTCGATGTTGTGCTCGAAGATCTCCTCTGCCTGCGGAAATGCAGCCACCGCCCGGTCCACGCTGGATTCGCGCAACAGATGCAGCGTCGGGTAAGGCGCGCGATTCGTGAAGTTGCTGATGTCATTTTTGCCGGTGCCGGCGAACTGGAATTGCGGGTGAAAGCTGGCAATCTGGATGATGCCCTGAAGTGACAGCAATTCCAGGCAATGCTCGGCGCGGTGCAGAAAGTCATTGAAATCGCGAAATGCCAGCAGGCAATCGGGCGCCATCAACAAGGTCGTGTCCCGCAGCCCAGGGTCCGCATCGGCGAGCGCCTGCAACTCGCGCAGCAACACCGGTTCGAGCTGGTCCGGGCCATTGGCACGGCTGACAACGAAGTGAATCTGCTGGCGCACCAACACCGATTTCGCGAACGGGCACAGGTTCAGCCCGATGACCGCCTGCTGCAACCAGTGTTGCATATCGTGCGTCACGGTAGTCTCGAAATCGGGGTGTTCAGTCATGCTGGCGTGCGACCTCCGTGCCGATCCGGTGCGCGACCAGCAGGCCCAGCAGGCAGCACAGACCGGTGACCACCCAGGTCCACTGCCAGCTACCCGCACGCGCTGCGACCCAGGCCACCACCGGAGGACCACAAAACTGTCCGACTGCGGACAGCTGCTGCATCCATCCGACCGTGGTCGAAACACTGCCCTCGTCCGGGGCCAGCAGTACTGCCAGCGAAAACAGGGTGCCCGGAATCACGCCACCGACCATGGAAAACAGCAGCACCCCCAGATACCGCAGCAGCAGGCTGTCGATGCCGATGGCAGAAAACGCGACGATCGCGCCCAGCGCCATGGCGCAGAATCCGCCAAACAGCAAATAACTGGCGCGAACCCCCCGTTGCAGCAAACGCCCGGAGGCCACGTTGCCTGCCACATTGACCAGCGCCACCAGCGCCAGCAGCAACGCCACGCCCGTGCCCACTGCGCCGGCCTGACCGGCCATGGATGGCAGGAAACCAATCACGGCCAGCCACTGGCCAGAATACAACGCAAAGCAGACTGCCACCAGCCAGGGGCCGCGCGCGCCCAGCGTGCGCCGCATGCGCGCCAGCCATAGAGCCGGTTGCGCGGCGGCGGCCCTCACCGTTGTCGCTCCATCCGACGGCGTCTGCCTGGCCTGCTGGTCTGCCGCAACAGCCAGGTACACCCAGACTGCCATCATCAAGGTCAACAAGGCCAGCACGAGCCACCAGACTCGCCAACCGGCCCAGCCAATCAGCACCGGGCCGACGGCCAGCGCCGTTGCCGTACCAAGCGGCATGTAGGCGCCCCACAAACCCATGGCGGAGGGCATCTTGGCGGGTGGCGTCAGACGCCGGATCAAACCCGGCGCAGGCATGACGGCCAGCAGGAATCCGCAACCCTCGAACGCGCGCAGCAGCAACAAGCTGCCCGGATCCTGCGCCATGGCGCCCAACCCGCCGGCGAGCGACAACACCACAAGACCGCACAACATGGCGCGCCGCAAGCCGATGCTATCTGCTGCCAGTCCGACGGCCAGCCCGAGCAACATGCCTGCCATCTGCACCAGCGATAGCAGGAAGCCGGCCTGCACCAGACTAACACCCAGCGCCTCGCGCAGAACCGGGATCGCTGGCGACAACTTGCCGACATGCAGCGCCGCTGCCACGCCGGCCAGAATGACGACCAACTCCGGATGGCGCGCAAAGGCAATGGTCCGCATGCGCGTCAACCCAGCAGATGCAGCCCGGTGATCCGTTCATGTTCGCGCACCGCGAACCGGTCGGTCATGCCAGCGATGAAGTCGGCCACCGTGCGTGCGCGAACGCGCATCGGATTTGCTGCCGCACAGGCGGCTTGGCAACGTGCCGCAAAACCCGGCTGCATTCCCTGTGGCGCCTGCATATAGGCATCGAACAGGTCACGCACAATACGCCGGGCGTGATCAGTGGTCTCCATCACCTGGCGATGGCGGTACAGATTGCGCAGCAAAAATTGCTTTAGTTCGGTCGACGCCCCGCGCATCGTGTCGGAGAAGCGCACCATCGGTGGCAAACCGCGTACCTCGGCCACGCTACCCGGTGCAGCCGCATCCAGCTGCCGGCGCGTCGCCTCGATCACATCGTAGACCTGGGCACTGAGCATCTGGCGAATCGTTTCATACAACAGCCGCCGGTCCTGATCGGTATCGTGCAGATGCGGATGCCGCTGGCGGGTCTGGACCAGGAAACGGTTGAACAAATCGACCGACTCCAGTTGCTCCAAAGTGATCAGGCCCGAGCGCACGCCATCGTCGATATCATGCGCGTTATAGGCGATCTCGTCGGCCAGGTTGCACAGTTGCGCTTCCATGCTGGGCTGGCCACGCACAATGAAGCGCCGGCCCACACCACCCGCACCATCCGCATAGGCAGGTTCTGTCGCCTCGAGCGCCTGCGCATTGCCCAAGGCACAGTGCTTGAGGATTCCTTCACGGGTTTCAAACGTGAGATTGAGTCCGTCGAAGTCCGGGTAACGCTCCTCAAGCGTGTCGACGATGCGCAGGCTTTGAAGGTTGTGTTCGAAGCCGCCGTGCTCGCCCATGCAGGCATTGAGCGCATCCTGCCCGGCATGGCCGAACGGCGTGTGTCCCAGGTCGTGCGACAAGGCAACGGCCTCGATCAGGTCTTCATTCAAGCCCAGCGATCGTCCTATCGAACGCCCCAGTTGCGCCACCTCCAGCGAATGGGTCAGCCGGGTCCGGAACAGGTCACCCTCATGGTTCAGAAAAACCTGTGTCTTGTAGACCAGACGCCGGAACGCCGAGCAGTGGATCACACGGTCCCGGTCCCGCTGAAATTGCGTGCGCGTCGGCGCGACCGGCTCATCGTGCCGGCGTCCACGCGAAAGCGCCGGATCACACGCAAAAATTGCCAGCACCATGTCTCAGACTGCCGCTGGCCGGGAATCGGGCTGCCCGCTACAGGTCCAGGCGAGCAGGCCCTTGGTGGCAGACACCGTGCTCACCCGCAGCAACTGTCCACCACCTCACGCACCAGCGCATCGGGCGCGGTGCGGACGGCGGCCACGCCACTACGCTCGATCACGACAAACTGTATCGTGCCAGCATCGGCCTTTTTGTCGACCCGCATCAACGAAAGATAGCGGTCAGCGTTGGAGTCGGTTGCGCCACCTGCCGCACCCTTGTCCGGCAGACGCGGGCCTGCGACCGGCAAACCAGCACGTTCGATCAGCTGCGTCAGCCTTTGCACGAACGCAGCATCAACCAGGCCAAGTCGCATCGACAGATGGGCCGCCATCACCATCCCGCAACCCACGGCCTCTCCATGCAGCCACTGGCCGTAGCCGAGGCCATTCTCTATGGCATGGCCAAACGTATGGCCGAAGTTGAGGATCGCGCGCATGCCCGTTTCACGCTCGTCCTGGCCGACGACAAAGGCCTTGATTTCGCAGCTGCGTTTGACCGCATAAGCCAGCGCCGCGGGATCGCGCGCCATCAGGGCCGGCAAGTTGGCCTCGATCCAGTCGAGAAACGCCATGTCGGCAATCGGTCCGTACTTGATGACTTCGGCCAGGCCGGCGCTGAGCTCGCGCGGCGGCAATGTACCGAACGTGGTCGGGTCGCAGACCACAAGTTGCGGCTGGTAAAAGGCGCCAATCATGTTCTTGCCAAGCGGATGGTTGATGGCTGTCTTGCCACCGACCGACGAGTCGACCTGCGCCAGCAAGGTAGTGGGCACCTGCACGAACGGAACACCGCGCATGAACGAAGCAGCGGCAAAGCCGGTCATGTCGCCAACAACGCCGCCACCCAATGCAAACAATCCGGTCTTGCGGTCACAGCGGTTCTGCAACAAGGCGTCGAATATCAGGTCTGTCTCTTTTCACCTTCTCCGAGCCAACGAGACGTTACGTTACCTCGATTGCCGTCTTCGGCTGGAAAAAA
>JAGPBF010000085.1 GCA_018063505.1 Rhodoferax sp.
CACAACTTGGCACAGAAGGCCAAGAAGATGGGCATGGCGCTTGTGCCCACTGAACAACCCGCTTGAGAAATTCATTGCGAATCAAGACCTTAGATTGTGTTTCTTGAGAGACCGGACAGACGGGGGGCGTCTTTCATCTCAGAATCTGCGTTCGAGTGTGATGGTTGTCGAGCCTGCCGGCAAACTCAGCAGATCGCCATCGTGCCCGACGCGCAGCGGCCCGGTGAAAATCTGCGGCGCTTGGGCCAGGAAAACCTGCTCCATGCCCGGCAGCGGAAGCGGCGGAACAATGTGGTTGAGCAGCAGATAGCGCACCTTGGCCTCGCGCGCGGTGGCTGCCGCCTGCTCGGGGCTGGCGTGGTAGTCGGTGATGTCGTGAAACACCTTGGCCAGGTTGTTGCGTCCCAGATCGGTCGCTGACTGCTGCAACACGGCCAGCAGCGGCTGTGACAAGGCATCGTGCACCAGCAGGTCGACGCCGGCCGCCTCGCGCGTGACGGCCGCCGACTGTTTCGTGTCGCCGCTGAGCACCACGCTGCGGTCCTTGTAGCGGATGCGGTAACCCACCGCAGGATGCACCGGGCCGTGATCGACGCTGAAGGCAACGACCTCCAGGTCCGCATCCTTGAGTACCACGACATGTCCGTCGGCGGGGGGCGAGAACACCTGTGCGATCGCGCCGAAGCCGCTGGCTGGAACCGTGGCGTCGCCGTGGTGCGTGACGCGGTAGCCCTGGTCCTGGCGGTAGGTCTGCATCAGTCCCTGCACCACCTGCTGGACGCCCTCGGGACCATGGACCGGTACCGGCGTGCGATTCGCGCTGGCGAGCCAGCGCTGCAACAGCAGTTCGCCCAGGCCGTCGATATGGTCCGAATGGAAGTGGGTCAGAAAGATCGCGTCGACGGAGCCCTGGTTCAAACCCATGCGACCGATGTTGCGGCTGGCTGCATTGCCGGCATCGAACACCAGCAGGCGCTTGCCCGCCAGCACGACGGTGCAGGGGCCGGCGCGTTGTTCGTCCGGAAACGGTGAACCCGAGCCACACAATCCGACATGCAGACCGTCTGGCACTGACGCGGCCGTGTCGGCCGCCATGCGCTGTTTGGCGAAATACGGCAACGCAGCCATGCTCAGCGGGCCCCGCAGCAGGTAGGCCGGCAGGATCAGCAGCATCAGCAATGCGATGGTCGCAAATAGAATTCGTCGCGCACGTGTCATGGATCACCTGTATGGATCAAAACGCTGCCCTTCCTGCAGGGGCGGCGTGGGATGCGCTGCGCTGCCTGTTGGAAGTGGCCCGGAGCCGTCATGGGCGACGCCGACGCCGACGCAGCAGCACGAACAGCACCAGGGTGGCCAGCGTCAGCAACACCGGCATGCGGTAGGCCGGGATCCAGTAGCTGAACATGCTGTTGATCAGCACCTGGCGGGTCGGGCTGTAGCCCTCGGGCATCGGCAACACGCCGTGGTCACGCGCGTAGACCGCATAGTCGGCCTGCATCTGTGTGAACACCTGCGGCAGTGCAGCGCGCAGATCACGCGTTTCGCCAGGATCGGTACGCAGGTCGAACAAGTGCCATTGGTTGTCACCGATCGGTGGCATGTTGCGCACCAGCTTGAGGTCGCCCCTGAACAGGGCGGCGTTGCCGGACAACTCGTAACCCAGTGGCGTGTCCTTCGGGTAGACCCGGTCTGCCTGGCCGGTGAGCACCGGCACCAGACTGTGGCCCGCCATCGGCTGCACCGGTTGACCCTTGTAGCTGCTGCCCGGGTGCGCAACACCGGCGAGTTCGAGTAGCGTGGGCACGATGTCGTTGACATGGGTCAGCGCGCTCTGGATCCGGTTGGCCGTGCTGCCGGGCACCCCTGAGACGATCAGCGGCACCCGGATGCCGCCTTCACCGGCGTAGAACTTGTAGGTGTCCAGTGGCGCGGCCGAGGCGCTGGCCCAACCCGGCCCGGGGATGCCATAGGCGCCTTTGCCGCCCAGGCGGTCGATATCCTGCGAGTACTGGGTCGCCAGCCAGATCTGGGCATCGGCATAGTCCGCACCTTCGGGGCCGTTGTCGGACAGGAACACGAACACGGTGCGCTCGTATTCGCCGATCGCCTTGAGATGGTCGACCAGGCGACCGACATGAAAATCCATCGCGTCTGCCATGGCCGCATAGATCTCCATTTCGCGTGCCTGGTAGCGACGGTCCTTGGCGCTCAGTTCGTTCCAGCGCTTGCTGGTGGCCATGGTCGTGAAGGGCGTGCCGGGCGCAATCAGGCCCAGGTTTGCCGCCTTGTCGCGCCGCTGTTGGCGCAGAACGTCCCAGCCGGCGTCGTAGCGGCCCTTGTATTTGTCGATGAAATCCTGTGGCGCCTGGATCGGCACATGGTTGGCCTGGAACGCCACATAGGCGAAGAATGGCTTGCCACTGCCCTTGCCCGAGTCGATGTAGTTGATGGCCCGGTCGACGAAATACTCGGACGAGTAGAACGTCGCCGGCATTGTGGCCCGCTCGCCGTCTTCGAACCAGTCGACCTGGGCAGAATGGGGCAAATAACGTTGCTGCGGGTCCCAGTTGTCCGAGCCGGTGTCGCCTTGCACGATGGAGCGGTCGAAGCCGCGCTGGTTGGGCCGGTTGTAGGGCTCGGAGCCGACATTCCACTTGCCGGCGGCGTAGGTCCGGTAACCACTGTCCTGCAGCAGGCTGGCCACGGTGACGACCTGGGGCGTCAGCGATCCCTGGTAACCCGGCTTGCCCATGTGCGCGCGTGGCATGGCTTCGCGCAGATTGCCCACGCCATTGCGGTGGTTGTCCACGCCGGTCAGCAGCATCGAACGGGTCGGTGAACAGGATGCCGCGACGTGGAAGTTGGAAAAGCGCACGCCGCGGCGCGCCAGTTCATCGATATGGGGTGTCGCGATCTCGCTGCCGAAGGCGCCGACATCGGTAAAGCCCCAGTCGTCGGCGACCAGCACGACGATGTTGGGGCGCGGCGTTGCCGTCTGGGCGATTGCTGCTCCGGTTGCCGCACACAGCGCCAGGCTCAGGACGAATGCGCTCAGGTGGTGCTTCATCGGATCATCCTGGCTGCAGCAGGGCCTGCTGGACGGCCCACAGCCGATCCTGCCCCCAGACCGCGAGGTTGCGGACCTGGAACGAAGGCACGCCCCAGAGCCCCAGAGCGAACATGGCTGCCCGGTTGGTTTCGGCATCCTGGCGCCAGCTTTCATCGTCCAGCGCCAGGCAGGTATCGTCCCAGGACAAGCCGGCGCGTTCGGCGATCCGGCGCAAGCCCCGGTCGCTGCCAGCGTCGATGCCCTCGGACCATACGCCTTGCATGAACGACAGCAGCAAGGCCTGGCCACGCCCCTGGCGTTCGGCCAGTGCCAGCAGAGCCAGGCCGCGTTCGGTCGGACGGCCCAGCGGGTCGTTGAGACGGCCAAACGGGATGTTGTGCACAAAGGCTTCTCGTGCTGCGTCCTGCGTGATGTACATGCGTTTGCTCTGCGGCACTGCCAGCCCGCGCATGACCATCGGCAATACCGGTCGCAAGCGCACGGTGGCACCGGTCATCGCGGCCAGTGCAAAGACCCGGGGCGTCACGATCGCCGAATACGGACTGCGCAGCGAGACGTAGAAATCGATCACCGGTGCATCGGGTGCCCGCCGGGGTTGCTGCAACTCGGCTGGCGGCGGGAACATCGGGTTGCCTGCGCCATCACGTTGGGCGCCGAGTTGCAGCAGCCGGGTTTCCAGGTGGTGCAGGCGATCGACACCCCAATACCATTCGCCGGCATAAAACAGCGTGGCTCCAAGGTAATGGCCCAGGCGTCGGCGCAGGGCCTGGCTGTCGGCGATGTGCCGGTCGGTGGCTGGCAGGTCCGCCAGCAAGGGTGGCTGGGCCTGCGGGGCTGTCGCCGGATTCCAGAGTTGCTGCGATACCGACGCGGCGACGTCGGCAAAGCGGCCGGCTGCACAGGCGGCGACCAGCTGGCGACGCGCCTGCATGCATGCGTCGACGGACGGTTGCGTTCCGCTGTCCGTGAAATCGAGCTGCCAGTGCCGTGCCAGCAACTGTGCGTCCTTGCGGCTGTAGGCCACCAGCTTCGCACGCTCGGGCGCCGCGTCGTCGGCGGGAGCCGGAACCACATGGGCCTCGAGCAGCAGGTCGTAGCGCGCCAGCAACCGGGGCAGCACCTGTGCCAGCAGCGCGCTGTAGGGATCGTCGACCTGGTGGAAATAGTGCAGACGGTGCGGTTCGCCGTGTGCCCTGCGCCTGCGTTCGGCACGAACGCGACGCGCCAGCAGCCGGTCCCGCGACAACAGGCGCGCCGTGATGGCGGGCATCAGCAGGCTTTTGATCGACATGTTGGTGGGTCAGGAAATGCAGTGTGTCGGCGGGTTCCCGCGCCAGTGTGGGTCCGGCCGGCGCCAAGGCCAGGGCACTTTACCATACACTAGTGTATTGTCAACGCAGTTTCCAGCGACCACCCGTGTCGGGTTGGTGTACGGGACTGGGCGAGAATCACCGACACGATCGACGCGTTATGCCATGGCAAAACCTGCTTCCAAACTCCGCACCCAGCCCGACTCGTCGCGGCTGACCCGCGACGACTGGCTCGACGCGGCATTCGGTGCGGTCGTCGAGGGCGGCTTCGACAAGGTTCGGGTGTTGTTGCTGGCCGATACGCTGGGCGTGACGCGTGGCAGTTTCTACTGGCATTTTGTCGACCGGGCGGCGCTGGTCAGCGCGTTGCTGGCGCGCTGGCGCGAGCGCGAGCAGGCCACCAACCAGGCACTGGCATTGCCGGCTTCAGGCGACCCTCGGCGCGACCTCGAACTGCTGCTTGAATCGGCGCTGGCCCATGCCGGCGCCGATCTGGAGAACATGCGTTTCGAACTCGCCTTGCGCGGCCTGGGCCGGCGCGACCCGGCGGTCGCCGAGATGCTGGCCGATGTGGATGGGCAACGCATGGATCTGTTCAACGACAAGTTCCTGCGATATACCGGCGACGCCACCAAGGCAGGGGAACTGGCGGCCTTGTTCTATCTGGCGGTTGTCGGTAGCTACCAGGCGCTGAGCCGGCCGACGAATCCGCCGCAGGTCAAGGCTTATCTCCAGACCGTCATCACGCGTTATCTGATCGAGCAGCAGGCGCCGCCATGACGGGTGCCGCGCCTGGTGGCCCGCAGCTGGGCGCCTGGCGGGCGAAATACCGGGCCGCAAACACGGTACCGGTCAATTGCAAGGCGGCGCAGAAATAGAACGGCAGACCCATGCGCCAATCGCCCCGCGGAAGGTGGGAGACGATGCCCAGCAGGCTGGCACTGACGACCGGCGCCATGACAGCCATCAGGCTGTTGAGCGCGGCCACCGCGCCCATGGTCTGACCCTGGCTGCGCGCGTCGGCAGAGTTCGACACCTGCCCCTGGATCACGGCCGACGCACCACCGCCGAGCAAGGTGCCCACGATGATGACGACGAACATCATCCAGCCCTGGGTGATCGCCCCGAACGCGAAGTAGGTCGAGGTGGACGCGAGCAAGCCGCCAACCGCGAGTTGCCGCACCGAGAAACGACGCAGCAGATGCTTGAGCAGAAAACCTTGCACCAGCACCGACATCAGTCCCACGGTGAACAGCGCCAGCCCGTTGTCCTTCGGACCCCAGCCGAACTTGAACGTGGTGTAGAGCACAAAACTGTTGTGCAGCGTGAACTGCGCCAGTGCGGCCAGCGCAATGACGACGATCAGCGGACCGATGCCGTGCAGTCGGCCCAGGCCGGTCAGCGCGCTGAACGGATGGGCGCGGCGCCATTCAAACGGTTTGCGCCGCTGCAACGGCAGCGACTCCGGCAACACGAAGAAACCGTAGAGCCAGTTCAGCACCGCCATGCCGCCGGCCACGAAAAAAGGCAGGTGCAGGTCGATGCTGCCCAGGTAACCCCCCAGTGCCGGGCCGAGCATGAATCCCATGCCGAACATCGCGCCGACCAATCCGAAACGCCGGGCCCGGTCCTCGGGTTCGGTGATGTCGGCCACATAGGCATTGGCAATCGCGGCATTGGCCTGCATGGCGCCGCTGAACAGCCGAACGACGATCAGCATCCACAACGCCGTGGCCAGTCCGGTCACGATGAAACTCAGCGCCAGGCCACTGAAGCCCAGCAACAGCACCGGCCGGCGTCCGTACTGGTCGGACAAGGCGCCCAGCACCGGTGACGCAAAGAAGTTGGCCAGCCCGAAGCTCAGCGCGACGGCGCCATACCAGAAGGTCTGTTCGGTCGGCGACGTGGTGAAAGTGCCTACCAGCAGTGGCAGCACCGGCACGATGATGCCGATGGCCATCATGTCGATCAATACCGTCAGCAGGATGAAGACCATGGCCGGTGCGCGGCCCGATCGCTGCGGTGCTGCGTCGGATGCGCCTTCAGCAGGTGCCGGGGAAGGTGAGTGTGGCAAGGGAGCTCCGGAGAATCAGGACCATTGCGAATGGCTGGCCAGCTGACGGGTTGAAGAGGTGATGAGATGCCGACGCGGCCGTGCGGGTCAGCGCGCGGGACCCGCCTGCGTCGGCGCACGCGGCGCCTGGGCAAGCGCATCCGGCCTGGCCTGCGCGACGAGTTCGAGCAGGTGCATTCGCACGTCGCGCGGCCATCGGGCCACCGCGCTGCGCAGCTGCGCCATGTCGCCGGCAAACAGCGCGCGGGACGCTTCTTCGAAACGCGCCTCGTGGCCCGACAACGCATGCATGAACCGGTAGGCCGCGTCGATCGCCACCCGTTGCCGGTCCGCTTCGGCATTCTCCTTGCGCGCCCGTTCGACGAGTTTGCGCAGTGCCACCGAAGCGCCGCCGGGTTGTGTCGCCAGCCAGTCCCAGTGGCGTGGCAGCAGGGTGACCTCACGCGCCACCACACCGAGCCGGGGGCGGCCGGGGCCACGCGGCGCATCTGCCGGCGCGGCAGCGTCAGGACGGGGCGGCGCGGCGGCCGGCACTGGCAGGCGCCTGCACACCGCTGCGACAGACCCGCGCAGGTCGAGCTCGATCGTTTCGCTGGACACCGCATCGAAAATGGCCACCGGCGTCAGCGGCTGCGCGTCGACCAGCTGCTTGACAGCGGTGGCGACCGCTTTGGGATCGCCTGCGGCGACACGTTTGTGGTTGGCGAAGGCGATCCAGTGTGTGGGACCAGGAGCGGGGGTAGGTGTGGACATGGGTTTGGTGCACTGCAGCGGTGTCCTGCAGTGTCGTGAAATATACCCGGACAAAATTGAACTGTCAATCGAATCGCGTGAGCACGGCCTGCGCGCGTCCGCGCACTCGCCTGTGCGCGAGCGACGGGTGTTTGTGTACGCGTGACCCGTCGCAGTGTCAGGGCGGCGGGGTGTGGCGGCCGGCGCCCAGTACGCTGTCGGCGCGTTTCGAACGCACCAGCGGGAACACCAGTTGTGCCAGCCAGTGTTCGGGGCCGTGCCTGCGGTCGTCGGCGAGGCCATAGGCGGGCGGATAACGACGCGAGAAATGGGCGGTACCGAACAGCACGTCCCAGACGAACAACAAATTGCCGTAGTTGCCGGTGTAGTGGCCGATGCCGTCGTCCTGCACCAGCGCATGGTGCGCGAAATGCGTGGCCGGTGTCGATATCGTGCGTTCGACCAGCCAGGCCAGCGGCGCCAGCATGCGGTAGCGGTACAGCCACTGGTCCCAGCGCAGCGCCGAATGCGCGCCGATGATGACGCTGAGCTTGGCGATGGTGTAGCCGACATAGACCCAGCCGAAACCCAGAAACAGCAGGATGCCGCTCAACCACAGGCCCGGCATCAGTGCATAGTAGAACGCGTTGTTGCGGTAGACGACCCGCACGCTCATGTAGGCGGCCGAATGGTGGGCCCGGTGCAGCGGCCACAGCACCGAGGTATGGCTGAGCCGATGCCAGAAGTATTGCGTCAGGTCATCGGCGACCAGCAGCACCAGCAGCATCTGCCACCAGGTCCAGTCTGCCAGTGCCGCGCGCTGCTGCGGCAGCAGCCATTGGCACAAGGCATTGGTGATCGCCAGCACACCCAGCGAAATCGCCGGAAACATCAGCGTCACCGCGATGTCGAGCCGGTTGTCCTGGTCAGTGGCCTCGCGCGCGAAGAACCGGCCCTGCAGCATCTCGGCCAGCGCGAACGAAGTCAGCACGGCCGCGATCGCGAGCGACTGGACCATTTGCGGATCCGACAGGGTCATGGTGCAGGGGCTTTGCGACGCCGCGGTGTTGCTGGCGCCTTGGCAGACACGGCGGCCTTGCGCGGCGTGGCGGGCGTCTTGCGTGCGCGCGCCGGCGCACGGGGCTTGCTGGTGGCATTGGCGGGCGGGCTGGCCACCGCCCGCTCCAGTTCTGCGATCGACGTGTCGGTGTAGTCCAGCATGCGCTGCAGCGCAGGCACCGAACGCCGGCACGCGGTGTAGCCAAAACCGAGCATGTCGCCGTAGCCGCTGATCGTGATGTTCAGTGCCAGGTAGTGCGTGGCGATCGACACCGGGTAGACCTCGTCGAGCCGCGCGCCGTTGAGGTACAGCGTCTGGCGGGGTCCAGGCACGTTGGAGATGACGACGTTGAACACCGGCCGCTTGCGCGCCGAGCCGGTCACGATGCCTGGCCCCAGCGGGGCGATGGTGGTCATGCCATGCGCCATCTTCTGCAGCCGTGGCATTTTCGAGAGGCGCAGCTTGGCTTGCGCCGTGCTGTGCACGATGGCCTTGAGCCGCGCCAGCGGGTCTTCGATATGCGTCGCCAGGTTGGCCAGCAGCAGCGTGACCTGGTTGCCGCCGGCATCGGTCTCGCCATGCAGCGACACCGGCACCATGGCGATCAGCGGCTTCTTCGGCAGCTTCTTGTGCACCAGCAAATACTGGCGCAGGGCTCCGGCGCAGATGGCCAGTGTCACGTCGTTGACCGTGGCGCCACTGGCCTGGCCGATCGCGCGCAGCCGCCCGAGCGAATACGACTGTGCGGCAAAGCGCCGCGAACCCGAGATCTCGACATTGAACGGCGAGGGCGGCGCCTGGAACGGCAGCGCGCCGTCGGCGTCGGCCACACCGGCGCCGACGCGCAACATGTCCATCACACCCGCGCCGATGCCCGGCAGGATGTCGCGTCCGGCGCGTGCGACATCACCGAGTTGCTGCAACAGGCCGGTCGCGGCTTTCGCCGCGGACCGGCTGCTCGGATGCACGTCGAGTTGCTGCGCCCACAGCGGAGGTTTCTGCCCCCGGGCCGTGGGCGACAAGGCGTTGGCCATCATGCGGGCACCGGTGACGCCGTCGACCAGCGCATGGTGGATCTTGATGTAGGTCGCGAAGCGGCCGTCGGGCAGACCCTCGATCACATACGCCTCCCAGAGCGGCCGGTTGCGGTCCATCAGGTTGCCATGCAGCCGCGACACCATGACCAGCAGTTCGCGGATCCGGCCTGGATGCGGCAGCGCCAGGTGGCGCAGGTGGTAGTCGAGCTCGAACTCCTTGTCTTCCTCCCAGTGCCACAGGCCCATGCGCAACACCGGCCGCAGATTGAACGGTGGCTGCGCCTGCAACTGCTTGCCCCAGCGCGCCAGCAGGCGGGACACAAAATCGGCACCGGCACCGACCGGTGGCGTGTACAGGTTCAGGCCCGCAACATGCATCGGCTGGTTACGCGTTTCCATCCACAAGAAGGCGGAATCGGTGGGGCTCAGGGTGTGCATGGAATTTCTCCGGCAATGGGTGGCGTTGTCAGTCTACGCGTTGCAGTGCCGGCGGACTCCAGCTGCCATCGAGCGCTTCACTGCGCGGTCGGTACAGGCGCAGCTGGAGCAGAAAGGCGGACGATGCTCGCACCGGCAACCAGTTGGCCTGCAACTCTGGCGGGGGTGGGTCGGCCTGTACGAGCAGGTCGAGCGAACCGTCCGGATTGCGCACCAGGGGGTCGTTGCTTGCGCGCGCATATCGATGCAGCGGGTTGTCGATGAAGAAATCGTCGTCACCATAGGCGGTGAGCGACCAGAACGCGTCCACCGGCGGAAGCTGCGAGCGCTCAAAGTGCAGGCGATACCGATGGCTGCCGTTCAGCGTCTGGCCCTGGCCATCGACGCTGGCGCTGGGGTACATCGCATCGGCCGGCAGGTTGGCGCCCAGCCCGATCATGGCGACCACCGTGCGTACGTCATAGGCTGTGCCAAAGTTGCCCAGGATCGCCGGTGGCGTGATCCAGCCGTTGCGGGCCACGCGGCGCTCCAGCGCCTGCCGGATTTTGTGGTTCGCGATGGCGCGTCCCAGCGCGACGGCCCAGCGGTCGATCCGGCTCCAACGCGGTGCGTACCCCGGTGCGATTCCCAGGCGGGCCAGTTTGGCCAGCATCGGTGCGTCGGCGGGTCGGGGCGGGTTGTCCACCATCAGCATTGCCAGCCGGTCGAAGAATTCCTGAACCGGCATCTGCTGCACGGCGTCGATCGGCGCTCCCGTGCCGCGCGGTGCGGCAGGCGCGGTGGTTTGTGCCTTGGCGTGCACAGGGTTCGCATCGGCGACCTGCGGCCTGAGCACCAGTGCATCCTGAAGCCGGTGCACGACCGGGTAGTCGCCGACACCACGGGTTTCGGTGCGGCCGATCAGCCAGACCATGCGCGTGGGCGCGCGCAGCAGTTGCCATCCGGGGGGCACCGTGCCCTGCCAATGTGGCCCGGCCAGCAGGAACCGGCCGCCGGCGTCGCCCAGCGTGCGTGTTCCGGGCGACGCGAACACGTCGGTCCACGCGTCCATGAACGGCATCACCGTATAACGCGCGGCGTTGGCGGGCATCTCGAATACCCAGGGGCCCTGGTCCATGTCGATGAAGGCGTTGCTGTAGAGCGTGTCCACGTTCGGGCGCACCACACCGCGAAAGCCGCTGTCGGGGAACGCCCTGACCCGTTGCAGTCGATCGGAAGCGGCGTCCGGCTGCGCCAGACGGGTTCGGGTCAGGTCCATGATCACCAGTGGAAAACCAAAGATGTAGGCCTCGGCTCCGAGCACGACCCGCTCGACTTTCGGGTATAGCGTGGTCGCCAGCACCAATGGCAGCAAAAACGCCATCGCCACGATGGTTTTCCGGCGCCTGCTGCGCCGTGCCGGAGCCATGGCCGATGGGCTCATGGGATACGTCGCGCGCCGCAGGTTGCGCTGCAGTTCGTTGTCGAAGCCGGCGGATGGCAACTCATGGACCGGGTGCGTTCAGCACAGTGCGAAATCCCAGGTGGCTGGCGCCCAGATCGTCGTCCTGCGGCTGGCGTGCGCCGGCGCGGTAACGCATGCAGTAATTGGGCGCACACAGGAAAGAGCCCCCCTTGATGACATGCTGCCCCGCGGTCGCCACGCGCGTGGGCGCCTGCGCCAGGTCGACGCCGGGAGTGGCGGCGGATCCGTGGTCGTCTGTCCAGCGGTCGGCCGTGAGCTCCCACACATTGCCGATCATGTCGAACAGTCCATACGCATTGGCCGGGTAGCAGCCCGACGGCGCCAGCCCGATGAAGCCGTCGTCAGCCGAATTGGCCACCGGGAACAGGCCTTGCCAGGTATTGGCGCCGGCGGGCGGGTCATGCGCGGGCGTGCCGCTCCGGCCCGCGCGTGCCGCCCATTCCCATTGGACCTCGGTGGGCAGGTCATGGCCTTTCCAGCGCGCATAGGCCTGTGCATCCTCGACGGTGACTGTGACCACCGGGAATGCGCCCCGACCGTCGATGCCGGTCTGCGGTCCGCCCGGATGGCGCCAGTTGGCGCCAGGCATGTAGCGCCACCATTGGGTCAGCCGACCCGACCCGTCGGTGGCATTGGGCATGGTGAACACCACGGCGCCAGGCAGGCGCATCTCCGGCGGCAGGCCGGGATGCAGCGCCGGGTCGACTGCGCGCTCGGCCACGGTCACGTAGCCGGTGGCCTTGACGAAGGCCGCGAATTCTTCATTGCGCACTTCGGTGCGGGCCATCCAGAAGCCGGCCACCGGCGTGGTGCGCATCGGCTGCTCTTCCGGGTAGACCGTGTCACCGAAGGCGAGGTTTCCGCCAGGCACCCAGACCATGCCGGGATGGCGGGCGTCGGTGGCGACCGGCGCCATCGCGCACCGGAGCACATCCGATCGGGCCTGTTGCACGCCAATGGCAGTCATGCGATGCCACGCCCACCACCCGCCGCCGACCAGGCTGGTCAGCAGCAACAGCAACAGTGTCGTGCGCCATCGGCGCGTCGGGGTCGGCAAGGCTTGCGCGGGTTCAGTTGAACCAATAAGTGTATTCGTCGCCGGCGCTTTCCTTCTGGTCCAGCGTCTTGTCGATGGCCACTGGCAACTTCAGGAAAGAGGGCCACAGCGGGGCCGGTATCTCGGCGTTATGCGCTTGCAGCAGCGCCCGGAGTCGAGCCACTTCCTGGGGGTTCTGCGCTGCCAGGTTGGTCTTCTCGGTCGGGTCCTGGTTCAGGTTGAACAGCCAGTCCTTCTTCGGGCTCTCGGAGACGATCAGCTTCCAGCCCTGGTTCTGCACCGCCCGGTACGGGCCATCGCGCCAGAACAACTGGCGCTCCGGTTGGCGCTTGCCGTCTGCTGCGAGGTAGGGCAGCAGGTTGACCCCGTCCATCACGCGGTCGGTCGGGACGCTGCCCCCGGCTGCCGCGACCACCGTGGGCAGGATGTCGATGTTGGACATCGGGGCGGCGTAGTGGCTGCCCGCCGGAATACGGCCCGGCCATTTCGCCATGTACGGCACCCGCAGGCCGCCTTCGAACTGCGTCAGCTTCCAGCCGCGGAACGGCTGGTTGACCTCGGGCAGCCCGATGTACCCCGGTGCCCCGTTGTCGCTGGTGAAGATCACGATGGTGTTCTCTTCCAGACCGTTGTCACGCAGCGCCTGCATCACCCGCCCCACGCTGCGGTCGACCGATCGCACCATGGCCGCGTAGACCCGGCGCCGGTGGTCGGGTATGCCGGTGACGGCGTCGTAGTCGGCCTTGCTGGCCTGCAACGGTGTGTGCACCCCCCAATGCGCCAGATACAGGAAGAACGGCCGGTTGCGGTTGTTGTGGATGGTGGCTACCGCCTCGTCGGTGAAGTAGTCGGTCAGGTACTTGGCAGGTTCGAACCACTTGCCGTTGTTGTAGCTCACGCCAAAACGCATGTTGGGCCACAGGAAGCGGTCGATCGGATCGAAGTCCTGTTTGGAATTGACCACGTCGGGCGAGTTCTGCGGCAGGTACAGGCCGCTTTCCATGTACAGGCTCTCGTTGAAACCCTGGGCGTTGGGTCGCATCTCGGGATGCTCGGGTGTGCCGCCCAGATGCCACTTGCCGATATGCACGGTGTGGTAACCACGCGCCTTGAGCAGTTCGGCGACCGTGATTTCGGAGCCGGGCATTCCCAGCTCGTTGAACGACCTGGACTGCGCGGCCAGGCCGGCATCGACCTCGATCCGGCGCAGCCGGGTCGGGTCTGCGTAGAGCAGCGGGGCGACCCGTGCCATGGCGCCGGGTGTGGGCGTGAACTCGACACCGAAACGCCACGGATAACGCCCGGTCATCAGCGCGGCGCGCGATACGGTGCAGACGGCCGCGCCCGCGTAACCGTGGTCGAAGACGACACCGTCGCGGGCGATCGTGTCGATGTTCGGCGTGCCCGCGCCATGCGCGCCATAACCGCCTCCCTGGGTGCTGACGTCGTTGTAGCCCATGTCATCGGCCAGGATCACGATGATGTTCGGCGGGCGTTGCGCCGGCGCCAGCGTGGCCGTGGCCGGGCCCGGGTTCCAGGGCACCGGATGGTTGGCCTGGCGCGGGTGCTGGATGTCGGTCAGCCACCCCAGCGAATATTGCAGCACCAGCAAACGGTTGGCGTAGACCAGTGCAGCCAGCGCGACCAGCACCAGCAAAACCAACGGCAGCTTTCGGCGGATTTTCATGAAGTTTTCCTGCGCTCAGGCCGCAACCTGGTGGGGGGAACGGCCCGGCGGCTCACTGGAATGCCCTCCGTGCTGCGCACTGCGGGATATTCGCCTTGGGAACGGCCCGGCGGCTCATGGTGCTGCCCTCCGTGCTCCGCACTGCGGGATTCGCCTTGGGAGCGGCCCGGCGGCTCATGGTGCGGGCGTGCCGCCAGCGGCCTGCAACATCTTCTGCGAGGTTTCCTCGCCGGCGTTCTGGTTCTGGCCGGTGACCAACCGGCCATCGACGACGGTCCGGTTGGCAAACGGTTCGAACCAGGCCGATGCGTTTTCGAACACCGCACCGGCAGCGCGCAATTCGCGCTCAGGGTGCTGCGGCGTGATCGAAATGCCCAGTTGCCGGACCTGCCGATTGGTGACGGCGGTCAGCCGTTTGCCGCTGACCAGTGGTGTGCCATTCCTGTCCTTGGCCAACAACAAGCCCAGCGGCCCGTGGCAGACGCCACCGACCACCTTGCCCGCGGCCCAGGCCTGGCTGATACCGTCGCCCAGCACCTGCGAGCGCCCCAGGTCATAGGCCGCGCCCCAGCCACCGGCCAGGAAGATGATGTCGTAGCCGGAGAAGTCCAGCGTGCCGATGGCCAGTGAATGGCCGACCTTACCCTGTGCCACGGGGTCTTTCAGGTAGCGCTTGTCGGAGTCGGCGGCCAGGAACCAGCGAAACGAGTCGGGCTCGATCGGAATCGGGCCGCCCTGGATGCTGGCGATGTCCACCGACATGCCGGCATCGAGAAAGGCGTAATACGGAGCCGTCATTTCGGAGCCGAACACGCCGGTCTCCTTGCTGAGCGGTTCCAGTATGGCCTGGCTGGTGGTGACGATCAGCGCGCGTTTGCCAGGCAACCGGTAGTGCGGCCCCCGATAACGAGCGTGCAGGCCGAGTGCGCGTAATGTGGCCGGCAGGCCGAGCCACAGGTACAGGCCGAGCGCAGCGGCAAGAATCAAGGCAAGCGTCATGGCCTGCCGGTTCAGGAATTCTGGCCCACCACGACGAACTGGCCGGCGTTGTCGCGCAGCCAATGCTGCGACAGGCTTGCCGACTGCTGACTCGGATGGAAGTCCGGTGCGAAGTAGGCCTTCCACAAACCGTAGTTGCCACGGATCAGTCCGTCACGGCCGAACAGCATCTGGCCCGCGCTGCGCCAGCTGCGCCAGTGAAACAGGCTGCCATCGTGCCACATGTTGCGAATCGTCTGGCGCGCCACGTCGTACAGGAAGGTGGCAGTAATGAACTTGAAGACCTTGATCCGCCATTCATGGGTACCGCCGAGAGCCTGGTACATGTCGAATGCGGTGTTGCGGTGCTCCGACTCTTCTGCGCTGTGCCACAACCACAGGGTCTGCAGGCGGGGTTCGGCGCCTTCGAGCGCCTCTGGGTGGCGCAACAACCAGTCGGCAAAGATGGCGGTGAAATGCTCGGTGGCGGCCGTGGCCGCGACCTTGTTGCGCAGGTCACCACCTTCGTGCACCTTGCGGCGGTGGTTGGCGCGGCGCTCGATCTCGTTGTCGTAACCCAGGTTCGCCAAGTGCAGATTGAACAATGCGTGGATACGCCGGTGGGTGGCTTCCTGGCCGATGAATCCTTGCACCTCCGCAGCCAGGCTGGCGCGCTTTTCTTCCGGCAAGGCCTTCAAGCCGGCCCGTACGGCGTCGATGAAAAACTGTTCGCCGGCCGGAAAACTCAGTGACAGGGCATTGAAGAACGCCGAGCGGAATCCGTCGCCGCCATTCCAGCGGCCGGGGAACGGGGTTTCCAGGTCAATTACCAGGCGGCGTACTACGAGGTCGGTCATGAATGGTTCCTGTATCAATACACAAGTGTATGGAGTTGCCGTGTGAGCGTCAATGTGTCCCGCTGCGCCGGATCTCGCGCGCTGCTGCCACGCCCGGCACGCGCCCGCGCAAGGGAATGGGGTTCGCTCGAAATGGGGAAAAGTTGGCAATTCGATTGAAGAAACTGAAAAATAGTCCTAAATTACCCTTCATTTCTGCCGTTAACTGGTCAACGTGGGCGAAAAAGTCCACCTACCCCACCCGGAATCCGGACCATCATGCAACTTCCATCCATCGATCGACAATCAGGTTTGCGCCCCGCCGGCGCCGACCTGGCGTCTTCGAACGGTCAGAAGGTGATCCCGGTGGCGCCGGTCAATCCTCCGGTGACCGTCAATCCGCAGGCAGGCCCGGCGCAACCCGGCGTGGTCAACATGATCGGCGAAGGTGCGTCGCTGGCGTCGACCAACAGCGCGGTTTACCAGCAGAGTGTTCCCGATCCGATTCGCCGTGGCGGTGAAACATCGGCCGATGCACGTGACTGGACGATCCAGCATCCCGAGCCGGAAAAAGTCGAAGACCCGCCGCCGGTGCCGATGCACCAGCTGCTGCTCGATTTCATCAAGTCGATGTGGCAGGCCAGTGGCATGGCGATCGAGTTGTCGCAGGTGCACAAGCAGGGCGCGCTGACCCAGCCACCCAATCCCGATCTGGCGCCGGGCGAGATTGCGAAAGAAAACCTCACCTACACCCCGAGCAAGATCAAGAAGACAGAGAACATCTGAGAGTCGAACCTGGCGCCCGCCAGGCCGTGCTGGCCGGGTTGTGCGCGCGCGGACATGCCGCGCGTGTTTGCGCTCAGGCCGCAGGTGTTCCGGCTGGCGGGGCAACCCCACCTGTCTCCAGCGAATAACGCGCCGGCGCGCCGGCCGGCGTGGCCTGCAGTGTCCAGCGCTGGTCGTGAAAAGCGGCCACCGACGCGCGATGGGCGATCGAAACGATGCCGCCGCCGGTTTTGTCCACCATCGCCAGCAGCTTGCGATAAATGGTTTGCTCGGCACCCGCGTCCAGCGCGCTGGTGGCCTCGTCGGCAAACACCCAGCGCGGTTGCTTGAGCAGCACACGGGCAATGGCCAGGCGCTGTTGTTCTCCACCCGACAATTTCTGGCTCCAGGCGTCGGCCCGGTCGAGTTCATCCGCCAATTCCGGCAACAAGGCCTCGGCCAGCGCCATGCCCATTTCCTTTGACGAGTACCGGCTGGCGCTCTCCGGATAGGCCAGCGCTTCGCGCAGCGTGCCGTTCGGGAAGTAGGGGCGCTGTGGTATGAACATCGCATCCGGGTCGCGCACGACCTGCCCGCTGGCGAACGGCCAGATGCCGGCCAGGGTACGGAACAGTGTCGACTTGCCGCTGCCCGACGGGCCATTGAGCAGGATGTGGTCGCCTGGTTTCGCGTGCAGCGCGCTCGACGCCAGCAACACTGCGCCGGTGGGCAGCGCGATGTCCAGGTTGCGGGTGTCCAGCCCCACGCCATCGGATTGGCGCAGTCGCGGGTTGCCGACCTCGGCCTGCGAGATCGCGTCGTCGAAGCTGGTCAGGCGGTCGGTGGTGGCCCGCCAGGCGGCCAGGCCGCTGTAGTTGTCGACGAACCAGCTGAGCGAGTCCTGCAC
>JAGPBF010000264.1:0-2768 GCA_018063505.1 Rhodoferax sp.
GCCGCCATCAGCTTGCGGCAACTGGTCACCCACAGTTCCTGCCTGCCGCGCCAGTTCGGCAACGGGCGCGATTTCGAGGCACAGATCCGGGACGCCGACCGGGTCGACCTGCTGCTGGCGCTGGAACGTCAGCAGATCGACGCGACCGCGCCTTGTCCTGCGCTTTACAGCAACTACGGCATCGCGGTGTTGGCCGAAATGCTGGTACGTCGCTACGACAAGCCATGGGAGCTGCTGGTCAGCGAGCGCATCACGGAGCCGCTGGCCATGCGCGACACGCTGGTGCAGTTGGGTAACCAGGCCGATCGGCTGGTGCCGGCGTTGTCCGGGCGTTCATCGGTCTCGCCCTGGACGATGAAGGCGTTCGCCGGCGCCGGCGGGCTGCGCTCCAGCGCCCAGGACATGGTCATGTTCGGGCGCGCGCTGCTGCAGGGCCGCGCCGGACCGCTCGGACCTGCCGCCGAACGCATGCTGACGCCGCTGGGCAGCTATGAAGGGCGTGAAATCGGTTATGCGGTATTCATCCATGGCCCACCCAAGCGGCGCACGTATTCGCACGATGGCCTGACCGGTGGTTACCGCGCCTTGCTGACAATGTCGCCCGACAACGGCGAGGTGATGGTGGCGCTGGTCAGCAACCGGCAGGCGCCGCTGTCGGCGATGGCGCAGGCCTGGTGGGGCAAGCGGTACCCGGTCAGCGACCGGGCGATCGACCTGCCGCCATCGGCGTTGGCACCGCTGGCCGGTGTCTACCGCGCCGACAGTGGGCTGGCCCTGACAGTCACACTGGATGATGGCCGCCTGTACCTGCGTTCGCGTGGTGGTGTGTTCCGCGCCTATATCGCGGTGGCACCGGACAGCTTCACCCGGCCCGCCGGTGGCGCACGCATCGATTTTGAGCGTGAAGGCACTCGTGTGACCGGTCTGGCGCTGGAGCAGGCCGGCAATCGGTTCAAGGCCACGCGCACGGCGCAACCGGCGCCGGCGCAGGTCGTGTTGCGCGCGGATGCGGCGCAGGCTTTTGTCGGCCGTTTCGTGGTGGCCAACGCAAGCGGCCCGAAGATCGAGTTCGACGTGCGGGACGAACACGGCCAGCTGATGGTGCGCTCGACCCGTTTCCCGTGGGATCCGGTGATTCCAGTGCCGGGCGAGGTCGACCGTTTTCGTTATGACAATCCCGACGCAGAACTGCAATTCGAACGTGATGCCGCCGGCCGTGTCGTGGCGCTGGTGCTGCACCAGCGCGGCCAGTTGCGCGCATTGCGCGCACCAGACTGAGCGCCTGGGGCGGGGGCGGCCCGGCCCAGACGCCTGCGGGTGTTTGATTTTCATCAAAGTCTGGTGTAGTCGCCCTGGCCGGATCTTGAAATCCGGCCGGGACCCTTCAATTGGATATCAGACGGCCCGTTGTGGTGCCGCCAACGTTCACATTGCAAGGAGTTACACCATGAATTCACTGATGACACGTGGCAGCCTGTTTGACGATTTCTTCCGCGACGTCGCGCCCGGCTTTTACGTGCGACCGCTGCATGGCGACAACCTGCCGTCGCCGGCCCAGATCAAGGTCGACCTCAAGGAGTCCGACAAGGCCTACACCGTGCAGGCGGAAGTGCCGGGCGTGTCCAGGGACGACATCCATGTCTCGATCGACGGCAACGTCGTGACGCTGCGCGCCGAAGTCAAGCAGCAGGACAGCCAGAGCGAGGGCGAGAAGGTGCTGCGCACCGAGCGTTATTACGGTGCGGTGGCGCGCAGCTTTCAGTTGCCGCACGACATCGACCAGGCGCAAGCCAAGGCGAAATACGACAACGGTGTGCTGTCGCTCACGCTGCCCAAGAAGACCGCGAGCGGCTCGCAGCGCCTGGCCATCGAATAAGGCTTGCCGCAACAGGCCATTGGCCTACAATCCGCCCATCACCGGGGGTGTCGTTGCAGCTGCAAGGCTGGCGCGACTGAGAAATACCCCACTCACCTGATCTGGGTCATGCCAGCGTAGGGAGCGTGATGAGAAATGGGTCCATCGCTGTAGCGTGCTCCGTTTTTTCATGCGCCCCGAAGCCGGCGCATTGAAAGGATGGACACGATGTTGCGACGGACCTTTTCTTTTTTGACGGCCAGCGTGGCCGCTTCCGCCTTGCTGCTGGGCGCTGCCGCGTCGGCGCAGGAACTGCGCGTGCTGGTGCACGGCTCCTTCTCCTTGCCCAAGCCGATGCTGGCGCAGTTCGAGTCGCAGTCCGGCATCAAGCTCAGCATCATCAAGGGCGGCGACGCCGGCGAGATGCTCAACAAGCTGATCCTGACCCGGGCCCAGCCGATCGCCGACGTGGTGTTCGGCGTCGACAACGCGCTGGTCGTCAAGGCGCAGGGCGCCGATGTATTGGAGCCGTATGCAGGTGCGGCCGCGCAGCGCGCCGCCGTGGTGCCGCTGGAAGGCCCGGTGGTGGCAGTGGATTACGGTTATGTGAACCTGAACTACGACAAGGCCTGGTTTGCCAAAAGCGGCCTGGCCTTGCCGCGCACGCTCGAGGAACTGGCCCAGCCGGCCTACCGCAACCTGCTGGTGGTGCAGAACCCGGCCACCTCCAGCCCCGGATACGCTTTCATGCTGGCCACGATTGCCGGCCTGGGTGAAGAGGCCGCCTTCGACTGGTGGGGCCGTATGCGGGCCAACGGCATGAAGGTGGCCAAGGGCTGGAGCGAGGCCTATTACACCGATTTCACGCGCAACGGCGGCAGCCGCCCGCTGGTGGTGAGTTACGCCAGCAGCC
>JAGPBF010000264.1:2868-4985 GCA_018063505.1 Rhodoferax sp.
TTCGACTGGTGGGGCCGTATGCGGGCCAACGGCATGAAGGTGGCCAAGGGCTGGAGCGAGGCCTATTACACCGATTTCACGCGCAACGGCGGCAGCCGCCCGCTGGTGGTGAGTTACGCCAGCAGCCCGGCGGCCGAGGTGTTCTACAGCAAGGAAAAAATCAGCGAGCCGCCAACCGCCAGCCTGTTCCTCAAGGGCGGCGTGTTTCGCCAGGTCGAGGGCGTGGCGCTGGTCAAGGGAGGGCAGCAGCGCGAAGCGGCCGGCAGGTTCATCGAGTTCATGCGTTCGCCTGCGGTGCAGGAAGCATTGCAGACCACGATGTGGATGTACGCCGCGGAGCCGCGCACGCCGCGGCCCGAGGTGTTGCGCCATGCGCCGGAGCCGACCGGCTTCGACAACCCGCCGCAGGATGTGATTGCCCAGAAGGGTGCCGACTGGGTCAGCCGCTGGACCCGCGTGGTGCTCAAGTAGTCCGGCCTTGCCCTTGCACGTGAGACAGGCCACCGCTTGAAGTCGACTGCAGCGCCGGCCCAGCGATGAAACCTGCGCGCCTGCATCCGTCGGCCTGGCTCGGCCTGCTGCCGCTGGTATTCCTGCTGGTGGTGATGCTGGCGCCGCTGCTGCGTATCGGTGTCGAGGCCGCGTCCGGCGCCACCGGCGCCATGGTGGCCGATCTCTGGCGTGACGACTACCTGCGCTGGCGCATCGGCTGGTCGTTCCTGCAGGCGGCGCTGACCTGTGTCGCGGCGCTGGTGCTGGCCCTGCCGGTGGCATGGGTGCTGGCACGTTTGCGTTTTGCCGGGCGCGAACTGGTGTTGCGCCTGCTGATGTTGCCCTTCGTCGTGCCGACACTGGTGGCCGCCATGGGTGTGCTGGCCTTGTGGGGGCCGCGCGGCATCGTGTCCGGATTTCTGGGTGTCGACCTGCAGGGCACACCCTGGCTGCTGCTGTACGGCAATCTGTTTTTCAACCTGTGCCTGGTGGTGCGCGCCGGTGTCGATGCGCTCGGCCATGTCAGCGCGGCGCGGGTGGCGGCGGCGCGCACGCTGGGTGCATCTCCGTGGCGCGTGTTCTGGCGGGTCGAGTGGCCGGCGATCCGGCCCTGGCTGGCATCGGCGTTGTGCCTGGTGTTTCTGTATTGCCTGTCCGGCTTCGGCCTCGCGCTGGTGCTCGGCGGCCCGCGTTATGCGACTGCGGAGGTCGAGATCTACACGCTGGTGGCACACGAGCTGCAGCTGGCGCAGGCCGGCGTGCTGGCCGTGTGCATGGCCTTGCTGACCGCACTGGTGGCGCTGGCGTATGCGTGGATCGAGCGCCATCTGGCGATACCGGGTCGGCCCGATGCCATCGCGCTGCGCCGGCCCGCCGGTGCGCGGCAATGGGCTGCGGTGCTGGGCGCCATGCTGATCCTGCTGGTGTTCTGTGCGGCGCCGCTGCTGGCGATCCTGCTGCGCATGCTGCAGGCCGGTGCGCCGGCCTGGGCGGCGGTGCTCGAGCCCGACAGCCTGCAGGCCATCTTCAACACGCTGCGTTTTACCGCGGCGGCACTGGCTCTGGCGGTGTTGCTGGGCGTGACCCATGCGCTGGCGGCGCGCCGCTCGGTGTGGTTGCGCGCGGCCGCCTTCCTGCCGTTTGTCGTCTCGCCGGTGGCAGTGGCATTCGGACTGCTGCTGCTGTACCCGCAGTGGAGTGCCAGTCTGTGGGTACTGGTGGCGGCATATGCCTTGCTGGCCTATCCGTTCGTGGCCCAGTCGCTGGGCGCGGCGCTGGACAACCTGCCGACGCAGCTGACGCAGGCCGCGCGCACGCTGGGTGCCACGCGCTGGCGCCTGTTCTGGCGCGTGACGC
This sequence comes from Rhodoferax sp., assembly GCA_018063505.1. GTDB lineage: Bacteria > Pseudomonadota > Gammaproteobacteria > Burkholderiales > Burkholderiaceae_C > CAISIP01. The sequence goes on from JAGPBF010000264.1 coordinate 4,717, forward strand.
TGCCACTGGTATTGCCCTCGCTGCGCCGTGGCATGGCATTCGCCGCGGCGACCGCGCTGGGCGAGTTCGCGGTGACGCTGTTCCTGTCGCGCCCGGAGTGGGCGACGCTCACGACACTGATCTATGAACGCCTGGGCCGGCCCGGCGCCGGCAACCGCGACGACGCGCTGGTGCTGGCAACGGTGCTGATGCTGCTGGCCTTGCTGGCTTTTCTGCTGATCGACCGACCGCACGCGCGGGAACCCGAACCCAGGCGGTTGCTGGCGGGA
>JAGPBF010000265.1 GCA_018063505.1 Rhodoferax sp.
TGCGTGCGGGCTCCACGATCAAGCGCAGCATCCTGTTCGAGTACACCCGCACTGCCGCCAACATGTGTTTCGAGGACATGATCGTGTCGCCGGAATACTGCGTCAACCGGCTCGGCAAGACGCTGTACCAGGGCGACGAAACCGCTGAACTGCGCTGGGGAGATGCACGTGGCTGAATCCGCAATAACCACCACGCCGCAGTTGGATGTGCGTGTTCAACCGGTGGTCCTGTCCGGCGGATCGGGCACCCGGCTGTGGCCGCTGTCACGCGAAAAATACCCCAAGCAGTTGCTGCCGCTGATCGGCGATGACTCGCTGCTGCAGGCAACGGTACGCCGCACCGAAGGTATCGGCGTGCAACTGGCAGCGCCGATGGTGGTGTGCAACGAAGAATACCGCTTCGTGATTGCCGAGCAACTGCGGCTGATGGGCAAACCGGGAACCATCGTGCTCGAGCCCCTGGGCCGCAATACCGCGCCGGCGCTGACGCTGGCGGCATTGGCGGCCACGGCAGACAAATCAACCGATCCGGTGCTGCTGGTGATGCCGGCAGACCATGTGATCGTCGACACCGGTGCGTTCCAGACCGCCGTGTGCAACGGTGCCGAATTGGCCGCAAAGGGTATGGTGGTGACGTTCGGCATCACGCCCGACGCACCGGAAACCGGCTACGGCTACATCCAGGGCGGCCATGCACTGACCGTGGATGGCCAGGTGCATGCGTCGGCCAGCCAGATAACGCGTTTCGTCGAGAAGCCGGATCTGGCAACTGCCCAGGCCTATCTGGACGAAGGCTCCTACCTGTGGAACAGCGGCATCTTCATGATGAAGGCTTCGGTGTGGCTGGCAGCGATCGGCCAATGCCGACCGGACATCCGCGCTGCCTGTACCGATGCCTGGGACACCGTAGCGCGCGACGGCGATTTTGCCCGGGTGGGCAAACAGGCATTTGCCGACTGCCCGTCCGACTCGATCGACTATGCGGTGATGGAGCGCATCACCGCCAGCAGCCGTGACAAGGCCGAGGGCACCGTGTCAGATCTTCCGATCGGTGTGGTGATTGCGCTGCAGGCGGGATGGTCTGACGTCGGCGCCTGGGATGCGTTGTGGAAGGTCTTGCCCAAGGATGAACATGGCAACGTGACCCAGGGCGACGTGATGCTGCACGACAGCCATGACACGCTGGCGATGTCCGATGGCCGCCTGGTGGCTTGCGTTGGCGTGCGCGACCTGGTGATCGTGGAAACCGCCGATGCGATTCTGGTCGCGCACAAGGACCGCACGCAGGACGTCAAGAGAATCGTCGACCAGCTCAAGTCTCGCGGCAGGGCTGAAGGCCAGACCCACCGCAAGGTGTTCCGCCCATGGGGCTGGTATGACAGCGTGGATGCGGGGGCCCGTTTTCAGGTCAAGCGGATCGTCGTCAAGCCCGGTGGCACACTCTCACTGCAGATGCACCACCACCGGGCCGAGCATTGGATCGTCGTCTGCGGTACCGCCAAGGTGACACGCGGCCAAGAGAGCTTTCTGGTGTCGGAGAACGAATCGACCTATATTCCATTGGGTACGACCCATCGGCTGGAGAATCCGGGCCGGGTGCAGCTCGAAATGATCGAAGTGCAATCGGGCACCTATCTGGGCGAGGACGACATTGTGCGGCTCGAAGACGTCTATGGACGCTGAGGCCGGCCACTGACCGTTTGCGGCTCGCAGCCGCAACGCCAGGGCGGCGAATCGACGAGGAGACACATGCGAAAGAAGCGGTCCCTGGCGGCCAACATCCGCAAGTTGTGGCACGACAGCCTGCGGCGTGTGTTTTCGCTGTTGCCGCAATCGCTGCGGTTCTCGGTTTTCCGCTCGTTCGTCGACTGCGACCCGGCACCGGACGAACGGCTGGTGCTCAAGATCGCCGAAACCAAGGAGGAACTGGAAGCCTGCTTCAAGCTGCTGCACGACGCCTATGTCAGCAGCGGCTTCATGAAACCGGCGCCTTCGGGTCTGCGCGCGACGATCTACCACGCGTTGCCGACCACAACCACCTTGTGCGCCAAGTTCGACGGGCAGGTGGTAGGCACCATGTCGTTGATCCGCGAAAGCGTATTCGGCTTTCCGTTGCAGGCGATCTTCGACCTCAAGTCCGTACGCGCCAGGGGCGGAAAAATCGCCGAGGTCTCTGCGTTGGCGGTGCATCCGGACTTTCGCAAGACCGGTGGTGCGATCCTGTTCCCGCTGATGAAGTTCATGTACGAGTACTGCACGACCTTCTTCGACACCCGGCATCTGGTGATCGCCGTGCATCCGAACCGCATCGAGATGTACGAATCGCTGCTGCACTTCAAACGTTTGGCCGAGAACAAGGTCGACAACTACGATTTTGCGAATGGAGCACCCGCCGTGGGTGCCACGCTGGACTTGCGCAGGGCTCCGAACAAGTACAAGCAAACCTACGACAAGAAACCCCAGCGCAAGAATCTGTACGACTACTTTGTGCGTACCAAGCTGCCCAATATTCACCTGCCGCAAAGGCGTTATCACACGACCAACGACCCGGTGATGACGACAGACTTGCTGAACTACTTCTTCAACCAGCGCACCCAGGTGTTCGAGAACCTGAGCAACCGCGAGAAAATGCTGCTGGCCGCGATCTACGACTTGCCGGAGCATCAGGCGATGCTGCCGAAGATGTCCGAGGTGCCCAAGAGCGGCGCGGACTTGCGCCAGCACCAGCGTTACTCGCTCAAATGCCCGGGCAACTTCCTGATTCAGGCGGACGGCAAAGTGATCGCATCGACCATACGGGTTGTCGAACTCTCGATCTTCGGCTTCCTGGCGCATTCGGACACCGAGATCCCGACCGGAATCTGGGGCGACGCCACCGTGCAGTTGGGTGAAACCGAGCAGTCAACCGTCAAGGCCATGGCCGTGCGGGGCAAAAAAAGCGGCAACCGCGGCTTCTACGGTTTCAAGATCGACGACCCCGATCCTGCATGGCGCAAGTTCGTCGGGGCGCTGACCACCGGCATCACCCAAGAGGATCTGTCGAATGCAACGCGGTTCATGCCCGATTGATGGGAAGTAGCATCCATTCTTCTTGCGCTTGTTGCGCCGATGGTTGCTGACATCGCATCGAGCGAGGTCCGCTCAACGGGTCTTGGCTGACAACTCCAGCAGTTCAGCCACATAGCGCGACGGAATTGCATAACTGATGCCCGAGGGCTGGCTCAATGCAGACTCGCGCGAGCCCTTGATGAACACCATGTTGACAACGCCGAGCACATCGCCGCTGGCAGGATCGAACAAGGGGCCGCCGCTGTTGCCGGGGTAGGCCGTCCCGTCGAGCTGGAAGATATTGAACGGTCCCGCGCGCACACTGCGGATCGTGGCCTCGTTGAGCTGGCGGGCCGTGGGCGTCGGCATGGCTGCAGGGGTGATCGACGAGATCATCGCCCGATGGGTGACCGGAGAAAACCCCAGCGCACCACCAATCGGAAAACCGATGAAGGCCAGCACCATCCCCTCGCGCGCCGCCTCGGAATCGCCTATCCGCAATGCCGGCGCGGCAACCCCCTCGAAGCGCAACAAGGCGAGATCGTGGACCTTGTCGACACGCAGCACCGTCGCCTGTCGCATGGAGAGCTCGCCACCTTCGCGCCGCACTTGCACGACCAGGGTCGCATTGGCCATGTTCTCGTTCGCCTCTGGCAGGACATGCAGATTGGTGACGGCATGATTTCCGTCACTGACGACAAAGCCGGTTCCGTGCATGCGAAAACGCGGGTTATCGGTGCTGCGGTAGGAGCCGACAACGACGATGGCAGGTTTGATGCGGGCGACGGTGTCGGGAAGGTCGGCTTGGGCGGGATTGGCGAGCAGCCCGACGAGCACGAGCCCCGTCAAACCGGACGCTAAAAGCCGAAACACTTACAAGGACTTGCGCAGTTCGGCCACCTGCGCCTGCCCGCCGAACTTGTCACCCAGCTTGGCCAGCTCGTCGAGCTCCTTGCGCGCCTGGTCCTTGTTGCCGTTCTTGATGTGGATGCGGGCCAGATTGAGCTTGAACACGCTGTTGTCCGGCTGAAGCCCGACCGCCTTGGTCTGCCATTCGAGCGCCTTGGCAAGATCGTTCTTGTCCAGCAACAGCATTGCCAGGGTATCCATATAGGCCGGCTGCCCGGGCACCAGCGCAAGCGCCTTCTCCGCGTAGGCAATCGCACCATCCTTCTTCAGCTGACCGGTCACCCAGGCCAGGTTGTTGTAGGCGAGGGCATTGTTGGGCTGGATCTGCACCACGGACTGGTACAGCTTCTCGGCGGCTGCCATATCCTTGGTGGCGATCGCTTCCTGCGCCAGATACATGCGCATTGTCAGATCCTTGGGGTTGTCACGCAGCCAGCTGGCGGCCATCTTCTCGGCTTCTGCGCTCTTGCCGCCGGCCTTGGTGACAGCGTGCAGCTTGATTGCCAGATCCGGAAAGGCCCCCTGCTTGAGCCCTGCGCGATAGGCATCTGCCGCCACATCGAACTTCTTTTGCGCTGCGGCAACATCGCCCTCGAAAAGGTATCCGGCAGGCTCCTTGGGCCGTTGCTTCTGGACCGAACGCGCGACAGTCGTGGCATCCGAATAGTTCTTTGCGTCGATCGCCAGCCGGATAAGCCCCAGCTGCGCCTCGAGATGGTCGGGCTTGATCTCCAGCGCTCTGCGCAGGCTCTGCGCCGCGGCGCTCTTGTCCTTGGCCACCATATTCGCTTCTGCCAGGCGCATCTGCGGCAACGGCGACGTTGGCTGCAGCCCGGCGACCTTGTTGAACGTCGTCAAGGCCTGGTTGGTATCGCCAGATGCCAACTGGGCGCGCCCGAGCGCATCGAGGATCTCGGGACTGTCGGGAATCGCGGCCACCGCGCCTTGTGCCGCTGCCAGCGCAAGCTTGGTGTCCTTGCTGCGCAAATGCAGGTCGATCAGCAGCA
>JAGPBF010000086.1 GCA_018063505.1 Rhodoferax sp.
GGAATGGCTACCGGAGTTGCTGAAGCAGCTACCTGTCGTGCGCCAGGACGCCGACGGTGAACACCGCGATAGCCCTGAACGAAGCAAGCCATGTTGATTGGTTACGCTCGCGTTTCTACGCTGGATCAAAACCTGGAGTTGCAGCGCGAAGCCTTGACCAAGGCCGGGTGTCAGACAGTCTTTGAGGATAAGGTGAGCAGTATGCGGGCCGACCGCCCCGGCTTAGAAAAAGCACAGGAAATGCTGCGCGAGGGCGACACTCTGATTGTTTGGAAGCTGGATCGCTTGGGGCGTAGCGTCAAGCAACTGGTCGATCTGGTCGGCGAGCTGCACAAGCAAGGCGTCCAGTTCAATAGCCTGACAGATGCCATTGACACCGGCACGCCCTCTGGCCGGTTCTTCTTCCACGTCATGGCCAGCCTCGCCGAAATGGAGCGCGAGCTGATCATCGAGCGTACCCGCGCCGGGCTGGATGTCGCCCGGCAGCTTGGTCGCAAGGGTGGTCGCAAGCCCAAGATGACGGAGAGCAAAATCGAATTCGCCAAGAAGTTGCTGTCCAGCGGTTTGCCTGCCAAGGATGTGGCCAAGAACCTCGGCGTGTCCGTTCCTACGCTGTACCGCTGGGTGCCAGCCTCGGCACAGGCTTAGCGTGCTTTATTTTCCGTTTTCTGAACCGCCCCTTCTGCTCCGTTTGGCAAACTATGTACGACCCGATTAAAGATGGGATGGAGAAAACCGCCTGCTCGGTACGCTACACGGTGGAGAAACCTCCTGCGTATTTGTCGGGCTTGGTGCATTGCTATTGGGAGCTCAAAACTGAAACTACTTTGGGAGATGATTTCTGTCTTCACGCTATGCCTGACGCCTGCGTGAATATCTTGTTTAACCAGGCAGACACCGACGTTGCCGGGATCACCGCATTGCGCACCACTTATGAGGTGCTCAATCTAGGAAAGTCGTTCCACTATGTTGGCATACAACTGCTGCCGGGCGTGTGGCAGGGCGATCCGCAAGAAATTTCCGATCAGTTTGTCGGTATGCCTTACGCAGGAGAGCTGCCTCTGGTAGCCACTAGCAGGGAGCTAGCCCAACGCGATTTCTCGACCAAGCAGGAGCTTATGTCTGGGTTGGTGCAGTGGCTTATCGATACCAAGCTGGTGGTGAGCAATCCTGTCACCGAAAGGATTCTGGCAAGTCTAGATGATATTCGTACCGTGGCTGACATGGCTGCGGTGGCGTGCCTATCACCGCGCCAATTGCAGCGCACACTCAAACAAGCAACAGGCTTTTCCCCGCATGATCTGCTCAAGGTCTTACGCCTTCAGCAATCATTTAAACAGCATTATCTGGACTTGTATGCCGACCAGTCGCACTACATCCATTCGTTTCGCAAAGTCACCGGCTACACGCCCGCGAAATACATCGATAGGTTCAATGTCTGATTTACACAATACGGGCGGTTGACTGATTCCTAAACTGAGCGCTTCTTTAGCATGGGAGTGGCCACATGGCAAAGTCGAATGCAATTGGTTGGTTTGATATCTACGTCACTGACATGAACCGGGCTGTCAGTTTTTATGAAAGTGTGCTGCGACAAAAGCTGCTGCCCATTGGCGACCCAACCGGGGAAACCCAGATGATGAGTTTCCCCGCAGACATGGGGGTGTATGGTGCTGGTGGTGCCTTGGTGAAGTCGAGCTATGCCCGCCCGGGCGCGGGCGGCACCTTGGTGTACTTCAGTGTGGAGGATTGCACGAAGGAAGAATCACGCATCGTCGCTGCGGGCGGCAAGGTAGTACGGCCTAAGTTCTCCATCGGAGAGTTCGGCTGGGTGACCATGTGTGAAGACACTGAGGGTAATTTGTTTGGCCTCAGTTCGATGAAATAGGCCTTTCGTCGCCAAATTCGGCTTGGATCGGATGGCAGCAGAACTTTCCTTGCATCAAAAAAATTTTCGCAGCTGGGCCGGGAACACCTTAACCTGACCGGCGTATACCTCTGGCGCAGCAGCGCAGAAGTTGGCGCGGGGAAAATCGGGCCGCTACGTCCACTCACTGTGCCCTGGTGGACGGTTTGTTCCGTTTTCTGAGACGACCCCGTCAGTAAACCGGCTGGAACTTGCGGATCGTTTCGCGCACCACGCCACTGACGGCAAACCCGTCGCCGTAGCGGCTGGCCAGTTCATCGGCCCGGCGCAGGAAATTGTCGATGCCCATGCCATAGATGAACTGCATGGCGCCACCGGTCCAGGCCGGGAAGCCGATGCCGAAGATCGATCCGATATTGGCGTCGTGCACACTGGTCAGCACGTTCTCCTGCAGGCAACGCGCAGTCTCGACCGCCTGGCGGTAGAGCAGCCGGTCCTTGATGTCCTGCAGGTCCCAGCTCACATCGGGTTTGCCGAACAGCCGCGCCAGTTCCGGCCACAGGCTTTTGCGCGCGCCTTTCTCGGTCGGGTAGTCGTAGAAACCACCGCCACCGGCACGACCCGGACGCTTGAACTCCTTGACCATGCGTTCGATCAGCAACTGGCCCGGCGGCGTGTCGAAGACCTTGCCTTCAGCCGCATAGTCGGCGCGGGTCTGCTCCAGCACGTGGACACTGAGCGACAACGCGGTCTCGTCGATGACCGCCAGCGGGCCGACCGGCATGCCGCACTGGATGCCGGCGTTCTCGATCACCGCTGCCGCAATGCCTTCGCCCAGCATGTTGGCGCCCTCGGTCACGTAGGTGCCGAAGGTACGGCTGGTGTAGAAGCCGCGCGCATCGTTGACGACGATCGGGATCTTGCCCAGGGCCTGCACATAGTCGTAGGCACGGGCCACGGTTTCGTCGTCGGTCTGCTTGCCGCGAATGATCTCGACCAGCTTCATCTTGTCGACCGGGCTGAAGAAATGGATTCCGACGAACCTGGCGGGATGGCTGCTGGCGCCGGCCAGAGAGCTGATCGGCAAGGTCGAGGTGTTGCTGGCAAAGAAGCCGCCGGGCGCGAGCATCGGCTCCGCATCTCTCGTCACGGCCGCCTTGAGCTCGCGTTGCTCGAACACCGCCTCGATGATCAGGTCGCAGCCTTGCAGATCGGCGTTTTTGTCGGTGGCGGTGATTCGCGCCAGCAGCTCGGCCTGTTCATGCGGCCCCATGCGGCCCTTGTCGACCCGCTGTTGCGTCAGCCTGGCGCTGTAGCCCTTGCCGGCCTCCGCTTTTTCCAGGCTGATGTCCTTGAGCACCGTGGTGATGCCGCGGCTCGCCTGTGCAAAAGCGATGCCAGCGCCCATCATGCCGGCGCCCAGGATGCCCACCTTGGCCGGCTTGCTGCGTGGCACGCCGGTCGGCCGCGACTGGCCGGCCTTGATCGCGCCCATGTTGAAGAAGAACGTGTTGATCATGTTCTTCGCCACCGGATCGACCACCAGCCGGGCCAGGTAACGGCTCTCGATGCGCAGCGCGGTGTCGAAATCGACCTGCGCACCTTCGACCATGGCCGCCAACGCGGCCTCGGGGGCCGGGTACAGGCCGCGCGTGGTCTTGCGCAACATGGCCGGCGCCACCGACAGAGCCTGCGCAATTTTCGGGTTGCTCGGCAGGCCGCCGGGAATCTTCCAGGTCTTGTCGTCCCAGGGCTGGACCGACACCGGATGGGCCCCGATCCAGGTCAGCGCGGCGCCGCGCAAGGCCCCGGCATCGGCCACCAGCTCATGCACCAGGCCCATGTCCAGCGCCTGGCGCGGGTTGAACAGCCGGCTCTCCAAAATATAGGGCTGGGCACCCATCAGGCCAAGCAGGCGGGTCATCTTGGTGATGCCGCTGGCGCCCGGAATCAGGCCCAGCGTGATCTCCGGCAGCCCGAGCTGGATCTTCGGATCGTCGACCGCGATACGGCAGTGGCCGACCAGCGCCACCTCCCAGCCACCACCTAGCGCAGCACCGTTGATGCAGCTCACCACCGGCTTGCCCAGGGTTTCGAGTGTCCGGAAGTTCTTCTTGTTCTGCTCGATCTCGCGGAAGATGCGTGGCGCGTCGGCCGGCGTCAGCCGCATCAATCCCTTGAGATCGGCACCGGCAAAAAACGTCGACTTGTTCGAGGCCAGGATGATGCCGCGTATCGCGTCCTTGTCCTGCACCACCTGCGCCGTGACCTCGGTCAAATCCCGCTGCCAGTCTTCGCACATGGTGTTGACAGCAGAACCCGGCTCATCGAATGTGATCGTCGCAATGCCGTCCGCAAGCGTGTACTGAATGGTTTTCATTTTTTAATGGGGGTCAGATTCCAATTTCGGCCGTCGCCTTCGGCTTACGGCTGCGAGAAAGGCTCAGATGCGCTCGACGATGGTGGCAATGCCCATGCCACCGCCGACACACAGCGTTGCCAGCCCGTAACGCAGCTTGCGCCGGTGCAGTTCGTCAATCAGTGTGCCCAGGATCATTGCGCCGGTGGCGCCCAGGGGATGGCCCATGGCGATGGCACCACCATTGACGTTGACCTTCTCGTGCGGCACGCCCATTTCCTTCATGAAGCGCATTGGCACCGCGGCAAAGGCTTCGTTGACCTCGAACAGGTCGATCTGGTCGATCGTCATGCCGGCCTTGGCCAGCGCCTTGCGTGCCGCCGGCATCGGGCCGGTCAGCATGATGGTGGGGTCGGCGCCGCTGAGCGCGGCCGCGACGATCCGCGCACGCGGCGTGAAACCATGTGCCTTGCCGGCCGCTTCGGAGCCGATCAGCACCGCTGCCGCGCCATCGACGATGCCCGACGAATTGCCGGCATGGTGCACATGGTGGATGCGCTCGACCTGCGGATACCGCGTGAGCGCCACCTGGTCGAAACCCATCGCCCCCATCTGCTCGAAGGCCGGACGCAAGGCGCCCAGACCCTCCATGGTGGTGTGCGGCTTGATGAACTCGTCGAAGTCCAGGATGGTCTGGTCCAGGAAGTCCCTGACCGGGACCACCGAGCCGGCAAAGTAGCCGCCTTCGCGCGCCCTGGCCGCGCGCTGCTGGCTTTCGAGCGCGAATGCGTCGACGTCTTCGCGTGCAAAACCCTCGATGGTCGCGATCAGGTCGGCGCCGATGCCTTGCGGCACGAAGGCCGTGGCGTTATTGGTTTCCGGATCCTGCGCCCAGGCACCGCCGTCCGACCCCAGCGGCACCCGGCTCATGCTCTCGACGCCGCCGGCCACGACCAGGTCTTCCCAACCCGAGCGCACTTTCTGCGCCGCCATGTTCACCGCCTCCAGGCCCGAGGCGCAGAAGCGGTTGAGCTGCACACCCGAGCAGCGGAAGTCCCAGCCGGCCTTGAGCGCGGCCACCTTGGCGATCACCGAGCCCTGTTCGCCGACTGGCGAGACCACGCCCATCACCACGTCGTCGACCTGGGCAGTGTCGAAGTCGTTGCGGCGCTGCAGTTCGCTGAGCACGCCGGCCAGCAGATTGACCGGCTTGACCTCGTGCAGGCTGCCATCTTTTTTGCCCTTGCCGCGAGGTGTGCGGATGGCGTCGTAGACGAAGGCTTCGGTGCTCATGGCATTTGTCTCCAGGGTTTTCGATGCGGATCGGTTGTGCCCGGGCGCTGCCCGACGGCCTGAATTCAAGTATAGGCATAAGGGTTGCGACCTCTGTCACATAGGTGCGCGACCTGCGGTCCGGTGGCGGGCCCGGCCTGGGTTATAACCTTCGGGCAGCCAGGAAGGCATTGACCGGGACGCTCAAAGGGCACTTCCCATGCGGCCCACAAGAAGATGCCAGCCTGACGATCGCAGCTCTTTGGCTGCAACAAGGAAACCCATGATCGAACGCAGCCTGTTTGGCCCCGAGCACATCGCTTTTCGCGACAGCTACCGGCGATTCGCCGAGAAGGAAATAGCGCCCCACCATGAGGCATGGGAAGAGCAAGGGTACGTAGACCGCGAGGTCTGGCGCAAGGCCGGCGCCAACGGCTTTCTGTGCATGACCATGCCCGAGCAATATGGCGGCGCCGATGCCGACCGCCTGTTTGCGGCAGCGCAGATGGAGGTCAACGCGATCGGCGGTTACAGCGGCATCGGCTTCGGGCTGCACACCAACATCGTGGCGCCGTATATTGCCCGCTACGCCACCGCGGCGCAGAAGCAGGCCTGGTTGCCCCGCATGGCCAGCGGCGAGGTGATCGGCGCCATCGCGATGAGCGAGCCGGCGGCAGGCTCCGACCTGCAAGGCATCAAGACCACGGCCATCGCCCAGGGTGATGGCAGCTTTCTGCTCAACGGCAGCAAGACCTTCATCACCAACGGCTGGCATGCCGACCTGGTGATCGTGGTCGCCAAGACCGACCCGAATGCCGGTGCCAAAGGGATCAGCCTGTTCCTGGTCGAACGCGGCATGCCGGGTTTCGAAAAAGGCAAGCGGCTGAAGAAGCTGGGCCTCAAGGCGCAGGACACCTCCGAGCTGTTCTTCGACAACGTGCGCCTGCCACCCGACAGCCTGCTCGGCGGGCCGGCCATGCTGGGCCAGGGTTTCATCTGCCTGATGCAGGAACTGCCCTGGGAGCGGCTGCAGATCGCCATCGGCGCGGTGGCCGCGGCCCAGGGCGCGATCGACCAGACGCTGGCCTATGTCAAGGAACGCAAGGTTTTCGGCACCACCGTGGCAAGTTTCCAGAACACCCGATTCAAACTCGCAGAAATGCAGACCGAGGTGCAGATCGCGCAGGTCTTCGTCGACAAATGCCTGGAGCTGACAGTGCAGGACAAGCTCGACACCGCCACCGCCAGCATGGCCAAGTACTGGTGCAGTGACCTGCAATGCAAGGTGATGGACGAATGCCTGCAGTTGTTCGGCGGTTATGGCTACATGTGGGAGTACCCGATCACACGGGCTTTTGCGGACGCGCGGGTCCAGCGCATCTATGGCGGTACCAACGAGATCATGAAGGAAGTCATCACCCGGTCCATGGGCCTGGCAGCCAAGTAGGCACAACCTACGTATATGCAACAAGAAAGAACGCGGTGCACCGATGGCCTATGAACTGATCTACTGGCCGACCATCCAGGGGCGTGGTGAATTCATCCGGCTCGCGCTCGAAGCGGCCGGCGCCGGCTATGTCGACGTAGCCCGCGGCAACGAGCAGCTCGGGCGCGGCATGCCGGCCCTGATGGCCACGCTGGGTGACACCGCGCAGGCGCATCCGCCGTTCGCGCCACCGATCCTGCGCCATGGCAAGCAGGTGATTGCGCAGACCGCGGCGATCCTGCTCTACCTCGGGCCGCGCCTGGGGCTGGTGGGCAAGGCCGCGTCAGCGCAGCTGTGGACCCACCAGATCCAGCTCACGATCAGCGACGTATTGCAGGAAGCGCACGATACCCACCATCCGATCTCGAGCACGCTGTATTACGAAGAGCAGCGCGTCGAGGCCGACCGGCGCGCCCGGCTGTTTTGTGGCTCGCGCATGATCAAGTACCTGGCATGGTTCGAGTCGGTCCTCGCGCGCAATGGCCGCAATGCTCGGGCGCGTCGGTTGCACCTGGTCGGCGCACAGCTGTCGTATGCCGATCTGTCGCTGTTCCAGCTGGTCGCCGGTCTGCACTATGCGTTCCCCAAGGCCACGCGGCGCGTGCTGCGCACCGCGCCGCTGGTGGAGCGCCTGCATGCCGAAATTGCGCAGCTGCCGCGGCTGGCGGATTACCTGGCCAGCAGCCGGCGCATCCCGTTCAACCAGGATGGTCTGTTCCGGCAATACCCCGAACTCGACAGCTGATACCGGCGCAGCTTGGCGCGCCGGTTCACCAGCTCAGCGGATCGACGGTGTAGAAATCGCGCAATTGCGCAAACAGCGCCGGATGTTCGTCGGCCAATTGCTGCGACTGCTCGAAGAATACTTCCGAGGCCACGGCAAAGAACTCACCCGGATTGGTCGCCCCATAGTCGCTCAGCAGCCCGCCATGACCGGCATCCACACGTTGCTGCAGATGCGCGAACTCCTGACCGAACACCTGCGCCCAGTGTTTGTAGGCCCCGCGTGATCGCAGCAGCGGTGCGCCATTGGCCTGGCCGCTCTCCTGGTCAAGCTGGTGCGCGAATTCGTGGATCACGACATTTCGCCCGTCGCTGCCATCGGCGCTGTCGTTCTGCACGTCCTGCCATGACAACACCACCTGTCCCTGCGACCAGGACTCGCCCGACAGCACCTGGCGCAGGTCCTGCATGACGCCCGCGCCAACGCTTTGCTGGCGACTGACGACGAACGGGCCGGGATAGACCAGGATCTGGCGCAGGTTGGGGTAGTAGTCGGTCGGGCGGTTGAGCAGCAGCAGGCAGGCCTGGGCGGCGATGGCGATGCGCATCGTGTCGGTCAGTTGCAGGCCGTTGCAACCGATCATCGGTTTTTCGGCCAGGAACACCTGCATGTGGGCCTTGAGTTGCAGTTGAAGATCGGCCGGCAGCCGGCGCACCAGCGGCAATTGCTGCAGCAGCGGCCGCCAGTGGGTTGGGAAGGGCTGCTGTCGCTGGCGCGCGCGGCGCCGCTGGACCCACCAGGGCCGGCCGAGCAACCACAACACGAATGCCAGCGCCAGGCCGGTAAAGATCAGAAATGACAAGGGCAGGGGATCCGCTGCCGTTGTGGCAGCGCGGTCAGCTGTGAGGCGATGGCCGCGAATTCAAGAGCCGATGATCCAGGCCAGACTCCAGCCTGACGTGCTCAGGCGCACAGCCGATCGGCCAGGTCCATGAAGTCGCGCGCATGCAAGGTGTTGGCTGGGTCGGGGCTGACATCCTTGAGCCGGTCGGCACCGAACTCGGCAGGTCGCTCGATATAGGCGGTCTGCAGGCCGCAGGCCCGCGCCGCCGCAAGGTCGTCCTGGTGCGCCGCCACCAGCATCACGGCGGCAGGTGCCACGTCGAACACCCTGGCCACGCCCAGATAAACCGCAGGGTCGGGTTTGTAGGCCTTGAACACCTCGGCTGACAACACACAATCCCAGGGCAGGCCGCCGTGTTTGGCCATGTGGGTGAGCAAGCCGATATTGCCATTGGACAGGCTGCAGATCAGGTACTGCTGCTTGAGCCGTGTCAGGCCCTTGACCGCATCCGGCCAGGGATCGAGCCGGTGCCAGGCCTTGTTGAGTTGGCGTTTGTCCGCCTCGCTCAGTTGGCGCACGCCGAACTCTTCCAGGATCTGGTCCAGGATCATGCGGTGCAGGTCGTCGATCAGCGTCCAGCCCAGTTCGCCCGACATCACCCGGCGCATCGCCGGCTGGTACCCGGCGCGCCAGGCCAGCGCAAAGGCGCCGGCATCGATACCCAGTCCCATGGCGTCGACCTCGCGCCGGATGCTGCCGTGCCAGTCCACGACCGTGCCGAACACGTCAAATGCCAGTACCCGGGGTGCGAGCGGTTTCATCGTTGCGCCTTGTCTTTCTGATTCTGGGTCTCGATACGTTCACGCGCCGAACGCCAGTCGGCGTCGCTCCATTGGCGCAGTTCGTAGAAGTTGCCGCCATTGGCCAGCGAATTGCCGCCGTCCATCATGATGCTCTGGCCGGTGAGCCAGTCGCATTGGCCGCCGGCCATCAGGAAACAGGCCAGGTTCTGCAACTCGCCCATCTTGCCTTCGCGTGCCATCGGGTTGTTGCGCCGGCTGCGCTCGCCCGGCAACTCGCCGGGATTGAGCCGCTTGCTCATGCCTTCGGTTGGGATCTCGCCGGGACCCAGCGCATTGAGCCGTATGCCGAACGGCGCCCATTCCACCGCCAGCGACTTGGTCATGACGTCCAGGCCGGCCTTGCTCATCGCCGATGGCACGACATACGGCGAGCCGTTGTCGACCCAGGTAGTGATGATGCTCATCACGCTGCGATACGGCTGGCCGACCTGCCACTGGCCGGCCTTGGCTTGCGCGATCCAGCGCTGGCCGATCGCCTGGGTGACGTAAAAGCTGCCATGGAACACGATGTTGGCAATGGCATCGAATGCCCGCGGCGACAGGCTTTCGGTTGGCGCGATGAAGTTGCCCGCAGCGTTGTTCACCAGTCCGCTGAGGCCACCGCCGTCAAACAAGGCCTCGACCATCTGCTGGACGTTCTGCGCAATCCGGATGTCGACTCCGAAGGTGTCGATACGCCGATCGGGAAACTGCGCGCGCCAGGCCTCTGCGGTCGCATCGCAGACCGCCTTGCGGCGCCCGCAGATGGCCACGTCGGCCCCCAGGGCCAGAAAGCGCTCGGCCATCGCCTTGCCCAGGCCGGTGCCGCCACCGGTGACCAGAATCCGCTGGCCTGCCATCAGACTTTGCTCGAACATGCGTTATCGCCTCCTGCCGGATGTGGTCGACTTGCTGGAATCCGATGACCTTGCGGCACATGTTACCCATTTGCCGGCGCTCTGGCGCCGACGTGTCGGCCCGCGTGTCCATGGCGCCGGGTACCATCGACGCATTCGCTGCACTGCAGGACAAGAAATTCGTGCCGCTTCATTTCGCCAGACGCCTGACCGGGCGCAACCGAACCGACCCGTACAACCGGATCCTGGGTGTCACGCTGGCCTTTGTTGCCGGTGCCATCAATGCCGGCGGCTTCCTGGCCGTTCAGCAATACACCTCGCATATGACCGGCATCGTGTCGGCGATGGCCGACAACCTGGCGCTCGGCCAGTTGGCGATGGTGCTGGCAGGCCTTGGCGCCTTGTTGTCGTTCATGCTCGGCGCTGCCTGCTCGGCGATCATGGTGAACTTCGCGCGGCGCCACAACATGCACAGCGAATTCGCCATGCCGCTGCTGCTCGAGGCGCTGCTGCTGCTGATTTTCGGACTGATGGGGGCGCGGCTCATGGGGGTCGACGGCTTGTTTGTACCGGTCACCGTGATGCTGCTGTGTTTCATGATGGGTTTGCAGAACGCGGTGATCTCCAAGTTGTCCAACGCCGAGATCCGTACCACGCACGTGACCGGTCTGGTAACCGACATCGGCATCGAGTTGGGCAAGCTGATGTACTGGAACCGCCAGCTGAAACCGGTCGGGCCGTCCGTTCTGGCCAACCGACAGCGCCTGGGAATTCTGACCCTGCTGGTGGCGGCCTTCTTCCTCGGTGGTGTCACGGGTGCACTGGGGTTTCAGAGTGTCGGCTACATTTCGACCGTGCCACTGGCCTTGTTGCTGGTGTTGATGGCCGGTATGCCGGCCTTCGACGACCTGCGCGACCTGTTCGATCGCGCGCGCCGGCCCCGTTGAAAGTGCACGCCAGCTGGCATACTGGGCCCGTCCGATGACCATGTCCGTATCGTTTGTTGCGTGCCCCGAACCATGGTAGATCCGCTGGAGCCATCCTTTGGCAAAGCCGACGTGTCGGCGACGGGTGCTCCGGCGGCTGTGTTTGGTCGGTACCAGCTGCGCCAGCGGATTGCAGAGACCGACCTGGCAACGGTCTGGCGAGCGCTGGACCCGCGCGGCGGACTGGATGTGCGCATCAAGATCTTCAAGCCAGGCAAAGACGTTGATCCTGCAGTCCTGGCACGATGGGTGCAAGAGACCAATGGCAGCAGCCATCTTGTGCATCCGGGAATTGTGGCGCTGCACGATGCCGGCGTTCAGGATGGCATGCCGTTCCAGGCAGGCAGCTGGATCGCGGGGCAGACGCTTGCCGAACTGATGCTGGCCGGGTCACCGGTGTCGGCACGCAAGTCCGTGAGCTGGATGCTGGAGGTGCTCGACGTGCTGGTGCTGGCCCATGCGGCGGGCATCGTGCATCGCCGGCTGCACCCGGGTAATATCCTGATAGACGCGCAGGGCCACGTCCGCGTGATGGACTTCTCGCAAAACACGCGGGTCGCAGGTCTGGCTGCGCCGGTGGCACAGTCCGGTCCCTTGACCGCGTACTTGCCTGCTGGGCCGTTGGCCGACGAGGCGAACCGTTCAAGCATCGACATCCATGGCGCCGGCATGGTGCTGGCACGGCTGATGGCAGGCGCTGCGTGGCAGCATGGCGACGACGCCATCACGGCGGATGCCCAGGTGCTGACGGTGGCGATGGGCCTGGGCGCGGACGACGCGCTGCGCACCATCGTGCAGGCGGCCGTAACGCGCGATACGGCAAGGCGCCATGCCACTGCGCACCATTTTCGCGAGCAACTTGCGCAGTGGTTTGCGCCGACCGCGGGTCCCGCACCGGCACGGCCTGTGGCGGCGCCAGCCGCCGAAGAAGATGCGATGGAGCGCCTGCTGCGCCGCATGCAGGATAACGAAGACTTTCCGGCCATGACCCATGCGGTCTCACGCATCCAGGCGATGGTCGCGTCGGACACCGAAAGTGTCGGTGCAGTGGCCGACGAGATCCTCAAGGACGTGGCGCTGTCCAACAAATTGCTGCGAATCGTCAACAGTGCCTACTACGCGCGCGGGGGCGGCATCTCGTCGATTTCGCGGGCCGTCACCTTGATCGGCTTCAACGGGGTGCGCAACATGGCCATGGGCCTGGCCTTGCTCGAAGGCATGCAGGACAAGGCCCACGCCCAGGTGCTGACCCAGGAGTTCCTGCGCGCGTTGATGGCAGCATCGATTGCGCGCGAAATCGGCTCCGACAGCCGCGATGGCGAGGAGGCGTTCATCGGCGCGATGTTCCAGGATCTGGGACGTCTGCTGGCCATGTACTACTTTTCGCTGGAGGCGGCAAAGGTACAGGCACTGGTCCACACAGGTGCGGGCAAGTTGACCGAGGACAGCGCGTCAACCCGTGTGCTGGGCCTGTCGTACCAGGCGCTGGGTCTGGGGGTTGCCAGGATCTGGGACCTGCCACCAGACATCCGGCGCTACATGCACAAGCCCGCAGGTGATCCGCCTGCGCGTACCGTCCCCGACAGGCAGGAGCGGCTGCGCTGGACGACGCTGGCGTCCAACCAGCTAGCCGATATGCTGCTGCATGCGGAACCGGCTGTTCAGGCGGTTCGCGTGGAGCAGGTATTGACCATGTTCGCGCGGGCGATCGGCAAGACACCCGACGAGATCCGGCAGGCGATGGAGCGTGCGCGCTGGAAACTCATTGAACTGGCCGCGCTGATGGAGTTGCAAGTCCTTCCCGGCAGTGCTGCCGCCAGCATGTTGCGGCCGCTGCAAGCTGCCCATGCGCAGCCCGCGAACGCGAAAGCTGGCGCACGCGCAGTGGGTGCGCCGGCCGTGTCCACAGCAGCAACTGCCTCCAGTGTGCCCGCCATGCCGGCGCTCGATGCCGCCATGGCGCAGGCCCGGCCGCTGGACGAAAAACTGGGTGCCGCGATCGCTGATATCGACAAGGCCCTGGGCGAGGGCAAGGCCCTGGCCGATGTTCTGCAAATGGTGCTGCTGGCCATGCATCGCAGCATGGCCTTGTCGCATGCGGTGTTCTGCATGCGCGACCCGAAAGCCGAAGCCCTGACCGGACGATTCGGCGTGGGCCCGGGAGTCGACGCGCTGGTGCAGGCCTTCCATGTGCCGCTGACAGCGGGCTCGACCGATCTTTTCCATGCGGTGTGCGTGCGCGGCTCCGACATGCTGATTGCCGATACCGGCCTGGCGCGCGTCAGCGAACGCCTGCCGCCGTGGTTCCGAAAGCTGGGCCAGGCCCGATCGCTGGTGCTGTTGCCGATCACGCTGGCGGACAAGCCCGCCGGGCTGATCTATGGCGACACTCCGGCCACCCGGCCACTGGTCCTGAGCGAAAAGGAAATGGGCCTGTTGCACACCTTGCGCGACAAGGCGCGGCTCGGATTTCGACCACCGCGCTGATGCGCCGGCCATCTGACTTCGGTCGCTGTGCACAGCGCCGCAGTTTGGCTACACTGGACTTGGCTCGATCGCAAGGACTGGAGGCATCATGAAACCGATTGTTGAACTTTTGCGCAAGCGCGAATCCGCACCGCTTTACAAGGTGGGTCCCGACGTGATGGTGTTCGACGGTCTGAAACTGCTGTCTGACCATGGCGTGGGCGCCATGCTGGTGATGGAAGGGGAGAAGCTGGTGGGCGTATTGTCCGAACGCGACTACACACGCAAGGTGGCGCTGCAAGGCAAGAACTCGCGCGAGACGCCGATCTCGGAAATCATGACGGCGAATGTCATCACCGTCGCACCCAAGACCGGTACCCGCGAATGCATGGCCTTGATGAGCCAGTACAAGATCCGCCACCTGCCGGTGGTCGACAGCGGCAAGGTTCTTGGCATGATCTCGATCCGCGACATCATGGACGACATCATTTCCGACCACGAGCAGACCATTGCGCAGTTGCAGACCTACATCTCCAGCTAGCTGCCACTGCGCAACATTGCGCCCCGCGATTCCCATGTTTTGACACCCCGTGCACCTTTGCCCATGTGCCTGTCCACAATGGACGCCACTGGTGTGCCACCCGGAGAATCTATCTTGGACGCTTTGACGACGGGGGACCTGCAATTAAGCCACCTGGGTTTTTACGTGACCGATCTGCCGCGCATGGCGGCTTTTTACATGCGGGCACTGCGCTTCACGCAAACCGATTCAGGGGATCTCGGAGCAGTCCAGCTTGTTTTTCTGAGTCGCGACCCGCGTGAACATCACCAGATCGTGCTGGCGTCCGGGAGACCCGCAGATGCCGGTTTCAACCCGATCAACCAGCTGTCATTTCGCGTCGACGCGCTGGCGACACTGCGCACATACCGATCCCGGCTGATCGCCGAAGGCGCGACGGACATGCAGTCCGTCACGCACGGCAACGCGGTGTCGGTGTATTGCCGTGATCCCGAAGGCAATCGCATCGAGATCTTCATCGACACACCCTGGTATTGCACACAGCCGCTGCGCGAGCCGGTCGACCTGGGCTTGTCCGATGAGGACATCATGGCCAAGGCCGAGGCAATCGCCCGGCGTTATCCGAACTTCATGGGTCGGGAACAGTGGCAGTCTGGCGTTGCGCGCCGGATGCAGGAGGACCAGCGGGACGGGGGGAAATGAGCACACCCGCCATTTACGACGTGGCCATCGTCGGCCTCGGACCGACCGGTGCGGTACTGGCCAACCTGCTCGGCGTCGCGGGCTTGTCGGTACTGGTGCTGGAGAAGGAAGCGGGCATCCATGCATTGCCGCGTGCCATCCATTTTGACGGCGAAGTGATGCGGGTCTTCCAGGGCATCGGCCTGCGCGATGCGGTGCTGGCCATTGCCAGGCCCGGGCTCGAAGGCATGCACTTCGTCGATGCGCAAGGCGAAACCCTGTTCGTTCGGGGCGGCGCAGCGGCTTTGGGCCCGCATGGCTGCGCCAACAGCTACTACTTCCACCAGCCGCAACTCGAGGCGCTGCTGCGTGACGGTCTGGCGCGTTACCCCCGTGTCCATGTGATGCTGCGCCATGAGCTGCGCAGCATCACAGAGGCCGAAGGCCAGGTGCAACTGGGCGCGTACGATCTTGCCAGCAGCGCGGACCTGGCCTTTGCCGCGAAGTATGTCGTGGGATGCGACGGCGCGCGTTCGGCGGTGCGCGCCCACATGGGCAGCGAGATGGTCGACCTGGGACTGCGCCAGCCCTGGCTGGTGTTTGATGTATTGCTGCAACGCGAACTGGACCTGCCGGCGTATACCGTGCAGGTGTGTGACCCGGCACGCCCGATGACCTGTTGCAATGTGGTGGGCAACCGGCGCCGCTGGGAGATCATGGTCCTGCCCGGCGACGACCCGGCCGAACTGGTCAAGCCGGCGAAATTGTGGGAGCTGGTCGCGCCATGGGTGACGCCGCAAGACGCGACCTTGGAGCGTGCGGCGATCTACACCTTTCATTCCGTGCTGGCGCATGGCTGGCGCAAGAATCGCCTGCTGCTGGCGGGTGACGCTTGCCACCAGACTCCGCCGTTTCTGGGGCAGGGCATGTGCGCCGGTATCCGCGATGCTGCCAACCTGGGCTGGAAGCTGGCCGCGGTGCTGCGTGACGGTGCGCAGGCGGATCTGCTCGACAGCTACGAGGCAGAACGCGCGCCGCATGTGCAGGCACTGATCGAGCTGGCGGTGCGGCTGGGCACCATCATCCAGACCACCGACAAGCAGCAGGCTGCAGACCGCGATGCCCGCTTTCGCGCGGGAGAGCCCCAGGTAGTGGAACTGCCGCCGTCCGCGCTGGGCCGGCTCGACACGCTCGACCCGACGGACCCGTTCACCCGGCGCCCGTTTCCGCAGCCGCGCCTGCGTAACGGCGAATGGCTCGACGACACGGTTGGCGCGCGGTTTGCGCTGATCATGCATCCGCGGTCGCTGGCGGCGGCGCCCGAAGCGGTGAGGGAACTGTTGCTGCGTGCCCGCGTGAAGCTGGTCGACGCCGCAGACCCTGCCTTGTCTGTGTGGCTGAGCGAGAACAAGGTGGTGGCCGTGATGGTGCGGCCCGACCGCTACATGCTGGGTGTGGCGCGCACGCCAGCTGCGATAGAAGCACTATGTGCCAGGCTGCCGGTTGCCGTGTGATGGCGGGCGCGGCACGAATGGCATTGGCCGCACGCAGGTGATCACGTGTGTCTGGGGTCGATCAAACGACTCCTGCGGATTTGTCTGTCAATCAAGCGCGCGCCACTGCGGCTGGTCCCGGTCCAGCAAGCGCTTGATCGCCGCGAAATAGTGGTCGCTCTGGGCCCGTTCGCCTTCGATCTGCGCCGACACCGCCTGGCAGTCGGCATCTGAAATGCTGCGCAACGGCCGGCCACCGGCCGACTGCGTGGCCAGGCACTGGTGCATGCAGGCACGCTCGAGGTAATACAGATCGTCGAACGCCCAGGCCATGGTCGCGCCGGTCACCGTGACGCCATGACTGGCCATGAACATCACCCGGTTGCCCGTCATCGCCCGAGCGATGCGTTCGCCTTCGGCTGCGTCCAGTGCAATGCCTCCATAAACCTCGTCGTAACCGACCTGGCCCCAGAAGCGCAACGCGTTCTGATGGCTCCACAACAACCGGCCCCCTTGCACCAGCGTCAGCGCCGTGGCGTAGGGCATGTGCGTGTGCAGGATCGCCTTGGCCTGCGGATTGAGCCGATGGATCCATGAATGGATGAAAAACGCCGACGGCTCCAGGCCGTGCCGCCCTTCGATGATCGAGCCCTGGCCGTTGATCAGCAGCATGTCCTTGACACAGACCTCTTCCCAGGACAGACCTTGCGGATTGATCAGGTAACGGTCTGGTGCCACCTCGAGCGAGAAATGGTTGCAGACACCTTCGCTGAGCCCGAGCCTGGCGGCCCAGCGCAATGCGGCGGTGAGGTCTTCTTTTTGCTGGAGGTAGTTGGTGGTTGGCATGGCAGATGG
>JAGPBF010000087.1 GCA_018063505.1 Rhodoferax sp.
ACAAGACAAGTTCCGGCCTTGCCCGGCGCGAGAGGCGCCCCGCACGAGCCGCAACGATTGCCAGGAGACTGCTTTGCAGACCACGTTTCCCCGATTGCTGCTCAAACACGCTGGCGAAAGGCCGCGGGCCACGGCCATGCGCGAGAAGGAATTCGGCATCTGGCAGGCCTTGTACTGGGCTGATCTTTGCACGCTGGTTGAGCACATCGCGTGTGGCCTGCACCAGGCGGGGCTGCGCCGTGATGACCATATGGTGGTGGTGGGTTCCAACCGCCCGCGCCTGTATGCCACGATGCTGGCCGTGCAGGCGCTTGGCGCGGTGCCGATCCCGTTGTACCAGGATGCAGTGGCGGCCGAATGCGTATTCCCGATCAACAACGCCGACGTGGCGTTCGCGTTTGCCGAAGACCAGGAACAGGTCGACAAGCTGCTCGAGATCCGCGTGTTGTGCCCGCAACTGGGCCATGTCTTTTTCGACGATCCGCGCGGACTGCGCGACTACGACGAACCCGGACTGGCGTCGATCGACGAACTGCTGGCCGCAGGCAAGGCCTTTGCCGGCCAGCATCCGGACTTTTTTCGGCAGCAGGTCGAACTGGCCAAGCCCGATGACGTGGCCGCGATGTTCTTCACATCGGGTACTACCGGCAATCCCAAGGGGGTGGTGCACACCCATGACAGCCTGCTCGACCGGGCGCGGGCCGGCGCCGATTTCGACAAGCTGACCGAGAACGAGGAAGTGCTGGCCTATCTGCCGCCGGCCTGGATCGGGCAGAACATCTTCAGTTACGCGCAGTGGCTGGCCTGTGGCTACGTGGTCAATTGCCCCGAGTCGGCGGCCACGGTCACGATCGACCTCAAGGAGGTCGGTCCGACCTACTATTTCGCGCCGCCGCGGGTGTTTGAAGGCCTGCTCACCAGCGTCATGATCCGGATGGAGGATGCCAGCGCGCTCAAGCGCAAGATGTTCCACGCCTTCATGGCGCTGGCCCGGCGCGTCGGCCCCGACCGCATGGACGGCAAACCCATGGGCCTGATGGACCGGTTGCTGTACGGCCTGGGCGACTGGATGGTTTACGGACCGCTGCGCAACAACCTGGGTCTGAGCCGGGTCCGGGTAGCCTATACCGCCGGCGAGGCGATCGGACCGGATCTGTTCCAGTTCTACCGTTCCATCGGCGTCAACCTCAAGCAGCTTTACGGGTCCACCGAGACCGCGGTGTTCGTCTGCCTGCAACCGGACAATGCTGCACGCGCCGATACCGTGGGAATGCCGATTGCCGGCGTCGAGATCAAGGTGGCCGACAACGGAGAGATCCTGGTCAAGTCGCCGGGGCTGCTCAAGGAGTATTTCAAGAACCCGACGGCGACGGCCGAGGTGCTGACGGCGGACGGCTGGTACCACACCAGCGACGCCGGGTTTCTGGATGCGCACGGGCACCTCAAGATCATCGACCGGGTCAAGGACGTGGGGCGGATCAAGGGCGGGGCCAACGATGGCGCCATGTTTGCCCCCAAGTACGTCGAAAACAAGCTCAAGTTCTTCCCTTACATCAAGGAGGTCGTGGCGTATGGCGACGGCCGCGACAAGGTCTGTGTGATGATCAATATCGATATGGATGCCGTGGGCAACTGGGCCGAGCGACGCAACCTGGCGTATGCCGGATATACCGACCTGGCGCAAAAACCCGAGGTCTACGCCTTGATCAAGGACAGCATCGAGAAGGTCAACGCCGATCTGTCGGTCGACGAACTTCTGGCCGGCAGCCAGATCAGCCGCTTCCTGGTGTTGCACAAGGAACTCGACGCCGATGATGGAGAACTCACGCGCACCAACAAGGTCCGCCGCGGATTCATCGCCGACAAGTACCAGCCTTTGATCGACGCCCTGTATGGCGGCAAATCGGAGCAGTTCATCGAGACGGTGGTCAAGTTCGAGGACGGACGCAGCGGCAGCGTCAGCGCGACGTTGAAGATCGAGGACACCAGGACCTTTACCCCGGTGAAGGCCGCAGCATGAGCCAGGCCGCGAAACCCGGGCAGGCGCCAGGCGCGGCAGTTGCGTCCGGCGCAAAGCCGGTGGGCGAAGTCGTCCTGGCGGTGCAGAACATCAGCTTGCGATTTGGCGGCGTCAATGCGCTCACCGATATCTCGTTCGACGTGCGTGAGCATGAGGTGCGGGCCATCATCGGGCCCAACGGTGCGGGCAAGAGTTCGATGCTCAACTGCATCAACGGCGTCTACCAGCCGCAAGAAGGCTCCATCACCTTCCGAGGCCAGAGCTTCAGGCACATGAGCAGCCGCCAGGTGGCGGAGATGGGCATTGCGCGCACGTTCCAGAATCTGGCGCTGTTCAAGGGCATGAGCGTGATCGACAACATCATGACCGGGCGCAATTTGCGCATCAAGAGCAACCTGTTCCTGCAGGCCCTGCGGATCGGTCCGGCGCAGCGCGAGGAGGAAGCCCACCGTGCATTCGTCGAAAACATCATCGACTTTCTCGAAATCCAGGCCTATCGCAAGACGCCGGTGGGCCAGTTGCCGTACGGCTTGCAGAAACGGGTCGATCTGGGACGCGCGCTGGCCATGGAGCCGCAGGTGCTGCTGCTCGACGAGCCGATGGCCGGCATGAACATGGAAGAGAAGCAGGACATGAGCCGTTTCATCCTGGACGTGAACAACGAGTTCGGCACCACCATCGTGCTGATCGAACACGACATGGGTGTGGTGATGGACATCTCCGACCGCGTCGTGGTGCTCGACTATGGCAAGAAGATCGGTGACGGCACCCCGGACGAGGTGCGCAACAACGAAGAAGTCATCAGTGCCTATCTGGGCACCAGCCACTGAGCGCGGAGACTGAACGACATGGCATTTTTCATTGAAACCTTCATCGGCGGCCTGATGGCCGGCATGTTGTATTCGCTGGTCGCGCTGGGCTTCGTGCTGATCTTCAAGGCCTCGGGCGTGTTCAACTTTGCCCAGGGCGCAATGGTGCTGTTCGCAGCCCTGGCGATGGCCCGCTTCTCGCAGTGGGTGCCCGGCTGGTTCGGCATCGACAGCAAGCTTCTGGGCAACGTGATCGCGTTCGCGCTGTCCGCGGTCGTGATGTTCGTGCTGGCCTGGCTGATCGAGCGCCTGGTGTTGCGCCACCTGGTCAACCAGGAGGGTGTGACGCTGCTGATGGCCACGCTGGGCATCACGTATTTCCTCGACGGACTCGGTCAGACCATCTTTGGCAGCAATATCTACCAGATCGATGTCGGAATGCCCAAGGACCCGGTATTCCTGTTCGATAACGTGTTCCCGGGTGGCGTCCTGGTCAGCCTGGAAGATGTGTACGCAGCCTGCGTGGCAGCCTTGCTGGTGGCCGCCTTGTCGCTGTTCTTCCAGAAAACCAGCACGGGTCGCGCACTGCGCGCCGTCGCCGACGACCACCAGGCGGCACAGTCGATCGGCATTGGCCTGAGCCGGATCTGGGTCATCGTCTGGTTCGTTGCCGGCATCACCGCGCTGGTTGCCGGGGTGATCTGGGGATCCAAGCTCGGCGTGCAGTTTTCGTTGACCACGGTCGCATTGCGGGCCTTGCCGGTGATCATTCTGGGCGGCCTGACTTCGGTACCCGGGGCCATCATTGGGGGCCTGATCATCGGTGTCGGCGAAAAATTGTCGGAGGTTTATCTCGGCCCCTTTGTCGGTGGCGGTATCGAGATCTGGTTCGCCTACGTGCTGGCGCTGGTGTTCCTGCTGTTCCGCCCGCAAGGCCTGTTCGGCGAGAAGATCATCGACCGGGTCTGAGCCGCGTCAACGAACCCCACAGATATCGAGAGCCACATTCATGTTCTACAGAGAAAACGGCCAGTTCAAGACCAGCTACCGGGCGGATCAGCAGATCTTCCCGATCGCACAGGACCGCTGGGCGATCCTGGCGCTGATCGCATTTGCGTTCATCGGGGTGCCGTTGCTGCTTGACGAATACATGCTGCGCGCGATCATGACTCCGTTTCTGATCCTGTCGCTGGCGGCGTTGGGCGTCAACATCCTGGTTGGGTACTGCGGCCAGATATCGCTCGGTTCAGGGGCCTTCATGGCGGTGGGTGCGTATGCGGCCTACAACACACAGATCCGTATCGATGGCATGCCGCTGTTGCTGGCGTTGTTGTCAGGGGGCTTCTTTGCCACGCTGGTGGGAATCTTCTTCGGCATTCCGAGCCTGCGCGTCAAGGGTCTGTACCTGGCGGTGGCAACATTGGCAGCGCAGTTCTTCTGCGACTGGGCGTTTCTGCGCGTGGGCTGGTTCACCAACAACAATGCGTCGGGCTCCGTGTCGGTGTCCAATCTGCAGATTCTGGGCTGGACGATCAATACGCCCGTCGACAAATACCTGCTCTGCCTGGGTTTTCTGGTGGTGTTCGCACTGCTTGCCAAGAACCTGGTGCGTTCGGCCATCGGCCGCGAATGGATGGCGATCCGCGACATGGACGTCGCGGCCGCGGTGATCGGCATCCGCCCGATGTACGCCAAGCTCAGCGCGTTCGCGGTCAGCTCCTTCATCATTGGCGTGTCCGGAGGCTTGTGGGGTTTCGTGCACCTGGGCTCATGGGAGCCGGCGGCGTTCTCGATCGACCGTTCGTTCCAGCTGCTTTTCATGGTCATCATCGGTGGCCTGGGCTCCATCATGGGCAGTTTCTTCGGAGCGGCTTTCATTGTCGTTTTGCCGATCTTTCTGAATCAGTTTCTTCCGTGGGTTGGCGCGTTGATCGGGGTCGACATTTCCACTGCTGCGGTGTCGCATGCCGAGTTCATGGTCTTTGGCGCATTGATCGTCTGGTTCCTGATCGTCGAGCCACACGGGCTGGCGCGCTTGTGGAGCATTGGCAAGCAGAAGTTGCGGCTTTGGCCCTTTCCGCATTGAGATACAGCCCCTGCCGGCATCGGGCATTGGCAATGTTGCTGCATACCGCAGGTAATGCAGCGATGCCAGTGGGGGTTGACGTCAAGGGTTCGGCGATGGTGGTCTATGTGTTTGTGTGATTTTTAGAAGGAGACAGAGCAATGAAGACGAGGAACCTGATAGTTGCAGCGTCTGTGGCATGCATGGCCGTCTCGGCCATGCTGGTATCGCCTTCGGCGATGGCCCAGGCGCAAGAGCAGTTTTTCCCTGGCCTGCCGTACCGGACCGGCG
Source organism: Rhodoferax sp. (assembly GCA_018063505.1). Taxonomy (GTDB): domain Bacteria; phylum Pseudomonadota; class Gammaproteobacteria; order Burkholderiales; family Burkholderiaceae_C; genus CAISIP01. The sequence goes on from JAGPBF010000087.1 coordinate 5,186, forward strand.
CTTATGCGCCCAACGGTGTGCCTTGGGCGAATGGTTATGCCGATTACCTCAAGCTGGTCAATGCGCGCGGCGGCATCAACGGGGTCAAGATCATTTATGAGGAATGCGACACCGGCTACGACACGGCGCGTGGCGTCGAGTGTTACGAGCGCCTCAAGGGCAAGCACGGTGGTGCCACGGTGTTCCAGCCCTTGTCCACCGGCATCACCTTTGCGTTGACCGAAAAGGCTCCGGTAGACAAGATTCCGCTGATCACGGCCGGTTATGGCCGCAGCGAGTCCCAGGATGGCGGCATCTTCAAATGGAACTTCCCGCTGGCCGGAACCTACTGGCTTGCGGCGGATGCGCTGATCCAGCAGATCGGCATCAAGGAGGGTGGCCTGGCCAAACTCAAGGGCAAGAAGATCGCGCTGGTCTACCACGACAGCCCGTATGGCAAGGAGCCGATCCCGGTGCTGCAGGAGCGCGCCGCCACCCATGGTTTCGATTTGCAGCTGTTGCCGGTCACGGCACCTGGCATCGAGCAGAAGTCGACCTGGTTGCAGATCCGCCAGAGCCGCCCTGACTATGTGCTGTTGTGGGGCTGGGGCGTCATGAATTCGACCGCCATCAAGGAAGCGCAGGCGACCGGATATCCGCGCGAGAAGATGTACGGCGTCTGGTGGTCGGGTGCCGAACCCGATGTGAAGGACGTGGGCATGGGCGCCAAGGGCTACAACGCCGTGACCATGCAGCATGGCGCCGAGCCCGATTCGGCGGTGGTCAAGGAAATTCTGCAGAAGGTCCATGGCAAGGGCCAGGGCACCGGGCCGAAGGAAGAAGTCGGGCAGGTCCTGTACATGCGCGGCGCCATGAGCGCGATGATGGCTGTCGAAGGTGTGCGTGCAGCCCAGGAGCGATTCGGCAAGGGCAAATGGATGTCCGCCGAACAGGCGCGCTGGGGATTCGAGAACCTGAACCTGACGCAGGCCAAACTCGATGCGCTGGGATTCAAGGGCGTGATGCGGCCGATATCGACCAGCTGCTTTGACCATATGGGATCGAGCTGGGCACGTATCCATACCTGGGATGGCAGCAAATGGCAGTTCACGTCGGATTGGTTGCAGGCCGATCAGCAGATCATCAAGCCGATGGTCAAGGCAGCTGCCGACAAGTACGCGGCCGAGAAAAAACTCACCCGCCGTACCGGCGCGGATTGCCAGTCCTGATGGCGGCCTGATCGTGCGCGCGCGCTTGTGCACGATCTCCTGGTGGCCCGCACGGGCCATCAACGCAAGGGTCGGCGGACCCGGCCCTTGCGTTGGTTTCCAGAAGTTTTACCGGATCTGCCCATGAGTACTCCCAACATCGTTCTCGACGTCAATGGCATAGAGGTCATCTACAACCATGTGATCCTGGTGCTCAAGGGTGTGTCGCTGCAGGTGCCCGAGGGCCGCATCGTGGCCATTCTTGGCGGCAACGGCGCCGGCAAGACCACCACGCTGCGCGCCATTTCCAACCTTCTCAAGGGTGAGCGGGGCGAAGTCACCAAGGGCTCCATCGAATTGCGTGGCGAACGCATCGAGAACCGCTCTCCGTCGGACCTGGTGCAACGGGGCGTGGTGCAGGTGATGGAAGGTCGCCACTGCTTTGCGCACCTGACGATCGAGGAGAACCTGATGACCGGTTCCTACACCCGCAAGGACAAGGCCGAGATCGCGCGCAACCTGGAGAAGGTCTACACCTATTTCCCGCGTCTCAAGACCCGTCGTACCTCGCAGGCGGCCTATACATCGGGCGGCGAACAGCAGATGTGCGCCATTGGCCGCGCGCTGATGGCCAACCCGAGCATGGTGCTGCTCGACGAGCCGTCGATGGGCCTTGCGCCGCAGCTGGTCGAAGAGGTGTTCAACATCGTGCGCGACCTCAACACCAAGGAGAAGGTCACCTTTCTGCTCGCCGAGCAGAACACCAACATGGCATTGAAGTACGCCGACTATGGCTACATCATGGAGAGCGGCCGCGTCGTGATGGATGGCGTGGCCAAGGATCTGCGCGACAACGAGGACGTCAAGGAGTTCTATCTGGGCATGGGTGGGGGTGAGCGCAAATCGTTCAAGGATGTCAAGAGTTACAAGCGTCGCAAACGCTGGCTGGCGTAAGTCAGCGCCTCGCCACTATCCGGATATGAATGGCGCAGTGGCGTAGCGGCACCATGGTGCAGCAGCTCTCCCAGAAATTGCCAAGTCCTACCAACAATGGCCCTGATCCCATGAACTCAAGTTACGACGCCCTGGAAACCCGCGAACCGGGTGAGCGTGAGGCCGCTCTGATGGCTGCCTTGCCGACCCATGTAGCGCATGCGCAAACCCATAGTCCGGCATTTGCCGAGATCCTGCAGGGTCTGGACGCGTTTTCCGTCACCAGCCGCGCGGCGCTGGCGGCTTTGCCGGTGACGCGCAAGCACGAACTGCTCGAGCGCCAGCAGGCGCAACGTGCGCAATCTGCATTTGGCGGGTTTGCAGCTGTGCGATATGGTGCCGACATGCCGCGGGTGTTTGCCAGCCCGGGGCCGATCTACGAACCCGAAGGGACGGCCAAGGATTACTGGCGCCTGGCCCGCGCGATATTTGCGGCCGGGTTCCGCCCTGGCGAACTGATTCACAACAGCTTCAGCTACCACTTCGTTCCCGCCGGCTCGATGATGGAGACTGGCGCGCACGCGCTGGGATGTACCGTGTTCGCCGCCGGCACCGGCCAGACCGAGCAGCAGGTGCAGGCGATGGCTGAACTGCGCCCGGCCGGATATATCGGCACCCCGAGTTTTCTCAAGATCATTGTCGAGAAGGCCGCTGCCATGGGCGTGGACTTGCCCGGTGTCGGCAAGGCAATGTTCGGCGGCGAGGCCTTTACGCCCAGCCTGCGCGACTGGTTTCTGGAGCGTGGCATTCACGGCTACCAGTGTTTTGCAACCGCCGACCTGGGGCTGGTTGCTTATGAAACCAGCGCACGCGAAGGCCTGGTGCTGGACGAGTCGGTGATCGTCGAGATCGTGCGTCCGGGCACGGGTGAGCCGGTTCCCGATGGCGAGGTCGGCGAGCTGGTGGTGACCGTGCTCAACCCGACCTACCCGCTGATCCGTTTTGGCACCGGCGACCTGAGCGCAATTTTGCCCGGCACCTGCCCGACCGGGCGCACCAACCACCGCATCAAAGGCTGGATGGGCCGGGCCGACCAGACCACCAAGATCCGCGGCATGTTCGTCCATCCGGGACAGGTGCACGCGATTGCCCGGCGCTTTCCGGAAGTCGTCAAGGCAAGGCTGGTGGTCAGCGGCGAGATGGCCAACGATGCAATGACACTTCAAGTTGAAACCAATTGCAGCGGACCGGACAGCCTGATCGAGAAAATCGGCCTGGCAATTCGCGAGGTGACCAAGCTGCGCGGCGACGTGGAGCTGGTGCTGCCGGGTTCGCTGCCCAATGACGGCAAGGTGATCGAGGACGCACGCAGCTACAAGTGAGTGCGGCGCGCCGACCGGCGGCACACCAGCCGCATTTGCTATTGGTACTTACCTTGATATGCCGCTGCGGCAGACTCGCTAGACTTTCTTCTACTTCAAATTGGTGCTCCATCCATGAAACGACTCATTGCAATCGCTGTTGCGGCCACATCCCTGCTGGCCAACGCCCAGACGTTTCCCGGCTCGCGCCCGATCGCTATCGTCGTGCCATTTGCCGCTGGCGGTCCAACCGATCTTGTGGCGCGCCAGCTTGGCGAGGCCATGCGCAAGGCCATGGGTGGAAATGTCAATTTTGTCGTGGAGAACACGGCTGGCGCCGGCGGCACCATCGGGGCGACCAAGGTCGCGCGTGCGGCACCGGACGGCCATACGCTTTTGCTGTTCCATATCGGCATGGCCGCAACACCGGCCTTGTACAAGAAGATCCAGTACAAGCCACTGGAGGATTTCGAATACCTGGGCTTGGTCAACGAAGTGCCGATGACGCTGATCGGCAAACCACAGCTGCCGGCCAACACCTACCGTGATTTCGAGAACTACATCAAGGCCAATGCGGGCAAGCTCAATATTGCGCATGCCGGCCTGGGCTCGGCATCGCATCTTTGCAGCCTGATGTGGCAGTCGGCGGTCAAGGCCACCGAGGCGATGACAACGATTCCTTATGGCGGCACCGCGCCGGCCATGAATGCGTTGCTTGGCGGACAGGTCGATCTGATGTGTGACCAGACCACCAACACCACGCAGCAAATCGAGGCTGGCCGGGTCAAGGCCTACGCCGTGACGACGGCCAAGCCGCTGTCCGGCCACAAGTTGCTCAAGGACTATCCGACCCTCAACGAAATGGGGCTCAAGGGATTCAGCCTGACGGTCTGGCATGGCCTGTACGCACCCAAGGGTACGCCTGCGCCGGTGCTCAAGCAGCTCAATGACGCGCTCAGGATCGCGCTCAAAGACCCGGACTTCGTCAAGAAGCAGGAAGCGCTGGGTGCATTGGTCGTGACGGATAACCGGGTCGAGCCCGCGGCCCACAAGGCCTTTGTCGCGGCGGAGATCGCCAAGCTCAAGCCGGTGATCGAGGCGGCCAAGCAGTTTGCAGACTGACGCGAAGGCAGTTCCGCCCCTGGGCGGCAAGTCGCTGGCCTGTCGATCGACGCCTGGTGCCATGCATCGGGTGAAGCGCCCGCGCATGGACCCGGTGCCTCAGACGCCCCAGACGATTTCCTTGCCGGCCGCCTGGCAACGCTGGAGCATGTCGATGAAAGGCACGGCGCGCTGGCGCAGCGTGACCCGCTCGGCTGCCGCAACCGCGTTTTCAGCGTCGGGTTCGTCGGATTTCTCGGCAGGCGTCTGGGCGTTGGCGATGGCTTTCTCCAGCGCGGCGATGGCCGCTGGCATCTGCTCGGGCAGGATGATGCCCTTGGGTCCTGGCTCCTTGCCGATGATCTGAAGAATGCGTTCGCCATTGGCCTGCAACAGGATCAGGTCGCCGGCGGCTTTGGATTTGAAGATGTACAGCATGTGGCAGTCTCGGGGCGGTGGTTCATGTGAAAAGGCCGCACCAGTAGCGGACGAATGGCTCACGCGTACATATAGCGGCGCGTGAACGGATAGGGTGATTGTGCGCCCGGTGGTTTGTTGAACCGGTTTTCCCCTGCCGGCCGGGCCGCCAGCATCTGGTGCAGCGACAACCAGCCACGTTCGAAACTCATTGCGCTGCCGGCCAGGTACAGCCGGTAGGCGCGCAACACCCGCTCGGCCTGCGCCGGCGAACTGCCGTTGGAGCGCAACGCCACCAAAGCCGCGCCAAGTTGCGACTCCAGTGCATCGGACCAGGCCCACAAGGTGCGGCCGTAATGGGGGCGCAGGTTTTCGGTATCGAGCATTTCGAGACCGGCCGTGGCGCCTTCTCGCAGCAGGTGGCTGACATGCAGCAACTCGCCACCCGGAAAGATGTATTTCTCGATGAAATCGCCGATGCCCGCACCCAGCTGCCCGGCCTGCGGGCTGGCCGCGGTGATGCCATGGTTGAGCACCATTCCGCCTGGCACGAGCAAGGCATGGATCTTCTGGAAATAGGCGCCCAGATTGGCCTGGCCCACGTGCTCGATCATGCCGATCGATGCCACCTTGTCGTAGCCCGGCGTGACCGGCAGGTCGCGGTAGTCGCACAGCAACACCCGTACGCGCGATTGCAGGCCCTTGTCCGCAATCAACTGCGTCACATGGGCATGCTGGTTGCGGGACAGGGTGATGCCGGTGGCATCGACGCCGTAATGCTCGGCCGCCCACATCAGCAGGGCACCCCAGCCGGAGCCGATGTCCAGAAACCGTTGGCCGGGACGCAGCATCAGCTTGCGGCAGACATGGTCAAGCTTGGCCTCCTGTGCCTGTGCCAGTGTCATAACGTCATCGGCGAAATAGGCGCAGGAGTAGACCCGTCGGGGGTCCAGCCAAAGGGCGTAGAACGCGTCACTGACGTCGTAGTGGAACTGGATCTGCGCGGCATCGCGTTCGATCGAATGGAAAGCCGCCGACCGTGTGCGGCGCCAGATACGTTGCCACACGCTGCTGTGCTCTGGAACCGGTGAGCCAGGCAGCAGGTGTGCCGCGACGTTCATGACGTCGCGCATTGCACCCTGGATGCGGATGCGATCTTCGACAAAACCTTCGGCGATCTTGCCGATCTGGCCCGCTGCCAGCATTGCCACTGCCGGCCAGCGCGAAAACTCCAGTGTCACCTTGGCCGGACTGGCGCCGACCATTCGTCCGCCGGGCAGTCGCAGGGTCAGCGGGACTTTCAGGCGCGCGAGTTGCAACTCGGCACTTCGGATCAACTGTTCCATGTCGGCAAATTCTGCCAGCGTCACAGGATTCGTCAACCGCCCATGCGATAGACCCTGACGCGCAAGCGTGCGGATAGCGGCGATGGGCCGCGCTGGCCGTCGGGACACGGTCGGGAGAAGGCTTGACAGCATTTAGTTTAAGCGTAAACTATTTTTCCATGAACATCATATGCATCGGCGGCGGTCCGGCCGGCCTGTACTTCGCGCTGCTGATGAAGCAGCAGGACCCGGCCCATCGGGTGGTCGTGGTCGAGCGCAACCGGCCGTTCGATACCTTTGGCTGGGGCGTGGTGCTGTCGGACCAGACGCTGGACAACCTGCGGCAGGCCGATCCGACCAGCGGCGCGCTGATTGCTGATGCGCTCAACCACTGGGACGACATCGAGGTTTTCTTGCGCGGGCGCAGCGTGCGTTCGGGTGGACACGGCTTCTGCGGCATTGGCCGCAAGCATTTGCTCAACATTCTGCAGGAACGCTGCCTGCAGGTCGGGGTGGAGCTGGTATTCGAGAAGGATGTGGCGGATGACCAGGCGCTGGCGACCGAATACCAGGCCGACCTGGTGATTGCCTGCGACGGACTCAACAGCCGCATCCGCACCCGGTATGCCGACGTGTTCCAGCCCGATATCGACAACCGCCAGTGCCGCTTTGTCTGGCTCGGTACCCACAAGACCTTCGATGCGTTCACCTTCGCATTCGAGCAGACCGAACATGGCTGGTTCCAGGCACATGCCTACAAATTCGATGACAAGACCTCGACCTTCATCGTCGAGACGCCCCAGGAGGTGTGGGAAGCGCATGGCCTGCAGCACATGGAACCGGAGCAGTCGGTGGCCTTCTGCGAGCGCCTGTTTGCCAGGTACCTCGGTGGCCATGCGCTGATCAACAACGCCACCCATTTGCGTGGTTCGGCCAACTGGATCCGTTTCCCGCGGGTGATGTGCAAGACCTGGGTGCATCAGCTGGACCTGCCCCACGGCCGGGTACCGGTTGTGTTGATGGGCGATGCCGCGCACACCGCGCACTTCTCGATCGGCAGCGGCACCAAGCTGGCGCTCGAGGATGCGATCGATCTGGCCAGAACATTTGGCGCAGCGGGCGAGAACCCGGACATGCAGGTGGTGTTGCAGCAATACGAAGACCGGCGCAGTGTCGAGGTGCTCAAGATCCAGAATGCGGCGCGCAATTCGACCGAGTGGTTCGAGAACGTGACGCGTTACACCGACATGCCGATCGAGCAGTTTGCCTATTCCCTGCTGACCCGGTCGCAACGAATCAGCCATGAGAACCTGCGCCTGCGCGATGCGCAGTGGCTGGGGGGATTCGAGGCCTGGATGGCCCGGCACCTGCCACGGCCCGATGGCAGCGACACGCCCGATGATGCGGCGCCAGCGGCAGATGCTGCACCTGTTGCCGGCGCCGGCGCCGCGCCGCCGATGCTGCTGCCATTGCAAGTGCGCGGCGTCCGGCTCAAGAACCGGATCGTCGTCTCGCCGATGGCCACCTACAGCGCCGTCGACGGTGTGGTGCAGGATTTCCATCTGGTGCATCTGGGTGCCAGGGCGCTGGGCGGTGCCGCGCTGGTGATGGTCGAGATGACCAGTCCGACACCCGAGGGGCGCATCACGCCGGGTTGCACCGGGTTGTGGAACGACACACAGGAGGCGGGACTGCGCCGCATCGTCGACTTCGTGCACGGCCAGAGTTCGGCGCTGATCGGGCTGCAACTGGGCCACAGCGGCCCCAAGGGCTCGACCCAGGTCGGCTGGGAGATCGGCGATGAGCCCTTGCCCGCCGATGGCCCACATGCCAACTGGCCATTGCTGGCGGCCAGCGCCGTGGCCTATGGTGCGCAAAACCAGACGCCGGCAGCGATGACCCGTGCCGACATGGAGCAGATGCGCGATGCCTTTGTCGCGTCGACCCGGCGCGCCATGGCCGCCGGATTCGACTGGCTGGAACTCCATTGCGCGCACGGTTACCTGCTGGCGAGTTTCATCAGCCCGCTGACCAACCGGCGCGACGACGACTATGGTGGCCAGGGCAGCGCCGGCCTGGAGAAGCGCTGCCGTTTCCCGCTGGAGGTGTTCCGCGCGATGCGCGCGGTATGGCCGCAGGACAAGCCGATGGGTGTGCGGATCTCGGCGCATGACTGGGTTGACGGCGGAAACGACGCCGACGACGCGGTGCAGATTGCCCGCTTGTTCAAGCAGGCCGGTTGCGACCTGATCGACGTCTCCTCCGGCCAGACCACACGTGATGCCAGGCCGGTATACGGGCGCATGTACCAGACACCGTTTGCCGACCGGATCCGCAACGAGGTGGGGATCCGCACCATGGCGGTGGGTGCGATCACGCAGGCCGACCAGGTCAACAGCATCATCGCGGCCGGCCGCGCCGACCTGTGTGCCATCGCCAGGCCGCATCTGGCCGATCCTGCCTGGACCTTGCACGAGACAGCGGCGCTGCAATCGCCGGACGTGGCATGGCCGCGCCAGTACTGGGCCGGCCGCGACCAGATGTACCGCGAGGTCGGCAAACTGCAGCAGGCTGGCGCCGCAGGTGGCGCGGTCGCAGCCGCCGACGCGGCTGCGAAAGCGCAGGGTTTCTGAACATGGACAAGGAAGCGCGCCTGGCCGGCACGACGGCGGCCGAGCACCCGCAGGCGCTGCGGTTGTGGTTGCGGCTGCTCACCTGCACCCAGCTGATCGAAACCCGGATCCGTGCCGAGCTGCGCGACAGCTTCGAGATGACATTGCCGCGTTTTGACCTGATGGCGCAGCTAGAGCGTGCACCCGATGGCCTCAAGATGAACGAGTTGTCGCGCCGCATGATGGTCACCGGCGGCAACGTGACCGGCATCACCGACCAGCTGGTACACGAGGACCTGGTCGAACGGGTCCAGGTGCCGGGCGACCGGCGGGCCTACCAGGTCCGCCTGACACCCAAGGGCCGGAGCCACTTTGTTGCCATGGCCCATGCACACGAGGCCTGGGTGGTCGACGCCTTCGACGCGTTGACCGAGCGCGAACAGGAAACCCTGCACCGGCTGCTGGGCAAGGTCAAGCAGCAAAGCCATTCCAGAACCAAGGACACACCATGAAGCATTACATCGGCGAGGGCAACCCCATGCGCAGCCGTTTCGAGGCGACAGCCGCCTACCGTGCGCGCCATTTCGACTGGTCGTTCACGGGCGGCGTGGGGACCATCACGCTGAGCCGCCCCGAGCGCAAGAATCCACTGACCTTCGAGTCGTATGCCGAGCTGGGCCAGCTGTTCGACAACCTGCGCCGCAGCGTCGACGTGAAGGCCGTGGTGGTCACCGGTTCCGGTGGCAACTTTTGCTCGGGCGGAGATGTGCACGAGATCATCGGGCCGCTGACCAAGATGTCGATGCCCGAGATGCTGGAGTTCACCCGCATGACCGGCGACCTGGTCAAGACCATGCGCAACTGTCCGCAGCCGGTGATTGGTGCGATCGACGGCATCTGCGCCGGTGCCGGCGCGATGATGGCGCTGGCCTGCGACATCCGGTATGGTACGGCCGCCACGCGGACTGCCTTCCTGTTCACACGGGTCGGACTGGCGGGTGCCGACATGGGCGCCTGTGCCTTGTTGCCGCGCGTGATCGGCCAGGGAAGGGCCAGCGAACTGCTGTTCAGCGGACGCGCGATGACGGCACAGGAAGGTCTGGCCTGGGGCTTCTTCAATGCGCTGGTCGAACCGGCCGATCTGCTGGCACACGCACAGGCGTTTGCCGCCGAACTGGCCGCAGGACCCACGTTTGCGCACGGCATGACCAAGACCATGCTGCAGCAGGAATGGGCGATGACGATCGAGCAGGCCGTCGAGGCCGAAGCCCAGGCCCAGGCGATCTGCATGCAGACCAAGGATTTTGTCCGCGCCTATGAGGCGTTCGCAGCCAAGGCCAAGCCGGTCTTTGCCGGAGACTGAACATGCTGGCGTCGACCACACAGTTCGATCTGCCATTTTTCGCAGCGCAGCACCAGGACCTTGCGGCGCTGCTGGCAGCCTGGGCGCCGGCACAGCAGATTGACGAATCGGACGACCGCGCTGCCTGCCGGCAGTGGGTTCGCCGGCTCGGTGATGCCGGTTGGCTGCGTTACTGCGTGCCGCAGGCCTTTGGCGGAGCGCTGGAGAAACTCGATTCGCGGGCGCTGGTGATTCTGCGCGAGACGCTGGCGTTTCATTCTCCGCTGGCCGATTTCGCGTTTGCGATGCAGGGCCTGGGCAGCGGTGCCATCACGCTGGCTGGAACGCCGGAGCAACAGGCGGCTTATCTGACGGCAGTGGCACGTGGCGACAAGATCGCAGCGTTTGCGCTCAGTGAGCCACAGGCCGGCTCCGACGTCGCCGCCATGGCGACCACGGCACGCACGGATGGCGCCGACATCGTGCTCGACGGCGTAAAGACCTGGATCAGCAACGGCGGCATTGCCGACTACTACTGCGTGTTCGCCAAGACCGACATCAGCCGGGGTACACGCGGCATCACTGCCTTCATCGTCGATGCCGACCGCCCGGGTCTGGACGACTCGGAACATCTGCACGTGATGGCCCCCCATCCGCTGGCCACGGTGCGTCTGGACAATTGCCGCATTCCGGCCAGCGCGCAACTTGGTGAGCGCGATGCAGGTTTCAAGCTGGCGATGCAGACGCTCGACATATTCCGCGCGTCGGTGGCCGGCGCCGCGCTCGGGATGGCTCGACGCGCGCTGTACGAGGCAGTGCAACATGCGCGCAGCCGCAAGATGTTCGGCCAGCGTCTGGGTGACTTCCAGCTCACACAGGCCAAGCTGGGCGACATGGCGGCGCTGGTCGACGCTGCAGCCTTGCTGACCTACCGGGCCGCCTGGTTGCGCGACTGTGTCGGCACGGCGACCCCGCAGCAGGCGCAGGCGTACACGATGCAGGCGGCGATGGCCAAGATGGCCGCCACCGAGAACGCGCAGAAGGTGATCGACATGGCCTTGCAGATGTTTGGCGGCCTGGGTGTTCAGGTCGGCAGCAAGGTCGAAAGCCTGTACCGCGATATCCGGTCACTGCGCATTTACGAAGGTGCCACCGAGGTACAGCAACTCATCATCGGCAAATCGGTATTGAAAGGAGTGTCCGCATGACTTCCGCCCAGGTGGATCGTTTTGTCCATCAGCGCCTGCCGGCGGCAGCGCTGATGCCGCAGTTGCGTTTCGATGCGCCGGAGCTGGTGTTTACCGAGCAGCTCAATCTGGTCGAGGAATTGCTGGACAAGGCGCCGGCCAGGGGATTCGGTGGCCGGCCGATGTTGCGCTCGGATGCGCTGACGCTCAGTTATGCCCAGGCGCGCGAACAGGTCGACCGCATGGCCCAGGTGCTGGTACAGGATCTGGGCCTGGTGCCTGGCAACCGGGTGCTGCTGCGCGGCGGCAACTCGATCATGATGGCGCTGGGCATGCTGGCTGTCATGAAGGCCGGCCTGGTGGCGGTGGCCACGATGCCGCTGCTGCGGGCCAAGGAACTGGGCGACATCATCGACAAGGCGCAGCCGGCAGCTGCGTTGTGTGATGCCGCGCTGTTGCCGGATCTGGCAGCGGCCCAGACGCAGCACCCGGTGCTGGCGCGCATCGTCTGCTTCAACGGCGCCGATGCGTTGAACACACCGGACACGCTGGAGGC
>JAGPBF010000088.1 GCA_018063505.1 Rhodoferax sp.
TGGCCTTACAGGCCAGCCGCTGCACGCAGCGCGGCGACTTTGTCCAACTTTTCCCAGGTGAATTCGGGTTCTTCTCGGCCGAAGTGGCCGTAGGCGGCGGTCTTTTCGTAAATCGGGCGCAGCAGGTCGAGCATCTGGATGATGCCTTTGGGCCGCAGGTCGAAGTGCTCGCGCACCAGCGCCGCGATTTTATCGTCGGCGATCTTGCCGGTGCCTTCGGTGTAGACCGTGATGTTCATCGGTTCGGCGACGCCAATGGCGTAGGCGACCTGGATCTGGCACTGGCGCGCCAGGCCGGCGGCGACGATGTTCTTGGCCACATAACGGGCCGCATAGGCCGCGCTGCGATCGACCTTGCTCGGGTCCTTGCCGCTGAATGCGCCACCGCCGTGCGGGCAAGCACCGCCGTAGGTGTCGACGATGATCTTGCGACCGGTCAGGCCGCAGTCGCCCTGGGGGCCGCCCACAACGAAACGGCCAGTGGGGTTGACCAGATAACGCGTGTTCTTGAGCCACTCCTTGGGCAGCACCGGCTTGATGATCTCCTCGATCACGGCTTCGTAGAAGCTGGGCTTGAGTTTTGTCGCCGACTCGCTTTGGTCCGGGTGGTGCTGGGTCGACAACACGACGGTGTCGATGCTGTGCGGCTTGCCATCGACATAACGCATCGTGACCTGGCTCTTGGCGTCCGGACGCAGAAACGGCAGGCGGCCGTCCTTGCGCAACTGGGCCTGGCGCTCGACCAGACGATGCGCGTAATAGATTGGAGCGGGCATCAGTTCCGGGGTTTCGTCGCAGGCATAACCGAACATCAGTCCCTGGTCTCCGGCGCCGATATTCAGGTGGTCGTCGGATGCGTGGTCGACACCCTGCGCGATGTCGTTGCTCTGCTTGTCGTAGGCCACCAGCACTGCGCAGCCCTTGTAGTCGATGCCATAGTCGGTGTTGTCGTAGCCGATGCGCTGGATCGTGTCGCGGGCAACCTGGATGTAATCCACGTGCGCATTGGTCGTGATCTCGCCGGCCAGCACGACCAGTCCGGTATTGCACAGGGTCTCGGCCGCCACGCGGCTGCGTGGGTCCTGCTTGAAGATGGCATCGAGAATGGCATCCGAGATCTGGTCCGACACCTTGTCGGGATGTCCCTCGGAGACGGATTCGGATGTGAAGAGAAAATCGTTCGCCATAAAAGTTCCTTAAGCGTTATCAACGCGTTGAATGTTGCGTTGCCTGGGCTTGTCGGCTCTGGCGAACGCTTTAGCAGTTTCACAAGGCACAATGGCCGCTCCTCATGGGCCGTCCATTATGGGTGTCGCCCTGCAAGTAGTTCCGTAACTCGGCGACCGGCGCATTTTACTCCTGCATGATCCAGCTCTTCTCATTGCTCTCCAAGTTGCCGTTGTGGTTGCTCCACGCGCTGGGTTGGTTGCTCGGCTGGTTGTCGTTCCTGTTGTCCCCGAGTTACCGTCGCAAGTTTCGCGAGAACGTGGTGCAGGCGGGTTACCGTTGGGCGTCGGTGCGGGGCGCCGTCGGTGGCGCGGGACGCATGGTCGGTGAATTGCCGCGCCTGTGGCTGGGCGCGCCCACCCATTGCGAATGGGAAAACGACGCCTGTGTCGAGCGCGCCTACGCTGCCGGCCGCGGGGTGGTCTTCCTGACGCCGCACCTGGGCTGTTTCGAGATATCGGCGCAGGGCCTGGCATCGCGATATGCCGGGCGGTACGGGCCGCTGACGGTGTTGTACCGCCCGGCCCGCCAGCCCTGGCTAGCCAAACTGATGCAGGCCGCGCGTGACCGGCCCGGCCTGAAGACAGCGCCCACCAGCCTGGCCGGCGTGCGGCAGATGATCCGATCCTTGCGCAATGGCCATGCGGTTGGCTTGCTGCCCGATCAGGTGCCGCCCGACGGCATGGGGACCTGGGCACCGTTTTTTGGCCGCGATGCCTACACCATGACCTTGTCGGCCCGGCTGGCACAACAGACCGGTGCCACCGTGTTGCTGTTGTGGGGCGAACGCCTGCCTTGGGGCCGGGGCTTCCGGCTGCATTTTCGCGAACTGCTGCAGCCGCTGGCCGATGAACTCGATCGGGCGGTGGTGCAGATCAACCAGGAGATGGAGCGCCTGATCCGCGAGTGTCCGCAGCAGTATCTGTGGGGTTATGCACGCTATAAACATCCGAAAGGTGACGCGTGAGCCGAACACCGGGGGGCGCTTTCCTTTTCCGTGCGGGCACTGGCCGGGTCTGGGTCGCGCGATGCTGAGCCAGGCGGGTATTGCATTGATGCGGGTGCTGGGCCAACTGCCACTGGGCTGGGTGCGCGCCATGGGCAAGGGGCTGGGCTGGTTGCTGTTTCTGCTGGCCGGATCACGCCGGCGCGTGGTGCAGGTGAACCTGAGGCTGTGTTTTCCGCAGATTTCGGCGGATCGGCGTGATGCCATGGCCCGCCAGACATTTGTCTATTTTGCGCAGGCCTGGCTCGATCGCGGCTGGCTCTGGCATGGCTCCAGCGACCAGTTGCATCGGCGCCTGCGCCTGACCGGCGCGGTGCAGGAATTGCATGGTGACCAGCCCACCGTGATCTTCGCGCCGCATTTTGTCGGCCTCGATGCCGGCTGGACCGCCTTGACCGAACAATTGCCGCGCGCGTTCACGACCATTTATTCGAATCAGGCAGACCCGCGGCTGGACCAATGGATTCTGCAAGGGCGCAAGCGCTTCGGCAATCCACGCCTGTTCGGCCGGGCCGACGGACTCAAGCCGGTGGTGCAGGCATTGCGTGCCGGTCAACCGCTGTATCTGCTGCCGGACATGAACATCACGCGCCAGGAGTCGGTCTTCGTGCCGTTTTATGGCGTGCCCACCGCGACGCTCACCTCGTTGTCGCGCTTCGCCCGGCTCGGGCGGGCCAAGGTGGTGCCGGTGCTGACGGTTCTTACGCCCGCCGGTTACGATGTCCGGGTGTTGCCGGCGTGGACGGATTTCCCGACCGATGATCTGCAGACCGATGCCGCCGCGATGAACAGCAGATTGCAGACCTATATCGATGGCATGCCCGAACAGTATTACTGGGTGCACAAGCGATTCAAGGTGCGGCCGGCGGGCGAGGCGCCGGTGTACTGAGCGTGTTGTGCGCCCGGTTGTTGCAGCTGCAGGTTCAGGTCAGCCGAGCGCGTCCGGTTGCGCTGGCGCAACTGTGCCTGCGCCCGCATCGGATGCAAGCGTCGACTTCGGGGTGACCTGGCCATCGGCCGGATGGGCCCATTGCCACAACAGGCGGGCCACATCGTCAAAACCCTGGCGTTTGGTGGCCGAGAACAACATCGCCTGACCGCCGCCAGCCTGCAATTTCGCAATCGACAGTGCCTTGGTGGCGTCGACCTTGGTGAGTTTGTCGGCCTTGGTCAGCAGCAGCAGAAACTTCAGGCCCTGCTCGACCCGCGGCCGGATGACGTCGAGCAGGATTTCGTCGAGGTCAGTGAGTCCGCGGCGGGGGTCGCACAACAACACGATGCCGCTGAGGTTCTCGCGTGTGACCAGGTAGTTCGCCATGACCTGCTGCCAGCGGATCTTGTCCTGGCGCGGAACTGCCGCATACCCATAACCCGGCAGATCGGCAAACACCGCGTCGGTGGCACCCTGCTTTCCAAGTGCAAACAGGTTGATGTGCTGGGTCCGGCCCGGTTTGCGGGATGCAAATGCGAGTTGCTTTTGCTGGGTCAGCGTGTTGATGCAGGTCGACTTGCCGGCATTGGATCTGCCGACAAACGCAATCTCGGGCATCTCCAGCGCCGGCAGGAAATGCAGTTCCGGGGCGGTGGTGAGAAATCGCGCCGTGTGCAACCATCCGGCGGCAATGCTTGCCGGATTGGGCTGTGGCGGTGCCACGGGGCGTGCGGCAGTTGCGGCGTGTCGAGGTTTGGGGGTCATGGGTGTCCGTAGGGTGGCCGCGACCTGCATTGTAGAATCACGCTGTTTTGCCCTCCCTCCAGAAGCTGATCTCCATGACGTTTATTGCCCGACTGACGCTTGTCACCACTTTGGCCCTGACCTCCCTGTGTGTTGCCGCGCAGGACAAGAAACCCGATCTGGCCAAGGGCGAAGCGAGCTTCGCCGTGTGTGCCGCCTGCCACGCCGCAGATGGAAATTCCGGCATTCCGGAAAACCCCAAGCTGGCACACCAGCATCCGCAGTATCTGATCAAGCAATTGCAGGAATTCAAGTCGGGCAAGCGCAACAACGCGATCATGAAGGGTTTCGCGACCACATTGTCGGACGACGACATGACCAATATTGCCTACTGGCTGGCCGGCAAACCGGGCAAACCCGGTTTCGCCAAGGACAAGGAACTCGTCGCCCTGGGCGAACGCATTTACCGCGGTGGCATTGCCGAACGCAAGATTGCTGCCTGTGCGGGATGCCATAGCCCCAATGGCGCCGGTATTCCAGCCCAGTTCCCTCGCCTGAGCGGCCAGCATGCCGACTACACCAAGGCCCAGCTGACGGCATTTCGCGATGGTGTACGGCTGAACAATCCAACGATGGCCCAGGTCGCCGCGCGCCTCAATGACCGCGAGATCAAGGCGGTCGCCGACTACATAGCCGGTTTGCGCTGAAGATCTACCCCAGGGGCGAAGACCCCTTGCACAGTCAGGAACAGAGGCCCGCAGTACCATGTGTTGCGGGCTTTTGCGCATTTGGTGCCGTGATGGCCATGTTCGGAACTTTGTAAGTTCGGACCTGCTCGGACAGACTGATGAGCGCTGCGCCGGGCCGCTCCCAAGCACGCTCGCACCGCAGCCCGCAGGGCGGAGGTTTTCTGAGTCCAGGCCAGCAACTACAAGGACAGGCGCATGATCATCGTTACCCGTGGACAGGCTTTCAACCATGAACGACCCAGCGAAATCACGCCGCAAGGCCTGTATCTGGGCCGGCGCAAGCTGATCCAGGCAATGGCAGGTGGCGCTGCAGGCGCGGTCATGGCATCGTGGGCAGCGCGCGATGCGCGGGCGCAGATGGCACGCCCTGGGAAGCTGGCCGCTTTGCAGGCCGGGCGGTCGGACGTGGCAGGCGCTGTCACGATGGAAAAACCCACCGAGTACAAGGACGCCAGCAGCTACAACAACTTCTACGAATTCGGCACCGACAAGGCCGATCCGGCCAGGAACGCGCATACGCTCAAGCCTTCGCCGTGGACGGTCGAAGTCGAGGGACTGGTCAAGAACCCTGCGAAGTATGCGATCGAGGACTTGCTCAAGCTCAGTGCCCAGGAAGAGCGAATCTACCGCTTGCGTTGTGTCGAAGGCTGGTCGATGGTGATTCCATGGATCGGCTATTCGTTGTCACAACTGATCCGCAAGGTCGAGCCACTGGGCAACGCGAAGTACGTGGAGTTCGTCACTCAGGCGGATCCCAAGACCATGCCGGGCGTGGGATCCCGCGTGCTGGACTGGCCGTATGTCGAAGGCCTGCGTCTGGACGAAGCCACGCATCCGTTGACCATGTTGTCTTTCGGCATGTATGGCGAGGTATTGCCGAACCAGAACGGCGCACCGGTCCGGCTCGTCGTGCCCTGGAAGTACGGGTTCAAGAGCGGCAAGAGCCTGGTGAAAATCCGTTTTGTCGAAAAGCAACCGGTGACGGCCTGGAACCGGGCGGCTGCCAGTGAATACGGTTTCTACTCCAACGTCAATCCGCAGGTCGACCATCCGCGCTGGAGCCAGGCGACCGAACGCCGGATCGGCGAGGACGGGCTGTTTGCCAAGAAGCGCAATACGCTGATGTTCAATGGGTATGCTGCCCAGGTCGGGCAGTTGTACGCCGGCATGGACCTGCGCAAGTTCTACTGATCGCCAATGCCAGGGACCGTGCGGCAGCGCATCCGATGCTTGCCGGTGCAAGGCCGTGTGTTCTGATGATGCGTTCGTTGTTGCTCAAACCGTTCACCAAGCCGGTGGTGTTCGCGCTGGCCTTGCTTCCGTTTGGCTGGTTGCTGTATGGCGCGTTGACGCAGAACCTGGGGCCCAACCCGGCCGAGGCGCTGATCCGTTCGACCGGCGACTGGACCCTGCGCGCCTTGTGTGTGGTGTTGGCGGTCACGCCCTTGCGTGTCATCACCGCAACGCCTGCGTTGGCGCGCTTTCGCCGCATGCTGGGGTTGTTCGTGTATTTCTACGCCGTGTTGCATCTGCTGTGTTACAGCTGGCTCGACATGGCGTTTGTGCTCGGCGACATCGTGCGCGACATTGCCAAGCGGCCCTTTATTCTGGTGGGGTTTGCAGCTGTGCTGTTGTTGACGGCGCTGGCGGCGACGTCGTTCAATCGCGCCGTCAAGGCGCTGGGTGCCCGTCGCTGGCGGCGCTTGCATAAACTGGTATATGCCATTGCGGCGCTGGCGCTGCTGCACTTTTTCTGGATGCGCTCGGGCAAGAACGACTTTGCCGAGGTTGGCGTCTACGCCGCCGTCATCATCAGCCTGCTGGGCTGGCGTGTCGTCCACGCATGGCGCCAGCGAAGGCGTGCTGCAGAGGTGGCGTCTTCCAGCCCTGCCTGAGCGGCGGGTTCAGTTCAGGCCGCACCTGCGCGCAAAGACAACTCGTTGCGCAACTGATCGGCAGTGGTTTCCCGGCTACGGATCAGCCGGGACGTATCACCCTTGACCAGTATCTCGGCCGCGCGGCCGCGCGAGTTGTAGTTGCTGGCCATGCTCATGCAATATGCGCCGGCCGACAAGACGGCCAGCAGATCCCCTGCGGACAGTGCCAGCGCGCGGTCATGGCCGAGCCAGTCGCCGCTTTCGCACACCGGTCCCACGACCTCCCAGATGGCCCGGGCACCGTCGCGCTGTTGCAGCGGCACGATGTCGTGATAGGCCTGGTACATCGCCGGACGGGGCAGATCGTTCATGGCCGCATCCACGATGCAGAAATTCTTCTGCTCGCCGGGCTTGAGGTAAAGCACTTCGGTCACGCACAAGCCGGCATTGCCGACCAGCGAGCGGCCGGGTTCGATCATCAATTCGCGATCCCCGAAACCGCGGGCATCGAGTTTGCTCAGCAACTTGCGCCACAACAGGTCTGCCTGCGGGGGGGTGTCTCCGTTGTAGTTGATGCCCAGGCCGCCACCGAAGTCGAGGTGCCGGATCGGCACGCCGGCCGCTTCGATTTCCTGCACCAGGTCCAGCATCCGGTCCATGGCGTCCATGTAGGGCGCCTCCTGGGTGATCTGCGAGCCGATATGGCAGTCGATTCCCACCACGCGCAGACCGGCCATCGCCGAGGCGCGGAGATAGATCTGTACCGTGCGCTCGTGGGCGATGCCGAACTTGTTGCCCTTGAGCCCGGTGGAAATGTACGGATGGGTCTTGGGGTCGACGTTGGGATTGACCCGGATGCTGATCGGCGCCTGCTTTCCCATGCCGGTGGCCACGGCGTTGAGCACCTCGAGTTCGGCTTCGCTTTCGACGTTGAAGCAGGCAATGCCCACCTCCAGCGCACGCCGCATTTCGGTGTGTGTCTTGCCCACGCCAGAGAAGATGATGCTCGAGGCTGGCGCGCCTGCTGCCAGGACACGGTCAAGTTCACCGCCAGAGACGATGTCAAAACCGCAACCGGCAGCGGCCAGTACCTGCAGGATCGCCAACGTGGAGTTGGCCTTCATCGCGTAGCAGATCCGCGCCTTGCGCCCGTGCAGGGCACGTTGATACGCGGCCAGCGCATCGAGAATTGCCGATTGCGAATAGACGAACAGCGGCGTCCCGTGGTCCCGTGCAAGGTCGGCGACGCGAACGTCTTCGATAAAAAGCGCAGATTCCCGGTACGCGATGTGGGGCTCGCCAGGAAGTGGTGAAGTGGTCATGGGGATGCGGGTGTCGAAGCAGGTGCGGCCGGAGCCGACGCGGCCGGCGAGGGCTGTGTTGCAGCGCCAGGACGCAGGGTTTCGAACAAGGTGGCCCGATTGCGCGACGCCGGTTCGGTCGGAAAGACGAGTTGGCCCTTCTGGCCACATGCCGACAGGACAACTGCCATGCCGACAGGGATACCCACTCTGACTAGAATTTGGCGAATGCACATCATGGTGAAATTGTAATGACCGACTCTGAATACATGGACCGCGCCGAACGGGTGCTTGAGGCAATCGAGTCAGGTTGTGACCGGATCAATGCGCAGACCGATGCCGATATCGACAACCAGCGCGTCGGTGGCATGGTGACGCTGGCTTTTCCTGCCGGCAGTGAAATCGTCGTGAACCTGCAAAAGCCGCTGCAGGAGATCTGGCTGGCGTCGCGCAGTGGCGGCTACCACTTCCGCTTCGATGGCATCCAGTGGACGGATACCAAGGGGCAGGGCGAATTTTTCCAACTGCTGTCGCGAGAGGCTGCCGCGCAATGCGGCCAGCCTCTGGTTTTCAGGCCCTTACCGGTTGTTCCGGAATAGGTCCAGTATCCGGTTGCGCTCTTCCGTTGGTTGAGTCGCTTCGGTGCCGACCGGCGCCTGGGCCGGAGTGGCGTCCTCCATTCCCAGGCTGGTGACCCCTTTGCCGTAGGCGAATTCGCTGTAATACCATTCGCCGCCGGTATTGATGACGCCTTCGGGTGGCGTGTAGGTCATGACCGGGACGCCTTTCAAGGCGTGTTCCATGAAGGAGATCCAGATCGGCAGGCTCAGGCCTCCACCGGTGGCCAGCGAGTTGCTCCCCAACTTGCGCGGCGTGTCGTAACCCATCCAGGTGATCGCAACGATGCTGGGCTGAAAGCCGGCAAACCAGGCATCCATGGAGTCGTTCGTGGTACCTGTCTTGCCGAACAGGTCGCTGCGCTTGAGCGTGGCCTGCGCGCGTGCCGCCGTTCCCGAGCGTGTGACTTCCTGCAGCAGGCTTGTCATCATGAACGCATTGCGCGGGTCGATCGCGCGCACCGAATCGTCCAGCACCTGCGGCTTGTTCTCCATCAGCACTTTGCCGGTCTGCTCCGTGACCTTGCTGATCAGCCACGGATTGACCCGGTAGCCACCGTTCGCAAAAACCGCATAGGCGCCCACCATCTGCATCGGCGTGACCGAGCCTGCACCCAAGGCCAGCGTCAGGTACGGAAGGTTCTTGTCTGCGTCAAAACCAAACCGCATCGCCCAGTCGCGCGCGTATTGCGTTCCCACGGCCTGCAATACCCGGATCGAGATCATGTTCTTGGATTTGGCCAGCCCCGTGCGCAGGGTCATTGGCCCTTCGAACTTGCCGTCATAGTTCTTGGGCTCCCACGGCGCTCCGCCGGTCACGCCGGAGTCGAAGAACAGCGGGGCGTCGTTGATGACCGTCGCGGGAGTGAAGCCTTTCTCCAGCGCCGCCGAGTAAATGAACGGCTTGAAACTCGATCCTGGTTGGCGCCAGGCCTGCGTCACGTGGTTGAATTTGTTCTTCTCATAGTCAAAACCGCCGATCATGGCCTTGATGGCACCGTCGCGTGGATCCATCGCGACGAACGCGCCTTCAACCTCCGGCAACTGGGTGATCTCCCAGCCGCCCTTGCTGGTCCTGGCGACCCGGATCACGGCGCCGGGCCGGAGTTTGATATTGGGCGGCGCCTTGTCAGACAGTCCCGAGCGTGCAGGCTCCAGGCCTTCGCCGGTGATCTCCAGGGTTTCGCCGTTCTGGCGAATGGCCTTGATCAGTTTGGCGTTCACTTCAAGAATGACAGCCGACATCACGTCGCCATTGTCCGGATGGGCGTCCAGGGCTTCGTCAATCGCGTCTTCGACAGCTTGCTGGCCCGAGGTCGGCAAATCGATGAACTGCTCCGGACCACGATAAATCTGGCGTCGTTCGAAATCCATGATGCCGCGGCGCAGTGCCTTGTACGCAGCGTCCTGGTCGGCGGACTTGATCGTGGTGTAGACGTTGAGTCCGCGGGTGTAGGTTTCGTTGCCGTACTGGGAAAACACCAGTTGCCGTACGGTTTCAGCCACGTATTCGGCATGCACCTTCACCGCATCGGAGCCGCCCTTGAGCTTGAGTTTTTCATTGCGCGCGGTCTCGGCCTGTTGCGCGGTGATGAACCCGGTTTCCTCCATCCGGTCGATCACGGTCAGTTGCCTGGCGCGCGCGCGTTTCGGATTCTTGATCGGGTTGTTGGTACCCGGTGCCTTGGGCAGGCCGGCCAGCATGGCTGCTTCGGCGACCGTGATGTCCTTCAGCGGCTTGTCGAAGTAGGCTTCGCTGGCCGCGGCAAAGCCGAATGACCGGTTGCCCAGGAATATCTGGTTCATGTAGATCTCGAGAATCTGGTCCTTGCTCAGCAGGTGCTCCAGTTTGAAGGTCAGCAGCACCTCGTAGATCTTGCGGGTATAGGTCTTTTCCGAAGACAGGTAGACGTTGCGCGCCACCTGCATCGTGATGGTCGACGCACCCTGGCTTTTGAAGTTGCCCAGGTTGGCGAGCGCAGCGCGCACCATGCCCTTGTAGTCGACACCGCCATGTTCATAGAAACGCGTGTCTTCGATGGCCAGCACCGCGTCCGTCATCACCTGCGGCATGTCCTTGAGTCGGGTCAGCTTGCGGCGCTCCTCGCCAAACTCGCCGATCAGCAGGCCGTCGGCAGAGAAAACACGCAGCGGCAGGATGGGGCGGTAGTCGGACAGGGCCGACACGTCGGGTAGATTCGGAAAAGCAACAGCCAATGCAATGGCGATGACGATGGCCAAGCACGCTGCGCCAGCGACCGCCAGGCCCATCATCCAGCGGACGATGCGAAGCAGGCTGCGCCAAACGGACGGACCCGACCCATCGGGCTGCTGCGCCTCATCGGTCTTGGCGGAATTCGATTTTCGTGACATAAATCCTTCGTAAGGGCGCGCCGATATTATAAAAACGGTCTTGTCGCCAAGGCTCGCGGCCGAAAGTATCTGTGGTGGTCTTTGCCCGGGAGTCGTGGTTGCAATTGTCTGGCTGCACTGGCTTCGAACATGTAACCGTCTGCTTTTGGCAACGTTCGGAGGTGCCCAAATCAGGAAATTCCTTTGCGGGACAAGGAGCTTACTGATAGCATTCAAGTGAAGTCTTAAGTTTCGCCGGTTCTAAATCGGCCTCAAGCAGGGGATAGCCTTGATCTCTCTGGGATCGTTGTTCAGTCGTCAGCCACCGGCGTTGCTGGGTCTTGACATCAGTTCGTCCAGTGTCAAGCTGGTGGAGTTGGGGCGCGACAAATCTGGCAATCTGGTGCTGGAGCGTTGTGCCATCGAGCCACTGGAGCGTGGCTGGATCACCGACGGCAATGTCGAAAAATTCGACGAGGTGGCCGATGCCATGCGCCGTCTGGTCAAGAAAAGCGGCACCAAGACCAAGAATGTGGCCATGGCTTTGCCGCCGTCTGCCGTTATCACCAAGCGCATCGTCTTGCCTGGCGGATTGACCGATCCCGAGCTTGAGGTTCAGGTCGAGGCTGAGGCCAACCAATACATTCCGTTCCCGCTGGACGAGGTGAGCCTCGATTTCTGCGTGGTCGGGCCGAGTTCGGCTTCTGTCGGTGATCTCGATGTGCTGATTGCGGCATCTCGCCGGGAGAAAGTCCAGGACATCCAGGGACTCGCCGAAGCCGCGGGGCTCAAGCCGGTGGTGGTGGACGTCGAGTCGTATGCCTCCCGCCTGGCCACATCGCGCCTGATCGAGAGTCTGCCGAACAAGGGCAAAGGCACGATCGTGGCACTGTTCGAGGTCGGTGCCCTGACCACGAGCATGCAGGTGATTCGGGACGACGAGGTGCTTTACGACCGGGACCAGGCATTCGGCGGCGCACAGTTGACACAACTGATCGTGCGCCAGTACGGTTTTTCGCCGGAAGAGGCCGAGGCCAAGAAGCGCAGCGGCGAGCTGCCCGACGACTACGAATCCAGCGTGTTGCGGCCGTTTGTCGACAGCATGGTCCAGGAGATTGGTCGCGCGCTTCAGTTTTTCTTTACCAGTACGCCGCACAACAAGGTCGACCACATCATGCTGGCCGGAGGCTCATCTGCATTGCCGGGCCTGACTGCGGCCGTTACCAAACATACTTCGTTCAGCTGCAGCCTGGTCAATCCCTTTGACGGCATGGAGATCGGAAGCGGTGTCCGACTCAAGAAGATGACCCGCGAGGCGCCGTCGTACCTGACGTCATGCGGGCTGGCGTTGCGGAGGTTTACGCAGTGATTTTGATCAACCTGTTACCGCACCGGGAAGCTGCGCGCAAGCAACGGCGCGACGCGTTCAATGCCAGCGTGGTCGCCGCCTTTCTGGTTGGCGGTTTGATCGCCGGCATGGTTTTCTTGTGGTACCAGGGGCGGATATCCGACCAGCAGGGCCGCAACAATGTACTGACGTCTGAAATCAAACGACTGGATGGTCAGATCAAGGATATCGCCAGCCTGGAGTCGGAGATCGCGGGCCTGCGGGCGCGCCAGCAGGCAGTCGAGGATCTGCAGGCAGACCGCAATGTGCCGGTGCACCTGATGTCCGAACTGGTCAAGCAGTTCCCCGACGGCGTGTACATCACGAACATGCGACAGGATCGGCAGACCGTCACCTTGCAAGGTGTGGCGCAGTCCAATGAGCGGGTTTCCGAGTTGTTGCGCAATCTGTCGGGCGGAACGCCGTGGTTCGCCAAGCCTGAGCTGGTGGAGATCGTGGCCGGGAATGTGGCGCTGACGCCGCGCGACTCCAGGCGGGTCGCCAATTTCACGCTGCGTGTGCAACTCAACCGCGCCAGCGACGTGCAAAAGCTTGCCCAGGCGCCCCAGGGTGCTCCAGCTGCAGCACCGGTAAAGAATTAAGAGGGAAGCGGAAATGGCAAGCAAACCCTCCATGAAGATCGATTTCCAGGCCATGCAGGAAAAGCTGCTGGGGCAGTTCCGGGGGCTCGACCCCAAGGACCCGTCGGTGTGGCCGGCGGTGCCGCGGTACAGCGTGCTGCTGGCGGTGATTGTGGCTGTCGTGGCCGGTCTGTGGTACTTTTGGCTGAGTGATTCCCAGTTGGAGCTGGAGGCGGAGCAGGCCAAGGAAGTCAAGCTGCGGGCCGACTACCAGGTCAAGCTGGCCAAGGCGGTCAATCTCGAGGTGCTCAAGAAGCAGCGCGAGCAAGTGCTGCAGTATGTGACCCAGCTCGAGAAGCAACTGCCCAGCAAGGCCGAGATGGATGCCTTGTTGTCGGACATCAACCAGGCCGGATTGGGCCGCAGCCTGCAGTTTGAGCTGTTCCGTCCGGGCCAGGTTTTTGTCCGCGACTACTACGCCGAATTGCCAATTGCCCTGCGCGTCAGCGGCCGCTACCACGACATGGGCTCGTTCGCATCGGACATTGCCAATCTGTCGCGCATCGTGACCTTGAACAATCTGACAATCACCCCGCGGCCGGATGGAAGTCTGCAGATGGAAGCGACGGCCAGGACATTCCGCTACCTCGATCCGACGGAAGTTGCGTCCCAGCGCAATGCAGCCGGAGCCAAGAAATGATGCGACTTCGAATTCTTGCGGTGGTTGTATCGACAATGGCCCTGGCGGCATGCGGCGGCTCGGGTGGCGACGACCTTCAGAAATGGATGGCGGATCAGAACAAGGCCATTGTTCCAAAGATCGTGCCGATAGCGGAGCCCAAGGTTTTCGAGCCCCAGCCCTACGCACAGGTTGCCGCGGTCGATCCATTCGACAAGGAAAAATTGGCCCAGGCACTCAAGCGCGATGGCGGCAAGTCGGTGGCCAACAGTGCCCTGGTTGCGCCTGAACTGGCGCGGCGCAAACAGGCGCTGGAAGCCTATCCCCTCGATACCATGGCCATGGTTGGCAGTATGGTGCGCGCCGGAAAACCGGTCGCATTGGTCAGGGTGAACAACCTGTTGTATCAGGTGCGGCCCGGTGATTACCTGGGTCAAAACTACGGACGCGTAATGAAAATCGACGAGACGGAGGTTGCCTTGCGAGAAATCGTGCAAGACGCTGTGGGCGAATGGATCGAGCGCCCAGCTGCGCTGCAACTTCAGGAGAGGGCAAAATGATGTATCAATCCCGATGCGCGGCGAAGTCGTGCTGGAAGCTGCTGGCAGGACTGGCGGCGGTTGTGGTGTCGCTGTCATCCTTCGCGCAAACCGCGATCGAATCGGTGTCAGGCTCCATGCAAGGAGGCAGCGAAGTCATCCGCATTGATCTTTCGCAGCCGTTGACCGCGGTGCCCAGTGGTTTCTCGATCCAGTCGCCGGCGCGAATTGCGCTGGATTTTCCGGGCGTATCGAACGCGATGGGCCGCTCCACCGTCGATGTGAACCAGGGCAACCTGCGTTCGATCAGCGTCGTGCAGGCCGGCGACCGCACCCGTGTGGTTCTGAATCTCAAGCAGCCAACAGCCTACAAGGCCCAGTTGCAGGGCAAATCCCTGCTCGTAGTGCTTGAATCTGCGCAGGCGGCCACTCCGTCGACCAGCGCGGCCCCTGTGTTTGCCGAAAACCGCAATCGCGATAGCTTGCCGATCAAGGATCTGGATTTCCGCCGCGGCGCCGATGGTGCCGGTCGGGTCGTCGTGGCACTGCCCAACAACCAGGTGGGTGTGGACGTGCGTACACAGGGCCAAACACTGGTGGTCGAGTTCCTGAAGTCCACATTGCCCGAAGGTCTGCGTCGTCGCCTCGATGTGTCCGATTTCGGCACGCCGGTCCAGACGGTGACGACGTTCCAATCCGGTGACCGGGTGCGCATGGTGATCGAGCCCAGCGGCAACTGGGAACACAGCGCCTACCAGAGCGACGACCAGTTCGTGCTGGAGGTCAAGCCGCGCAAGGAAGACCCCACCAAACTCACGCAAGGCCCGGGCTACAGCGGCCAGAAGCTGTCGCTCAATTTCCAGAACATCGAGGTGCGCTCGCTGTTGCAGGTGATTGCCGACTTCACCAATTTCAACATCATCACCTCCGATTCGGTCACCGGTGCCGTCACGCTGCGCCTGCAGGAAGTGCCCTGGGACCAGGCGCTGGACATCATTCTGCAGGCCAAGGGCCTGGGCATGCGCAAGACCGGCAACGTGTTGTGGATCGCCCCGCGGGATGAAATCAATGCCAAGGAAAAGCTCGAGCTCGAGTCGATCGTGGCCTTGCAGAATCTCGAACCATTGCGCACCCAGTCGTTCCAGATGAACTACACGAAGGCTTCAGAGATCGCGACTGGGCTGACGAGTTCAGGCGGTGGCGCCAATTCCGCCCGTATTCTGAGTTCCCGTGGCAGCGTGATATTCGAATCCCGTACCAACCAGTTGTTCGTGACGGATATCGCCTCCAAGCTCGAGCAGGTGCAGCAATTGATCGCCAAACTGGACATCCCGGTGCGCCAGGTACTGATCGAGGCGCGCATCGTGGAGGCCTCCGATACCTTTGGCAAATCGCTGGGTGTGAAACTCGGCGGCGGTGTCAATCCTCCTGGTGGCGTCAAGGTGTTCAGTCAGGGCGGCAGCGCACTCAACACCACGTTTGGATCCTCGTATGTGGAAGGCGCCGCACAGACGACGTCGGGCAGCTTTGTGAATCTCCCGGCTATCGGCCAGAACGGTTACAACCCGGCATCACTGGCGGTTTCGATCTTCAATTCCGCAGCCAACCGGTTCCTGAGTCTCGAACTCTCGGCGCTGGAGGCCGATGGCAAGGGCAGGGTTGTGTCAAGCCCGCGCGTGGTTACGGCAGACCAGATCAAGGCGCTGATCGAGCAGGGCACGGAGTTGCCGTACCAGGTTGCGACTTCCAGCGGTGCGACGTCGATCGCCTTTCGCAAGGCCAACCTGAAGCTCGAGGTGACGCCGCAGATCACCCCCGAGGGCAACATCATTCTGGACCTGGACGTCAACAAGGACACCGTGGGCCAGGCGACCGCGGCCGGTTTTGCGATCAATACCAAGCACATCAAGACCCAGGTGCTGGTGGAGAATGGCGGCACAGTGGTGATCGGCGGCATTTTCGAGTTGAACGAGAGCGATTCGGAGACCAAGGTGCCATTGCTCGGCGACCTGCCCGGCGTCGGCAACCTGTTCAAGACCCGTTCGCGCACGGCGAACAAGCAGGAAATGCTGGTCTTCATCACACCCAAGATGATTGCCGACAAGGCTGCGGTGCGTTGAACCGGGTGGTTCCGCCGCTTGTCGGCGGTCCAATGCGAACGTGATAGTCAGTCTGATCGGGATGCCGGGCTCCGGCAAGTCCACGGTCGGGCGCCAGCTGGCGCGCCGGCTTCAGACGCACTTCATGGACTCCGACCATGTGATCGAGGCCCGTCTCGGGTGTCCGATCCGCCAGTATTTCGAGCGCGAAGGCGAAGAGCGGTTCCGCGACATCGAGTCCGAAGTTCTGGATGAACTCACCCTGGGACCGAAAGGCGTGCTGTCCACCGGCGGTGGCTCGGTGCTGCGACAGGTCAATCGGCAATACCTGCATGACCGCGGCAGGGTTGTCTATCTCAAGTCCAGCCCGGAAGATCTTTTTCGCCGATTGCGCCATGATCGCAATCGCCCGCTGTTGCAGGTCGATGATCCGATGGCGCGCTTGCGTGAGCTGTTTGAAGTGCGTGACCCCTTGTACCGCGCGACAGCCCACTTCACCATCGAAACCGGTCGCCCGTCGGTGGCCACGCTGGTCAACAAGATCGTGATGCAGATAGAGCTC
The DNA here is from genome assembly GCA_018063505.1 of Rhodoferax sp. Classification (GTDB taxonomy): domain Bacteria; phylum Pseudomonadota; class Gammaproteobacteria; order Burkholderiales; family Burkholderiaceae_C; genus CAISIP01. The sequence continues at coordinate 16,652 of JAGPBF010000088.1, forward strand.
GATGGAAGTTGGAGCGCAGCCGTCTGACTTGCAGGCCTGCTTCCCCTAAACTAGGGGCCATGAGCCTGCCGCAGAATGTCGAACGTGTCTCCATCGCGCTGGCGGACCGCAGCTATCCGATCCTGATTGCCGCTGGTTTGCTGGCCAATCCGCAGACCTATGCAGACTTGCCCAAGGGTCGGTCGGCCATGATCGTGACCAGCGCAACGGTCGCCCCCCTGTACGCTGCAAAGCTAAAGTCAGCGCTGGCCGGTCGCTACCAGCAGATCCATCTGGTCGTGTTGCCCGACGGCGAGGAGCACAAGACCTGGACCACTCTGAACCTGATATTCGACGCCTTGTTGCAGAACCGCTGTGACCGCAAGACCGTATTGTTTGCATTGGGAGGCGGCGTTGTTGGCGACATGACCGGCTTTGCCGCTGCTTCGTTCATGCGCGGTGTTCCATTCGTGCAGGTGCCCACTACCTTGCTGGCGCAGGTCGACTCGTCGGTCGGTGGCAAGACAGCCATCAACCATCCG
>JAGPBF010000089.1 GCA_018063505.1 Rhodoferax sp.
GCCCTGGGCCTTGTCGGGCAACGCGAATGGCGCGCCAAGCGCATGGGCCACGGCTTGCCGCTCGGCCAGCGTGTCGACCAGTTGCACGGTACAACCCGGTATCCGTGTTGCCAGATACGCCACCAGCAGACCGAGCACACCGCCACCCACAACGGCGATGCGGTCTCCGATACGCGGCGCAGCATCCCACAAGGCATTGATGGCGGTCTCCATGTTGGCGGCCAGCACGGCGCGCGCCGGTGGCAGACCCTCGGGCAGCAGACACACGGCCTGCACCGGCACCCGGTACAGCGACTGGTGCGGATACAGGCAGAACACCGGCTTTCCCAGCAGTTCCGCCGGGCCTTGCTCGACCATGCCGACACTGCTGTAGCCGTATTTCACCGGCGCCGGAAAATCGCCGGCCTGGAACGGTGCGCGCATGCGCGCATATTCACTGCGCGGTACTTCACCGCGGAACACCCGCGATTCCGTGCCGCGGCTGATACCGCTGTGCAAGGCCCGCACCAGAACCGTATCGGCGCCGCTTGCCGGCACCTGTTCGACGCGCAACTCGGCGCGGCCGGGGGCGACCAGCCAGCAGGCCTGCGCAGCCAGCACCGCGTCACCTTCTGGCGCGATGGCGATCGTTTCAGTCTGACGGGAGTTCGAAGAATGCATGGTCCGGACATGATGCCTCAAAGCATGACGCCTCATGCGCCATGCCTGCCCGGCCGGTGGTCGACCATGACGCGAACCGCGCGCGCCACCCTCGGCGCCTCCAGCGCGATCTCGCGCAATGCGCCGGTTGTCGGGTTCTTGAAGCCGACAAAATACAGGCCGGTTATGCCGCTCTCGGCGCCGAAACGGTGTGGCCGGCCCCGACTGTCGGCGATGGCGTCGAAGCCTTCGATCAGCCTGTCCAGGCCCGGCGTGTAGCCAGTCGCGAAAATCAGCGCATCGAACGGCAACACGGTGCCACCGGCGAAACGCACGCTGCCGGGCAGAATGTCCTGCACCGCCGGCAACACGCGGATCTTGCCCTGCTTGACCATGGCGATCGTACCGATGTCCAGAATCGGGATGCGCCCGGACTCTTCGATCATGCGGTTGGGCCCGACCGTCGGTCGCACGATGCCCCAGCGCGACAGATCTCCAACGACCATGCCGACGCTGGCCACTGCAATCGCGTCGCGCAGCGCCAGCGGCAGATGGGACAGCAGCACATTGGTGTGTTGCGTGGGCCGCCCGAACAGGTCGCGCGGCACCACGTGCACCGGCCCGCGTACCACCATGGCGGTGTCCACGCCGTGTTCGGCCAGGTCGAGCGCGATCTCGGCACCCGAGTTGCCGCAGCCCACCACCAGCGTGCGTTTGCCGCGGTAAGGCGCCGGGTTCCTGTAGGTGCCCGCGTGAATGGCCGAGCCCTGGAAGCTGTCCAGCCCCGGCACCGGCGGCAACCGGGGTACCCCGTTGTAACCGGTGGCCATGATGACGATCTGTGGCGTGAGAACGCCGGAGGTGGTGTCCACCGTGAAGTGGTCTCCCGCGCGCCGCACTGCTTGCACGGTCACGCCGAGGCGGGGTTCGACCTGATGCTCTGACGCATATGCCTGCAGATACTGCACCACTTGCGCGCGCGACGGGTAACGCGGTGCATGCCGTGGCCACGGCGTCATCGGCAGTGCCGAGTAGGTTTTGGTCGTGTGCAGATGCAGCCGGTCGTAATGCCGAAGCCAGGCCGGAGCGATGCTGGTTTCGCGCTCCAGCACCACGTGGGGCAGACCCTCACGGCGCAAACAGGCCGATGTCGCCAACCCTGCCGGGCCGGCACCGATGACGAGAATGTCTTTCGGCAACATGGACCGATTCTTGCATTGATCGGCCTGCGTCGGTCGCGATGATTCGCCGCGTCTGGTTCAAAGCCCCATGTCGCTCAAGCCGGGATGGTCGTCAGGCCGGCGCCCCAGCGGCCAGTGGAATTTCCGGTCGGTCGCGGCGATCGGCTGGTCGTTGATACTGGCGTGGCGCACGGCCATGTAGCCGTCGGCATCGAACTCCCAGTTCTCGTTGCCGTGCGAGCGGAACCAGTTGCCGGCATCGTCGTGCCACTCGTAGGCAAAACGCACGGCAATGCGGTGCCTGTCGCATGCCCACAACTCCTTGACCAGCCGGTAGTCGAGTTCGCGCGTCCATTTGCGCGCCAGCAGCGCGACGATCTGCGCGCGGCCACGCGGGAACTCGCAACGGTTGCGCCAGCGGCTCTCGGGTGTATAGGCCAGCGACACCCGCTGCGGGTCGCGGCTGTTCCATCCGTCCTCGGCCATGCGGACCTTTTGCGCCGCTGTTTCGAAGGTGAACGGCGGCAGCGGCGGGCGTGGCATTTCTGTGCTGTGTGTCATGAAAGCTCCTTGACCTGGCCTGGCATCGCTGGCGCCAGGCACGGATCGGTGATGGGTCAGGCCGAACGTGCAGTGACCCGCGGGAAATCGATGTCGGTCTGGGCGACGTTGTTCATGTAGTTCGTCAGCACATTGAGTGCTACCGCGACCACGATTTCGATCGTGCTGGCTTCGTCGAAGCCGGCACCACGCAGGCTGGCGAGGTCCGTGTCCGTGATGCGGCCACGGTGTTCAGCGACGCGGCGGGCAAACTGCAACGCGGCGTTGGCGCGCACATTCTCGGAGTGACCGTCCCGTGCCGCGTTGATCTCGCCGTCACTGAGTTTGACCAGATTGCGACCGAGGTAGTCGTGTGCGGACAGGCAGTAGTCGCAGCCGTTGAATTCGGCGACCGTCAGTGCGATGCGCTCGCGCAGTTGCGCATCGAGTTTTCCCTTGGCCAGGGCGCCGTTCAGCGACAGGTAGCCCTCCAGTGCCGCAGGGCTGTGGCCCAGCAACTTCATGAGGTTGGGCACAACGCCGAGTTGTTGCTTGACGGCCGCCAGCAGTGGTTTGGAGGCTTCTGCGGTTTGATCTGCGGTGGGGATGCTGATGCGGGACATGGTGGTTTTCCTTTGTGTGGGTTGGTATGGAGAGGTCACTCGCGGCGTTGGCCGCGAGTGACCGGACTTTGGCGGATGCGGCTGTTTTTGAGAATTCGTTCGTGGGTCAATACACCATTGCGTGCAGCGGAACGATTGACGGGTCGTGGTCGCTGATGGATCCAGCCGTTGCGCCGGGTGATGCTGCGCCGCGCAGTCCGCCTACAGTGCCTTGCCCTGGATGTAGCGGGACTCCTGCGTCTGCCCCTGGTAGCCCCAGGCGTCGCCATGGACCTCGTCGATGACGATATAACTCTCCGGGGCGATGGGGCCCAGGATGGAGGTCATCGCTGCATGGACGCGGGCGATGAATTCCGCCTTCTGATCCTTGGTGTTGGTGCCCTCGGTGACCTTGATGTTCAGGTAGAAGCTGTACAGCGACGGTGCCTTCAGGGCGGCGGCGCCGATGTACCATTGGTGCGGCGCAACGGTCTCCAGAACCACCGCCGTGAGCGTGCGCTTCTTCCCGAGCAGACTGACCGTGAGTTCGGTGAGCGCAGACGCGATTGCGTCGCAAACGTGCTGTTCAGCGGCACTGGACAGTTTGAGGTTGAGATAAGGCATGGAGGTCTTTGTCGGGTTGATGGGGGTTGATGAAGTCGTGGTTTGGCGTGATTACCCGGGGTGGCCAGCGCACCCATGAACTGTGGTGGTTTTGCCGCGAACACGGAACGCCCACCGGCAGCAATACACCGTTGCGCGGGAAGGATTGATGTGGACCAGTTGCATCTGATCAGTGCCTTTGTCGCCGTGGTCGACGCCAATGGTTTTGCCGGTGCTGCACGCAAACTCGGAATTTCGCCTCCGGCCGTGACACGCGCCATCAATGAGCTCGAGTCCAACCTGGGTGTGCGCCTGCTGACGCGAACCACCCGGGTCGTACGCGTCACCGAGCCGGGCGCGCGTTATGCCGAGGACTGCCGCCGCATCCTGGCCGATCTGGCCGAGGCCAACGAATCGGTGAGCGGGCAGCAGGGTGTGCCCACCGGCACGTTGACGATCACCGCGCCGGCGCTTTTTGGCGCGCGGTTCGTCACCCCGATCGTCACCGAATACCTGGAGCGTTTCCCTGGCGTCAACGCCTCCTGCTGGTTCCTCGACCGGGTGGTGAACATGATGGACGAAGGCATGGACATCGCGGTACGCATCGGCGAGCTTCCCGATTCGTCAATGCAGGCGGTCCGGGTGGGGCGGGTTCGCAGAGTGATCTGTGGTTCTGCGCAATACCTGCAGCAATACGGAATTCCACAGGTGCCCGACGACCTGATGGCGCACAGCATCATTTCTGCCAATGCTGTCACCCCCTTGCCGCAATGGCGCCTGGTCCAGGATGGTGCGCCCCATGTCGTGAAGTTGCAGCCGCGTTTGACCACCACCACCAATGATTCTGCTGTGGCCGCTGCAGTGCAGGGTATTGGCCTGGCGCGGCTGTTGTCGTACCAGGTGGCCGACGAACTGCGCAGTGGCCAGCTCAAGGTCGTGCTCAGCGAGTTCGAAACCCAGCCACTGCCGCTGCACCTGGTGCACCGGGAAGGGCGTTACGCCTCGCAAAAGGCACGCGCCTTCCTGGACCTGGCGATCGAGCGGCTGCGTGGCAATCCGGCGTTGAATTGATGTTGTGACGGGGGGTGCCATGTTTTGTTTTCGACCGGCCAGGGCCTTCATCACCATTACCGCAGGGCTGTGTGCCGGCTTGGTGGCTGGCGTACCGTCATGGGCGCAGTCCTACCCGGATCGGCCGATCCGGGTCATCGTGCCGATGCAGGCGGGTACCGCCGGCGACACGATCATGCGCATCGTGACCCAGAAGATGTCTACCAGCATCGGGCAAACGCTGGTCATTCAGAATGTTCCCGACGCCGCCGGCCTGGTTGGCGAAGAGCGCATTGCGCATGCAGGCCCCGACGGCTACACCATTGGCGCGATGGGCGACAGTCTGCTGACGGTGTTGCCGCACCTGCAGAGGCGGCTTCATGTCGACCCGAACGCGGATTTCGAGCCTGTCAGCCTGGTCGCGTTTGTCACCAGTGTGCTGGTGCTCCATCCGTCTGTCCCGGCGACCGATGCGCGCGAGTTCGTGGCGCTGGCCAGATCGCGCCCGGGGGTACTCGACTTTGCTTCTGGCGGCGTGGGCAGCCAGCAACACATGGCAATGGAAATGTTCATGGAAGTCACGGGTGCCCGGTTGACGCACATCCCGCTCCGGGGTGCGGCCCAGGCCGCGATGGAAGTGGTGAGCGGGCGAATTCCGGCGACCTTCGTTGCCATCTCGATTGCCATGCCTTTCATCAAGGACGGTCGATTGCGCGCCATTGGCGTGGCCAGCCGGGAGCGCTCGCCGCTGTTGCCGGATGTTCCGACGCTGTCGGAGTCGGGCGTGCCTGATTTCGTGCTCGCGCCATGGGTGGGAATCTATGCACCCAGGGGAACCCCCCGGGCCGTGGTAGAACGGCTGAACCTTGCAACCGTGGCCGCAGTCAACGATCCGGGCGTCCGTCATCAGTTGATCGCACTCGGGCTGGAGCCGCAGACATCGAGCCCCGAGGAACTGGCCCAACGAACACGTGCCGAACATGCGCGCATGGGGCGGCTGATTCGTGCCAACGGCATCAAGGCCGAGTGAGTCCCATGGATTCGTGGTTCGGCCATCACGCCTGCCGACGGCCCTGGCGGAAATGACGTGGACAAGTTTCACCTGATCAAGGTCTTCGTGGCCGTCGTCGACACCGGTGGGTTCGCCGGAGCCGCACGGCATCTGCACATGTCGCCGCCGGCCGTCACGCGCGCCATCAACGAGCTTGAAAGCCAGCTTGGCGTACGCCTGCTGACACGCACCACCAGGATCGTGCGCGTGACCGAACCGGGCGACCGGTACGCGCAGGACTATCGGCGCATCCTGGCCGACATGGCGGATGCCGACGAATCCGTGGCGTCGATGCACGGGGCTCCGCGCGGGCGCCTGGTACTTTCGGCGCCGGTGCTGTTTGGCGCCAGGTACGTCACGGCGATTGTCACGGAGTACCTGCAGCGATACCCGCAGGTGAGCGTGTCGTGCTGGTTCCTGGGACGGCTGGTCAACATGATGGAAGAGGGCGTCGACGTGGCCATCCGAATTGCGGATCTGCCCGATTCGTCGATGCAGGCGGTCCGCGTCGGGCAGGTGCGCCGGGTTATCTGCGCGGCACCGTCCTACCTGCAGCGAAAGGGCATCCCGCTGATTCCTGACGATCTGCACGGCCATTGCACGATTGCCGTGGGATCCCCGCTGCCGGCGCTCGACTGGCGGCTGATGGACAAGGGCGTTCCGCGCGTCGTGAAGCTGCAACCCCGTCTGACCACCAATGGCAACGAGTCCGCGATTGCTGCGGCGCTCAACGGCTTCGGCCTGACCCGGGTCATCTCGTACCAGGTGGCCGACTACCTGCGCGATGGCAGACTCAAGACCGTGCTTACGGAGTTCGAGCCTCCTGCATTGCCGGTCCATGTGGTTCACCGGGAAGGACGCCATGCGTCGCGCAAGGCGCGTGCGTTCATCGACCTGGCGATAGAACGCCTTCGCGCCAACCCGGCGCTCAATTGACCGCAGGCGCCCGCAGCATCACGGCGGATTCTTCGCATGACCGCACCGCGAGGTGAGCGATTGTTCTGGCCAGTGCAAGAGTCTTTTGTGTTGCGCAGGGATTCCGGTGACGCGCCTTGCATGGGACAGTTCCCGCCATCCGCTGCATCGCAGATGGCGGTGCCGGATCGACAACTGTTCCCTTCAACTACCGGAGATCTTTCATGTCTACATTCCGTTCCTCGCGCCGTTTACTGGCTGCCACCGCCGCGGCTTTTGCTGTTCTGGTGCTCGCCCCGTCGACGTCGTTTGCCGTCAAGCAGACCGGCGCCGAATACAACACGCTTTACGCCGGCCTGGGTGCCAAGGGCTACGACGTGGTGTCGTACTTCACCGACAAGAAGCCGGTGCAGGGTTCCGACAAATTCACGGTCGCCTACGGCGGCGTCACCTGGCAGTTCGCCTCTGCCGAACACCGGGACCTGTTCAAGACCGACCCTGCCAAATACGCACCCCAATACGGCGGCTTCTGCTCCTGGGGTGTCGCACAGGGCAAGTTGTTTGATGTCGACCCCGTGAACGGCTGGACCGTGAGCAAGGGCAAGCTGTACCTGAACTTCAATGAAGACCTGAACAAGACGTTTGCACGCGACACCGAAGGTTTCATCAGCAAGGCAGAACGCAACTGGGGCGACCTGAACAAGTGATCCCGGTCCGGCCCGACCGTCGGCCGCGGCCGGACAGCAGGCTCCGCATCGGGGCCTGTCGTTCGCATCGTCGGCGGATGGCCGGGGCGGCGCCCACACGTACCCTACAAAACGGAGCTTCCTGTGAAAAACGCATTCGCACCCGCATGGGTCCGTTCAGGCCGCATCCTGCTGGCCTTGATGTTCATCGTTTCGGGTCTCGCCAAGCTTGCGAGTACCCATGTGCAGACGACCGGTTATGTCGTCAGCGACGGATTTCCGCTTGACACCGTGCCGGCATGGGTCATGGGCACGTTCGAAGTGGTTTGCGGGTTGTGCCTGGCGGCCGGCTACCGGTTACGCCTGGTGGCACCGATCGCGGCAGTGTTCGTGCTGGGCACCAGCTTCGCGTTCCATGCCTTCTGGGCCGTGGAACCGGAGTACCAGTTTGCCCAGCAATTGCTGTTCATGAAGAACCTGTCCCTGGTCGGTGGCTTGCTGCTGGTCGCAGGCGCGGCCGGCGCAACAGGCAGGGCACAAACCGATTGACGCGCCGCAAGGCGATGGCAGTGCGACTACGGCCCTGTGCGGCGATCATCACGCCGCCATGGCCGTGCGCAGCTGGGTTCTTGCCCGATGGAGTATCACGTGCAGGTTGGTGCGCGTGATGCCGAGCTCGTTGCAGATGTCGCCGGTTTCTTCTTCCTGCCCGTGCCGCAGCATGAAGGCACGCGCATGTGTTGCAGGCAGGGATCGAAGGCATCGGTCGACCTTGATGACGAACTGTCGCTGGTACAGATTCTCCTGCGGATCATCGCGTTGGGCCCAGGCTTCGCTTGCATGGCCCAGCTGGGCATCCGTGTCGTGATAGGAATCGCCGTGATCGTCAAGGTCGGTCATCTGGCATTCCCGCGTATGCAGTCGAATCTGATTGATAGTCTGGTTCATCAGAATGCCGATCAGCCAGGTCTTGAGGGTCGATCGACCTGCAAAGGCGTTTGGTTTTGCCAGTGCTGCAACCAGGGTCTCGGAAACGGCGTCTTCAGCCCAGGCGTGGTTGCGCAATTTCTTGAGGGCAACCCGCACCAGCAGCGGCTGGAGGGCCGCCAACTGATCTGCATAGTCCTGCATGGCAATCTCCCATTCAAAATGGCGGTTTGGAACCGGTCTGCGCCAGCACCTGCTTGAGGCGCTCGATTTCAGCGTGTAGCGGCGCGAGCCTGGTTTCGATCTCGGCGTCCGTGAATCGGGGCGTGATGTGCTGCGGGCAGTTCCAGTCGAAGGCTTCAATCGTGATGACGACGGTCCGCTCGATGCGGGCGCGATACCCGGGTGGGGTCAGCCGAGCCGTCAGCGCCGGATCGTCGCTGGCGTCGGTTATCCGGACCCGTCCGAGCAGCTTCAGACGGCGCCGGCGGGCCTGGTCGATCAGGAAGATGGAGACGCGGTTGTCGGCCTGCAGGTTTCCGGTGCTGATGTACTGCTGGTTACCCCGGTAGTCTGCGTAACCCAGTCGCCTGGGGTCCAGCGCTTTCAGGAAGCCGACCGGACCGCCGCGGAACTGCACGTAGGGCCAGCCGGTTTCGCTGACGCTGGCCTGGTAGAACCCGTCGCGGGCCTCGATGAAATCGATCTCATCCGATGTCAGCGTGTCGCGACGATCGGTGTCGTCGTCCAATGGCGCGTAGTGGGCGCGGCTGCCCATCCGGGCCTGCATGGCACGTACGGCAGGCGTGAAGGCGATGTCGGAAAATGCGCGGCCCATGGTGAGTGTCCTTCGGTATCTGGGTAAGGAAGCTCAGGGGCCTGCATGCAGGCCGAGCGTGTTGTCAGGTTCGACTCCGCTGGCCTTGTTGATCATCGCGATGAGTTGCCCCATGCCCACGTGGGTAATGATCTCGACGATGTCGGCGTCGGTGTAGCCCGCAACGCGCGCTTCGACCAGCTCTGCCGTGTCGATGTTGCCCATGTGTTCGGACAGGCTAAGGGCCAGCCGCAACGCCACGGCAGCGCGCGCGTTTTCGCTCGCGCCTTCGCGGTTGGCGGCTATTTCGTTGCCGGTGAGGCCGGCCTGGCGCGCGACGGTTGTATGGAAGCCCAAGCTGTGCGCATTGCCCAGTCGCTGAGCGATGGCCAACGCGATACGCACCCGTGTCTCCACCGAAAGTGCGCCCCCATCCGCGATCACGGACAGGCCCAGAAATGCCTGGAGTGCTGCCTTCGAGTTGGCCAGAACCCGCAGGTGGTGAGGTGTTTTACCCGTGGGCGATCGGACGGCCGCAAGAATCCTTGCCAGTTCGGGTTCGGCGGATGTTGGATCGACGGTGTGGATGCGGGTCATGTTGAACGCCTGCGGCTTCGGTTGGGCGCCGCCGCTGGGGTGCGTGGCTGATGACCGAACTGTCGCCGGTCGGCCCTTTGGTGTGAATCCCTGCAGGGCCGAATTCACACTTCCATTTAGCGCAAGAGTGGGCAGCTCCCTCTGGGTGATGAGGCCGTGATCGAGCGCACCGGTCGCTGGTTGCGCGCGAACGCAAGGTGATGGCAAGGTCCGGGTCGGTGCACTCCCAATGTGTCCGGCCGGTGTTCATCAGCGGCAATCATGTGGTGGTGCGCTGGCGTTTGCGTTTCGAATGGCTCGACGGCAGCACCAGCGAGATGCAGGAACTGGCCTGGCAGCGCTGGGATGGCGATGAACGGGTCTTCGGTCTCGCCCGAGCGGGCCGAGATGATCGGCGCGTAGCCATTGGCCTTGGCCAGCGCGATCACGTCCAGTGTGCCCGACAAGGTGCCCTTCTGGTCCATCGCGTCCATGCCTTCGATGGCGGCGGCCACCTCGCCATTGATATTGGCACTTTTTGGCGGCGTGGATGACGTTGTCAATGCCACAACACTTCCATTTGGATGTCGACAGGGCGTTGAAAGACTAACTCCCGGCATATCTCTTGATGACCGTGGAATAGACGACCGCAGCCTTCACTCCCTCGACCCGCTGTCTGGCAACGGTGGCTGTCACTGTGAACCTTGCCCCAGTGGGAAGGTCAAGCACGGCAGCTAAGCGGCCGCGCGGGACCGGTGCGCAGCATGGGCGGAGAATGCCCCGGCGGTAAGTTCCACATCGCCGCGGGCAATGCCGGTTTGCCTGGCTGCATCTTCCCACCCATCGACCGCAGAAGCGACCTCTTCGACAATCTGCTTTCCACGTTCTTCAGTGAGCCCATAGAAGGCTGCAGTGGTCAGAACTGTTTCGAGGCTCGGACGGTTGTCCGCGTCGTCGATGTTGAGGACGTGTTCTGCCTTGTCGATGTTCGGGTTGACGTCAAAGGCCGGCGCCAAGCGCCAGCCCGTTTCCCCGAGTACGAATCCGTGGTTGCGCAGGTGGTCGTCCCTGTTCCCGATGGCCACATTGAACGCGACCCTACGGAACAGCTGCTCCAGGTCGGCATCCGCGTGTGCACCGTCGCCCTTACTCCGAAGGAACTGGGCCAGCTCCAGATAGCTTGTGCCCTCGCTTTGCTCCTTGCGAAGCAAGGTCATCGCGGAGGCATAAAACCGCCGCGCGCCGTTCGCACGGTCAAAACGTTGCACGCAAAAGGTGTGATGCTCGTTGTTCATGCGCACTGCCTTCGCGGCAGGAACATCCACTCTCGCCTTCACCGCGAGACCATGCACCATGTGCTCCCAGGCACCGATGTCCCTGTCGTCGTCTCGCGCAGGGAACTTGCCAATCCACAGGGAGCCATCGGCCTCAGTGAAGTTGGCTTTCGGCCGTGCGCCACCCAAGGACGCCCCAGGTGCGACCAACACGGCCAGCCACTTGCGCAGCGCGTCAAGGTCGTCGATTCGGCGGCTGCTTAGCTGATAGGCGACCGCCTCCAGTTCTCGCAGGGTGGTGATGGGCGGTGCTGCCATCTTCTCGTTGCCCACGAACTCCTCGGTGCCGGCAAGCCGAAAGCGCAGCGCGCCCTGTCGGGTCAAGTCCTGTACCCCGATGAGGAAGTCCCAGGCGTACAGCGGCCGCGGCGTGCGTTTCTCGTCCTTGGCTTGGAGCGCCTCGCGACGCTTCATCAGCGTCTGGCCCCACCGGTCAGGTGACGAGTCCAGAAATATGCCGAAGTTGCCGAGTTCGGGCTTGGGAAAGAACGGCGCTTCGTCCAAAGAGAGGTCCGGGTCGAGCGCAAACGCGCGCGCGTCGCGCAGCCACGCCCGCTCGTAGTGGAATCGAATTTGGCCGCGGTCGTGCGCCAAGGTGCCCACGAGGCAGGGCGGCCCAAGGTCGCAATCGAGCCAGACCTCCAAAGCGTCATCTTGGCCGCTCATGACGCGCTCTCAGTGCTGTCCGGGCCGCCGGCAGGAACCTGCGGCGCAGGGGCGCCAGCTCGCCGGCGTCGCGGTGCTGACGCCGGCGCTTCAAGTGCCAGGTCCTGCAGCTTACGCCCCACCTTGTCGTCTGCAGCCAACGCGTTGATGTCGGCCTCGAGACCCAGGACCGCCATTACTCGCATGTACGTGCCCATGGTTGCTCCCGCGGCACCCGCCTCCACCTTGTAGAGGGAGGTCCGTGAAATGCCTGCCCTCTGGGCCACCACAGCGTTACTCAGCTTTCGCCGCATGCGCGCGAGCTTCAGCCGCTCTCCCAACTGGGAAAGCAGTCTCTGCTCCTGCGGAAAGACAATGGGAGGTTTGCGCGGCATTTCGCTATTTTAGACAAATTCAAGAGATATTGTCCATAATAGAGAACACATGCTGATTGAACCAACAAAATGCCCGTCGCTGCATATTGCCGTTGGCCAGCCAACGTGAAGTGGAGGGTGCTTCGGCTTCCCGGAGTTCGCAGGATGATTCGCGGCATGTGTCAGCGCCAGCTTGCAGCAACCGGCGCTCTGAAGTAGCCTTCTGTGCATGCCACTGCGTAACCTGCGAAAGGCAAGTCCATGCCCAGTTCCGAAACCGTCGAACGCTTCATTGCCCGTGTCGAGCAGAACGCCCATGCCGAGGCGATCGAAGAGTTCTATACCGTGTTTGCGTCAATGCAGGAGAACCTCAAGCCGCCCCGGATCGGCCGTGATGCGCTGGTTGCGCGCGAACGCAAGGTGATGGCAAGGGCCAGGTCGGTGCACTCCCAATGTGTCCGGCCGGTTTTCATCAGCGGCAATCATGTGGTGGTGCGCTGGCGTTTCCGTTTCGAATGGCTCGACGGCAGCACCAGCGAGATGGAGGAACTGGCCTGGCAGCGCTGGGACGGCGAGCGTATCGACGAGGAGCAGTTCTTCTACGATCCCGCGCAGGCCGTGCCACGCCAACCAGGCGCCGCCGACGCCAGCGGGGCTGCCGGGGTCTAGCCGGCCGCGCTTGCGCGCATCCACGAACCGGTAGCGCTCAATGGCCGCCATGTCAGGTTTGAATCCGTGGCCTGGCCGCTGCGGTATCGCCACCTTTGCGTCGGCAGGCGGGGATGGCGCGGGCGCAGCAGTCTGAGTCAGTCAGCGGTGGCCATGCCGTACGGGCCTTGTGTGCGGGTCGATCCGCGCAGCACCAGCCGGGGCTCCAGCTTTGCGGGCCCCAGTTCTGCGGGCAGCGGGCCGCCCTGCAGCATGGCCAGCAGCGTGGCGCCGGCATGGGTGGCCAGCGCGTCCACCGGCAGCCGGATCGCGCTGATGCCGCTGCCCCAGACCGCAAACCACGCCGGATCGTGGTAACCCAGCACGGCGAGATCGCCCGGCACCTGCAATGCGAGCCGGCGGATGGCGGCCAGGCCGCCGAGTGCGAGTTGGGAGCCGGCAAACAACACGGCAGTGGGTGGCTCATCGGCCTGCATCAGGCGTTCGATCGCCGCCTGGCCGAACTCCGGGCGCGGGTCGCCGAGCATGACCCGCGACTCGTCGAAGGCGATGCCGGCCTTGTGCAAGCCGTCGCGGTAGCCGGCGAGGCGGTCCAGGCCGGTGCTCAGCGCTACAGGGCCGCCGACATACGCGATCCGCCGATGGCCACGGCTTGCCAGGTAAACCACACCCCGCGCGATACCCAGCTGTTCATCGACGCCGACCACCGGTCCGGCCAGCAGCGGATGGCAACGCAACAGCTGGACCACCGGCAGCGGTGCCAGCAATTGGGCGGTGGCGGCATTCAGGTGGGTCGATGGTGCAATGATCACGCCGGCCACGCGTGCCTCGCGCAGACTGCGCACATGTTGCGCCTCGATGCCGGCGTCGTCATGCGAGACCGCCAGCACCAGTTCGTAGTGGGCCTCGCGCATGGCCCGGGACAGACGGGCCATGGCCGCACTATAGAAGTCGTTCTCGATGTCCGGAAAGATCACGCCGATCAGCCGGCTCTGCACCTGGCGCAAGGCCCGCGCGCCCGAGTTCGGGATGTACCCCAGGCGCTGCGCGGCCTCGCGCACGCGGGCCTTGGTCGGCGCGCTGATCGCCGCATGGTCGTGCAGGGCGCGAGACACGGTGGCATGCGACATGCCGAGTTCGTCGGCAATGTCGCGGATCGTCACGTCTGCGCCGCGGCTGCGCGGGGCCCTGGCCATGGTCGTTCGCTGCTGCGTGCGTGTCAGCGCGGCGCGTCGCCCGCTCGCGTCAGCGCCAGTTGCCAGGCCTGGCGCACCTCGGCCAGCGAGGCAGGTGGCTTGCGTATCAGCGGAACCGCGACGCTGCGCACCAGGTCCTTGTCGGCCTCGTCGACGATGTACTCCACCGGCGACTTGCCGTCGACGCGGGCCAGCAACAGCGCCGGCAGCAGCCGCGCCACGCGTGCCTCCAGATCCTGCGCCGACTCCCATGACACGGCGGCGAGATAGGTCTGCGCGAACCGGTCGAAGCAGGCCAGGTACTGTGTCGTCCAGGGCCGTCGCGCGACGCACTTGAGCATCAAGTGGTTCAGGCAGAACGCCAGGTCGAAAGCGGGGTCGCCGTACCAGGCGCATTCGGCATCGAGGATCACCGGCAGCGTCGGGCCGATCAGGATGTTCTTCGGGCTGACGTCGCCGTGCACCAGCGCCAGCTTGGTGGCCAGTGTGGACTCGGACATCTGCTCGAGCATCACGCGCAGTTGCGGGTGCTTGCGGCTGGTCTCGATCAGGTAGGGTTCGAGCCGGATCGGGTAGAAGATATCGTCGGTCGCGAACTGCTCGCGCAGCGCATCATTGCCGGCCGAGCAGCCATGCAGCCGGGCCAGGGTGCTGGCCACCTGTTCGGCCGTGGCAGTCTCGATCCGGCCTTGCAGCAGCAAGGCTTTCCAGACCGGGTACAACGCGCCATCCAGGAAGTCCATCGCGAAGGCGCCCAGCGCCGCGTCATGCGCCACTGGCTGGGGCACGACACCCGGCAGGGTCTCGTGGGCAAAGCAGATCCAGTCCCATTCATGGGCGTTGCGTGCCACCGGCGCCTGCCAGTCGCCGGCCACCTTGAGCCTGGGCAACGCGGCCTTGATACACAGGCTGCGGCCGGGCAGGTCGAGCCGCCAGATGTCGGACGAGACACCGCCGGTCAATGCGGTCCAGCGCAGCAGTGTGCCCGGTTCGGCCAGGCCCTGGCGGTGGACGAACGCTTGCAGCGCGGCCGACGGTTGTGGCAAACCCGTCATCGCCTGGCTCCCGCCAGCGCCGCGGTGCCCACGTAAGGTGCCCGGCTGTGTTCCTCGATACGCAGCAGCTGGTTGTATTTGCAGACCGTGCTGGAGGTGCGCAGCGAACCGATCTTGATCTGGCCGGCCGAGCTGCCCACCGCCAGGTCGGCGATGAACGGGTCTTCGGTTTCGCCCGAGCGGGCCGAGACGATCGGTGCGTAGCCATTGGCCTTGGCCAGCGCGATCACGTCCAGCGTGCCCGACAAGGTGCCGTTCTGGTTGACCTTGACCAGCACGCCGTTGCCGACCTTGCGCGCAATACCGTTTTCGATGCGTGCGCGGTTGGTGGCGAACAGGTCGTCACCAACGATCTGCAGGCGGTCCTTGAGCTGCTGCGTCATGGCCTGCCAGCCGGCCCAGTCTTCTTCGTCCAGGCCGTCCTCGATCGATACCACCGGGTAGTTGTCCACCCAGCCGCTCATCATCGCGATCATCGCGGCGGAGTCCAGCTCGCGGCCTTCGCGTGCCAGCTGGTAGTGGCCATTGGCCGCATGCAGCGCCGTGGCCGCGACATCGATCGCGATCAGCACATCGTCGCCGGGGCGCAGGCCGGCGCGTTCGATCGCCGCGAGCATCATGTCCAGCGCCAGCTGCGCGTTCTGCAGGCCCGGGCTGAGGCCGCCTTCGTCGGCCAGCAGCGTGGGCAGTCCGCGCTCGGCAGCCACATCGGCGGCGGCCGAGCGCACCCGTGACATCAGGTGGATAGCCTCGGCCATGTCGCCCGCGCGTGCCGGGATCGCCAGAAAATCCTGCACGTCCATGCCACGCCCGGCATGCAGGCCGCCACTGAGGATGTTGACCATTGGCAGCGGCAACTGCACCGCGGTGTTGCCGCACATCTCTGCGATGCGGGCATACAGCGGCATGCGGCTGGCGCTGGCGCTGGCGCGGCTGGTGGCCATCGAGACACCGAGGATGCCGTTGGCGCCGATGCGCTTGAGCTGCGCCGTGCCGTCGAGTTCGACCAGCCGCTGGTCCAGGCCCTTCTGGTCCATCGCGTCCATGCCTTCGATGGCGGCAGCCACCTCGCCATTGACATTGGCCACCGCCTTGGTGACACCGAGGCCGCGGTACTGGCTGGCATCGCCGTCGCGCAGTTCGTGCGCCTCGGCACTGCCGGTCGATGCACCCGAGGGCACGGCGGCCCGACCGGTGCTGCCGTCGCTCAGTTCGATGTCGACTTCGACGGTGGGGCGGCCACGCGAGTCCAGGATCTGGCGCGCGTGCACATGGCGGATGGTGGTCTGGGTCATGCTGCGGGATTCCAATTGTGTGGTGTGTTGCAGGGGAACAGCGGCGGCTGGCCACGCAGCACCCGCACCACCTCTTCGCAGGCGGAGCGGCGCAACTCGGCTACCGAAGCGTCGGAGGAGAACGCCACGTGCGGCGTCAGGATCACACGCGGATCGCTGCGCAATGCTTCGGGCACTTCGGGTTCGGTCTCCAGCACATCGAGTGCGGCGCCGCCCAGCGTGCCGTTGGCCAGTACCTCGATCAGCGCATCGTTGTCGACCAGAGCGCCGCGGCTGACGTTGATCAACAAGCTGCCTTTGCGCAGCTTTGCCAACCGCGCACGGTTGATCAGGTGCCGGGTGTCCGGTGTCAGCGGCGCATGCAGGATGACGATGTCGCTTTGCGCGAGCAAGGCCTCCAGCGCCACATGCTCCACGCTGTCGTCACCCGCAGGTGGGTTGCGGCTGTAGGCCAGCACGCGGCTGCCGAAACCCTGGCGCAGTTTGGCTGCACTGCGTCGGCCGATGCGGCCATAACCGACGATGCCGCAGGTCAGCTGCGCCAGACGGCGCAGTTGCGCCCGGCCTGGCGCCCAGTCGCCGGCACGCACCTGCCGGTCGAGCGCGACGATGCCGCGCGTCCAGGCCAGCGCCATGCCGACCGCATGGTCGGACACTTCTTCGACGCAATACGCCGGTACGTTGGTGACCATGACCCCCTGTGCCGTGGCCGCGTCGACGGCGATGTTGTCCAGGCCGATGCCCAGCCTGGCGACGATGCGCAGCGCCGGGCTGGCCGAGATCGCCGTTGCGCTGACCTGGGCCCAGCAGGTCAGGATGGCGGCGGGCGCCGATTGGCGCACCAGCGCCTCGACCTGCAACGCGGACGGCGGCGCAGCGCCCATCACCTGCAGTTCGAATCCTGCGCCTTGCAGGATGTCGCGCTCGATCGACGTGTCGGGCCAGGCATGGTCGGTCAGCAGGACGCGGGCTGGCGGGGGCGCACAGTGGGCTTGCATGGCGTGATGGCGA
>JAGPBF010000090.1 GCA_018063505.1 Rhodoferax sp.
CGGACTGACCCGTAGCCGGTTGGTTACCACGCAACGCTGCGGAATACTTCTGGTGGCGCAGCGCCAAGGCCTGAGCGCCGCGCACAACCGCACCACGCCGAACCGAGCCACGCAATGTTCGGACTTGGCGCAGGCAGGCCCACATACACACGTCCGCGCGCGGCCGCTCGCACATCAACTCCAACGCACGCTCAGCTGCGCCGATACCCCGCAGCGGGGTCACGCTGGCGATTTCCAGCGCTACCGCTTTGCCCGCAGAGCACAGTTCCTGCCGCACGCACAGGTCGCGACCGACCGGCCCGGCGCAGACAACCTTCAGTCCAGCGTCATCAGGCTCGCATTGCCGCCCGCTGCCGCTGTATTGATGCTCAACGAGCGCTCGATCACCAGCCGTTCGAGCGCAATGCGCGTATCGCCCGAGGCCAGACCCGTCACACCAACGATAGGGCCGGCACGTGCGGCCAGCGATTCGGCCACCGCCTGGCGTGACGCCGCGTCACCGTGGTGCAGCACGGCGTCAAAGGCCGTGTGCGTGTTGGACCAGTCGCCGGCCAGCGTGATGCATTCGCGCACTTCGGGCGGCAAACGCTCGCGCAGCGCAGCGGCCTCGGCGGGCCAGATCGCGTGGCTGCCGGCGGCCAGCACCGCCGCCAGTTGCAGCAGCCGGTCGGCGTCGCCCGCTGGACCCTGCGCTGCCAGACACAACACCGCCTCGCGCGGCACGATCGCATACAGATTGGCCTCGCCGGTCGGACCCGGCAGGCCATGCCAGCGGCCCAGCGGCGACTCGGCCACGGCCCGGTCGCAATACGCCGCCAGCAGGTTCTTGCCCTGCGCCTGGGCCCAGCCGCGCAACTGGGCCATCGCCAGAGGCGCAGACGCCGGGGCCGGCGCCGGTTCACCCGACAAGCCACGCACTGCCGGCCGCGTCAGTGCGCCGGAATGCGCCACCGCCATGCGTGCCGCCTGCACCGGACGCTGGGCCAGCAAGCGCAGCAGGTACAAGGGCCCGCCGGCCTTGGGGCCGGTGCCCGACAGGCCCTCGCCGCCAAACGGCTGCACCCCGACCACGGCACCCACGACATTGCGGTTCACGTAGATATTGCCGGCGCGTGCCGCCGTCACCACCTGCGCCACGGTTTCGTCGATGCGGGTGTGTACGCCCTGGGTCAGACCGTATCCGGTCGCATTGATCGCCTCCAGCGTCTCAGCCAGACGGTGACGCCGGTAACGCAACACATGCAGCACCGGACCGAAGACTTCGCGCCCCAAGTCTGCCACCCGCTCGACCTCGATCACGGTGGGGGCGACGAAATGGCCGGCAAGTGCTGCCGCGGGGTCCAGCGCGACCGGCAGGCGCCAGACGCGGAAACCCTTCTTCTGCATCGCCGTCACATGGCGCTCGATGATGTCCTTGGCGTCGGCGTCGATCACCGGACCGACGTCAGTTGCCAGATAACGCGGGTCGCCGACTTGGAGCTCCTGCGTCGCGCCCTGCAGCATCTCGAGCAGCCGATCGGCGCCATCGTCCTGCACGCACAGAAGCCGCAGCGCCGAGCAGCGCTGACCGCAGCTATCAAAAGCCGAGGACACGATGTCGGCCACTGCCTGCTCGGCTAGCGCCGAAGAGTCGACCACCATCGCATTCTGGCCACCGGTCTCGGCGATCAAGGGCACAACCTGCCCTGCCGCGGTCAGCCGGCCGGCGAGTTCGCGCTGCAGCAGGCGCGCCACCTCGGTCGAACCGGTGAACAACACGCCATGCACGCGTGTATCGCCCACCAGCGCAGCACCCACGGTTTCACCACGGCCGGGCAGCAATTGCAGCGCCCCGCGCGGCACACCGGCCGCATGCAAAGCGCGAACGGCCGCTGCCGCCACCAACGGCGTCTGCTCAGCCGGCTTGGCCAGCACCACGTTGCCGGCAGCCAGCGCCGCGGCCACCTGGCCGGTAAAGATCGCCAGCGGGAAATTCCACGGGCTGATGCAGACCACCGGCCCCAGCGGCTTGTGCGTCGTGTTGTCGAAGTCGCGCCGGATCTCGGCGCCGTAGTAACGCAGGAAGTCGACCGCCTCGCGCACCTCGGCCACCGCGTTGGCCGCGGTCTTGCCGGCCTCGCGAACCAGCAGCGGCAGCAGCACCAGCGTGTCGGCCTCGAGCCGGTCGGCCGCGGCTTCGAGCAAGGCCGCACGTGCGACTGGCGCCATTGCGGCCCAGCCGGGCGCGGCCTGGGTCGCAGCGTCCAGCGCAAGACCCACCTCGGCCACAGTCGCCTCGCGCACCCGGCCGACGACATCCGTGGCGTTGGCCGGGTTGCACACCGGCTGCGCCACTTCATCGGCAGCAGCCGAAGTCTCGACTGCGAGCAAGGGTCCGGCGTCCCAGTTCCGGTCGGCATCGTCGAAAAATGCCTTGGCCATGGCAGTCAAGGTTGTCTCGTCGGCAAGGTCGATGCCGCGCGAGTTGGGCCTTGATGCGCCATACAGTTGCCGCGGCAACGGGATCGCGTGATGCGGCAGACCGGTCGCGCCATCGGCCCTGGCCATGGCCTGCACCGTCAGCACCGGATCCTGCGCCAGTTCTTCCAAAGGCACGTTCTCGTCGGCAATGCGGTTCACGAACGACGAATTGGCACCATTTTCCAACAGGCGCCGCACCAGGTAGGCCAACAAGGTGTCGTGCAATCCAACCGGCGCGTAGATGCGACACGGTCGATCCAGTTTGCCGGCCGACACCGGCCCCACCACCTGCTCATACAACGGCTCGCCCATGCCGTGCAGGCACTGGAACTCGTATTGGCCGGGCGTGTAGTTGTTGCCGGCCAGTGCCAGGATCGACGCCAGCGTCTGCGCATTGTGGGTGGCAAACTGCGGGAACACGACGTCGGTGGCGGCCAGCAGCTTTCTGGCGCAGACGATGTAGGCCACATCGGTATACGGCTTGCGGGTGTAGACCGGGTAATCGCGCTGGCCATCAACCTGGGCGCGCTTGATCTCGCTGTCCCAATAGGCGCCCTTGACCAGCCGGATCATCAGGCGGTGCCCACTGCGCCGCGCCAGGTCAACCACGAAATCGACCACCGCCGGGCAGCGCTTCTGATACGCCTGGATCACGAAGCCAAGGCCGTCCCAGCCTGCCAGCGTGGGTTCGAAGGCCAGCCGTTCGAGCAGGTCGAGCGAGATCTCGAGCCGCTCGGACTCTTCGGCATCGATGTTCATGCCGATGTTCAGGTCGCAGGCCTGCTGCGCCAGCACCAGCAGGCGCGGGTACAACTCGCCCATCACCCGCGCGACCTTGGCGCGCGCGTAACGCGGATGCAGGGCCGACAACTTGATCGAAATGCCAGGCCCTTCGATCACACCACGCCCGGCAGACGCCGCGCCAATCGCGTCGATGGCCTTGGCATATGCCCCCTGGTAGCGCTGCGCGTCGTCGGCCGTCATTGCCGCCTCGCCCAGCATGTCGTAGGAATAACGGAAACCCTGCGCCTCCCGTTCGCGCGCGTTGACCAGCGCCTTGCTTATCGTCTCGCCGGTGACGAACTGCTCGCCCATCATGCGCATCGCCATGTCCACACCACGGCGGATCAGCGGCTCGCCGCCACGCGCCACCACCTGGCGCAAGGTGCCCGACAAGCGGTTGTCGCTGTGGGTCGAGACCAGCTTGCCGGTCAGCAGCAGGCCCCAGGACGCGGCGTTGACGAACAGCGACGTACTCTGACCCAGGTGGCTCTGCCAGTCGCCGTCGCCGATCTTGTCGCGGATCAACGCATCGCGGGTCGCGGCATCGGGAATACGGAGCAAGGCCTCGGCCAGGCACATCAGTGCCACACCCTCCTGGGAGCTGAGCGCGAACTCCTGCAGCAGACCTTGCACCAGACCGGCGCGGCCACTGGCCCGGGCCCGCTCGCGCACACCACCGGCAATACGCAAGGCCAGCGCATGCGCCGCGTCCGCCTGGGCCGGCGCCTGCGTGGCCGCGGTTAGCAATGCCGGCAGCAATTCAGGCTCGGGCGCGCGGGTGGCGGCGGTGATGGCTGCGCGCAGCGGTGTGGGATCGGACAGCGGCGTGGGAGGTGGGGTCGTGGCGTACATGGTTTGTAGTTCTGTTGAATTAATACGCAGTATCCATATTTAACTGCTGAATTATTCGCTTAAATTCGAACCCGAAGCAGCACAATAGTCGGCCAGACAACAATACGCCGGGGCGATCGGACGAAATTGCCTGCAGCGGAATGCGCGCCAGGGTCGGCGCCTTTCAGCGCGCCCATCGTGCCGTGATCGCTGAAGCCGCGTCCCGTCCGCAAGACGGTCCCCGCTGGGGCAGCGTCGGTGCCTGGCTGCGCCAGAGCGACACGCGCGCTGCGCAATGGTTCGTCCAGGCAACGACGCCGCATGTGCATGCCGGCCTTTGGAAACACGCGCACCTCTTGCAGAATTTCAAACGAGACCAGGTCCGGGCGCAGCAGATGCTCTGCTGCTGGAATTTCGCCGCCCCGGACCTGTGCCAGCAGGCGATCGAGTACCTGCTGGCAGAGCTTGCGTCGCTGGATCGGTTCAGATGCCAGCGTCGTGTTTTGCTGCAGCAAGGATCCGATGAAGCGCTCGATGCTGTCGGCGATCGCGGCCGGCTCGAACATGGCGCGCCGAGGTCCGGCCGTGTGTGCCGACGCTCACTTGCAAGCACAATACCGCCACCCCCACCACAGAGACACACCATGACATCGGATGATCAGGAACGCCTTTGGCCGGCCGCCAGCGTGGTACCCGGCCGCGCGGCCGGCCAAGGCGGCGGCGGCGCCAGAGCCAGAGCCAGAGCCACACGCCTGGCGCAGCACGGCGCGAGCCGGAGCGAATTGCCGTGACCGGCGTCGTGGTACTGCAGTCGCGCAACGCGACGGCCCGGCTGCTGCCGGCCGCGGGCGGACGCATCTCGGCCTTGCAGCTGCAAGCGGCCGGCAGCGACAAGGCCATTGACGTGTTGCATCCCTACCCGGAAGACCTCTTGTTCGATCCGCTGCGCTGGGGCAAGGGCGGTATCTATCCGTTGATGCCCTACTCGAACCGGATCGCACAGGCCCGTGTGCGGGTCGCCGACACCGACGTGGCGCTGGCGCCCCATCCCGACGCCTTGCCCCACACCCTGCATGGCAACGCCCATGCCCTGCCCTGGCAGCTGCAGTCGCAGGGCGCCGACCGTGCGGTGATGGTGCTCGATGCCGCCAGCAGCCCGGCCTGGCCCTGGCACTACACGGCGCGCATCGAACTGCAACTGTCGCCGTCCGCCTTGTCGGCCACGATTTCCATCGTCAACGCCGACACGCGCCTGATGCCGGCGGGCCTGGGCCTGCACCCGTATTTCCGCCACCGCAGCGATGCCGCGGTCGGCTACCGCCCCGGCGCCATCTGGCCGCCGACACC
The DNA here is from genome assembly GCA_018063505.1 of Rhodoferax sp. Lineage (GTDB taxonomy): Bacteria > Pseudomonadota > Gammaproteobacteria > Burkholderiales > Burkholderiaceae_C > CAISIP01. Next base: position 5,422 of record JAGPBF010000090.1, read on the forward strand.
GGAGTTCATCGCGGTGAGCTCGCGCGCGCCCGAGCCCGAAGAAGTCCATATGCCGGCGCGGGCGCTGCGTGCCGGCGGCCTGACCGACTACATCGGCGGGTGGGATGGCAAGGCCTCGCTCGAACTGCCCGAAGGCGAGGTGCTGGACATCGACGCCGATCCGGTTTTCTCTCACCTCGTGGTGCATCGGCCCGATGCGCTGACCTATCTGTGCCTGGAGCCGGTCAGCCATGTCGCCGACGGTTTCAACCTGGCCGCGCGCGGCGTGTTCAACACCGGCACCCGCTGGCTGGCGCCACGCGAGTCGCTGACCGGCACGGTGCGCTTCTCGCTGCGCAAGGCCGCATGATGCCCGCCGCCACCACGCGCATCGCCGCTGTGCGCGTCACCCCGATCGCGTTTCGCGACCCGCCGCTGCTCAACGTCGCCGGCGTGCACGAACCCTGGGCGCTGCGCAGCATCATCGAGGTCGAAACCACCGATGGCCGCATCGGGCTGGGTGAGAGTTACGGCGACCTGCAGACACTCGCCAACCTGCAGCGCATTGCGCCGCAACTGGCGGGCATGGACGTGTTCGACACCAACGCCTTGACCCGCATCGTGTATGCATCGGTCGACGGCAATCCGGACCCGGCGGCTCCGTTTCCGCCGCAGGGCGACAAGGCGCGCGCCACCGCCGTGGCGGCCTTCGAAGTCGCCTTGCTCGACCTGCAGGCACAGCTGCTTGAGCGCCCGCTGTACCAGTTGCTCGGCGGCGCCGTGCGCCCTGCCCTGCCGTTCAGCGCCTACCTGTTCTACAAGTTCGCGCGCCACCATGGCATGGACCAGGACACAGCCGACGACTGGGGCGAAGTGCTGACACCGGCGCAGATGGTCGGCGAGGCGCAACGCATGGTCGCGCACTACGGCTTTGGTTCGATCAAGCTCAAGGGCGGCGTGTTTGCGCCAGAAGTCGAAATCGACGCCTTGCTGGCACTACGCGCGGCTTTTCCCGGCATGCCGCTGCGCATCGACCCCAATGGCGGCTGGACGGTCGAGACCACGCGGCGGGTATTGCCAGCCCTGGCCGCGGACGGCTTGCTGGAGTATCTGGAAGATCCGGTGTCGACCTTGCAGGAAATGGGCGCCGTGGCGAAGTTCGCCAACGGCATGCCGCTGGCCACCAACATGGTGACGATTGCGTTCGGCCATATTCCGGAGTCCGTGCGCCTGGGCGCGGTACAGGTGATTCTGTCGGACCACCACTACTGGGGCGGGCTGCGCGCGACACAGCAGCTGGCGGCCATTGGCCGCACCTTCGGCATCGGCATCTCGATGCATTCCAACTCGCACCTGGGCATCAGCCTGGCCGCGATGACCCATGTCGGCGTGACGATTCCCAACCTGCAATACGCCTGCGACACGCATTACCCGTGGCAGGTCGACGAGGTCATCACCGGCGGCAAGCTGCAGATCCGGGACGGCCAGCTGGCGCCGCCGCCAGGCCACGGCCTGGGCGTGACACTCGACCGCGAACAATTGGCTCGGCTGCACCGCAACTACCTTGAATGCGGCATCCGCGTGCGTGACGATGCCCGGGAAATGCGCAAGCACCAGCCGGATTTCGACGACCGGCGGCCACGTTTCTGACACTCCAAACGCGGCGCTGGCACATAGCTCCTGTGGTGTGTCAGGCCATGGCTACAGGTGTCATCACGCGTAACCGGTCGACCCATCCGGCTTGACCGGCACCTTGCGCTCCCAATGGATGTATTCCTCGGTGCCGAGCAGTTCTTCGTCCATCTCCACGCCCCAGCCAGGTCGATCCGGACGCAGCTCCAGGTAACCGTCCTTGGGCAGGTACGGGTCCTTGACGTAGAACGCACCCATGTTCTCGCTGGCCGCAGCCGCGACCTCGTTGTTGCCGGCACCGAATACATAACCCGGGCCATGCGGCAGCCGGTATTCGAGGATGCGGAAATTGGTTTGTGCGGCGCTGAAATGCAGGTTGACAGCGGTGGCCAGCGGACCCATCGGGTTGTGCGGTGCAATGGTCACGAAGTGTGCCTCGGCCAGCGCGGCGATCTTGCACATCTCGAGCACGCCGCCGACAACGCAGATATCGGGCTGGATGATGTCGACGCCGCGCACCTGGAGCAGCCGCAGGAACTCGAAGCGGCTGTACAGCGACTCGCCAGTGGCCAGTGTGCACTGCAGACCGCGCTTGAGTTCGCCCCAGGCTTCGAAATTCTCCGGCCGCATCGGCTCCTCGAAGAATAGCGGGTCGTAAGGCGCCAGCGCATTGCCCAGTTGCATTGCCTGGGCCGGCTCGAAGATCTTGGCGTGTGCGTCGAAGGCGATCTCGTAGTCGCTGCGCACGGTCTCGCGCAGCTGGCGGAAATATTCTGCGCTGGTGCGCACCACTTCGCCCCAACGGTGGCGGTGCATGTCGATGCGATAAGGACTGAGCTTGAACGCGGTCAACCCCCATTCGGACTGGAGCGCATCCATCTGGTCGCGTGCGGCCTCCGGGTCCGGTGCGGTGTAGACGCCGGCATACACCTTGACCCGGTCGCGCACATTGCCACCGAGCAACATGTAGACCGGAACACCCAGTGCCTTGGCCGAGATGTCCCACATGCAGTGGTCCAGCGCCGAGATCGCGGCCAGACCCAGCGCACCCGGTGGAAAGCGGGTCTGCTGCATCAGGTAATGGATCAGGTGGCCGATACGCCGCGGATCCTGGCCCTTGAGAAAGGTCAGCAAGTAGTCGAGCAGCGGGAACAGCGCCAGGTCGGGACCGTGGTTGTAGCACTCGCCCCAGCCGGTGATACCGTCGTCGGTGTCCATCGCCACCACCACACGGGGTCGGTCCTTGTCGCGCGACATGAAGACGCGCAGTCGATCAATTTTCATGCTTTTGCTTTTCTGTGCGCTTCACGCAGGTTCGGCTCATTTCGCGGTGAAATACCGTGCCCGCTGCAAGCGCGTCTGTACGTAAACGTTTTCTTCGTGTGTTCCAGGTGCGTACGAACCCGACGACGCCGACACCTGCGAGGAGATGTTTGCCTGGCTGGGAAAACGCGCCACGAAAGCCTCGTCGATATCGACACCCAGTCCGGGCGCATCGGGCACCTGCAAAAAGCCGTCGACCGATACCGGATGCGGAACCACGGTCTGCGCCCGGCCTTCCCAGTCGTCTTCGATACGCTCCAGGAACAAGGCATTGGGAATCGCGGCCAGCAGATGCAGCGCCGCATACTCGGCCACCGGACCGAGCGAGCCGGAATGCGGGGCCATCATGATGTGGTGCGCCTCGGCCATCGCCGCGATTTTCTTCATCTGGGTGATGCCGCCGGCACGCCCGGTGTCAGGCTGGATCACGTCGACCAGTTCACGTTCGATCAGATCGCGTTCGCCGAAGATCGTGCTCATGCGCTCACCAGCCGCCAGCGGCACATGGGCGGCGTCGCGGATACGCTTGTAGCCGTCCAGGTTGTCGGGCGCAATCGGGTCTTCGATGAACAGCAGGTTGTACGGCTCCAGCGCGCGGGCCAGACGCGCCGCGTCGCCAGGCGTGAGCCATGGCGGTCCGTGCAGGTCGATCATGATGTCCATGTCGTCCCCCACGGCATCGCGCAGCGCGGCGACCTTGCGCACCGGGTCCGACACTCCGCCGCACTTGATCGCGGTGACGCCGCGCGCCTTCAGGCTCAGTGCCGCCTCGGGTGTGTTGGCGTGCGCATAAATGCGGATCTTGTCGCGCATCTGGCCGCCGAGCAGGTTCCACACCGGAACACCGAGCGCCTTGCCCTTGATATCCCACAGCGCCATGTCGATACCGGTCATGGCGCCGGCACCGACCGTGCCAGTCATGCCGTGGACCATGATGGAGGACATCATGCGTTGCCACAGCCGCTCGATATGTGTGGGGTCCTCGCCGATCAGGATACGCCGCAAATCCTGCACCGCGGTTTCGATCACGCGCGGCCAGCCGGAACACTCGCCGATGCCGACGATGCCCTCGTCGGTGTACACCTTGACGAACAACCAGTTGCGGGTGCCGGTGATGCCGGCCGAATAAGCCTGCGTGCCGAACGCGTTGTCCGAGGCCCAGGCCCTGGGCGAGGGCACGCCCACGTGCATCAGAAAGGTCTGGATGTCAGTGATTTTCATGGGCAGTTCAGTGGTTTGCCGGGTCGTAGCGAAAGCGCTTGTGCATGCTGCGCGCGCGCGGGTCCGGCCTGGGGATCGCCGACAGCAGCGCCTGCGTATAGGGATGCTCGGGCGCGTCGCAGACCTGGTCGGTCGGTCCGGTTTCGACGATCTTGCCGCGGTACATCACCGCGACACGGTCGCAGAAATAGCGGATCACCGCGATGTCGTGGCTGATGAAAACGAACGAAAGGCCCAGCTTGTCCTGCAGGTTGAGCAACAGGTCGAGCATCTGCGAGCGCAGCGACACGTCCAGCGCCGAGGTCGCTTCGTCGGCCACGATGATGCGCGGGTTCAGCGCCAGTGCCCGCGCAATGCCGATGCGCTGGCGCTGGCCACCGGAGAACGCGTGCGGGTACCGCTCGCGCCAGGCTGGCTCCAGGCCGACATTGCGCAGCAATTCGGCGACCCGGTCATCGAGGTCCTTGCCCGTGGCCAGGCCATTGACCAGCAGCGGTTCACCGACGATCTGGGCCACCGTCATGCGCGGGTTCAACGAGCCCACCGGGTCCTGGAAGATCATCCGGATCTCGCGCCGGCAGTCCTTGAGCGTGGCCTTGTCGGTCTGTGCAATGTCGACGACGGAACCGTCGGCCCGGCGATAGTCGATGGCGCCGGCATTGGGTTCGTAGACCCGCAGCAGGCAGCGCCCCATGGTGGTCTTGCCCGACCCCGATTCGCCGACGATGCCCAGCGATTCGCCCGGCAACAGGCTCAGCGACACCCCGTCGACCGCCTTGACCAGCGTCTTGCCCTGGCCAAAATGCAGTTGCAGATCGCGCACCTGCAGAATCGGCGCGACCGTGCTGGCAATCGGCGCGCGTTGCAGCCGGATGTCGGCGGTACGCCCGAGCTTGGTGACCGAGCCAATCAGCATCTGCGTGTACGGGTCCTGCGGCGCATGGAAGATGGTGTCGACCGAACCTGTCTCGACCACCTTGCCGTGGTTCATCACGATCACCTGGTCGGCGATCTCGGCCACCACACCCATGTCGTGCGTGATGAACATCACCGCCATGCCGTGGCTCTTCTGCAGGTTGCGCATCAGGTCCAGGATCTCGGCCTGGGTGGTCACGTCCAGTGCAGTGGTGGGCTCATCGGCGATCAGCAGCGCCGGATTGCAGGCCAGCGCCATCGCGATCATCACCCGCTGGCGCATGCCGCCCGAGAACTCGAAGGTATAGCGATCGACCGCCTTGTCGGGGTTGGGTATTTCGACCTGGCCCAGCAGCTCGACACAACGCGCCCGTGCCTGCACCTTGTTCATCTTCAGGTGCAGCGTGAGCACCTCCATGATCTGGTTGCCGACCGTGTGCACCGGCGACAGCGAGGACATCGGCTCCTGGAAGATCATCGCGATCTCGGCGCCGCGCACGGCACGGATCTCGCGGGACCGGTGCCCGAGCCTGGCCAGGTCTACGCTGCTGCCGTCGGGTCGATGGAGTTGCATCGAGCCGCTGACGATGCGGCCGGGTTCATCGACGATCTGCAGGATCGAGCGCGCGGTGACACTCTTGCCGCTGCCGCTCTCGCCAACCACGCACAGGGTTTTCCCGCGTTCGACGTCGAAGGACACGCCGTCGACCGCCTTGATGATGCCGGTGCGGGTCGGGAAGTGTGTGCGCAGGTCACGTACCTGCAGCAGCACGCCGGAGCGTTCCTCGCCGGTCGCCACGGGTTTTCCGGTAAAAGCTTGCGTCATTTGTTGTAGGGGTCGGATGCGTCACGCAGTCCATCGCCGAGGAAGTTGAGCGCGATCACGGCGATCACGACGGCGGCGCCCGGCAGGAACAGCCAGGGTGCAGTGGCAATGGAGCGGATGTTCTGCGCCTCACGCAGCAACACGCCCCAGGAAATGGTCGGCGGCTGCAATCCGAGACCCAGGAAACTGAGCGAGGTCTCGGCCAGGATCATGGCGGGAATGGCCAGCGACACCGAGGCGATGATGTGGCTGGCAAAACTCGGCAGCATGTGGCGAAAGATGATGCGCCCTTCCGACGCGCCGTCCAGCCGCGCCGCGGTGACAAACTCCTCGGTGCGCAGGCTCAGGAAGCGGCCTCGCACCACGCGCGCCAGCTGGGCCCAGCCGGTCAGCGACAGGATCAGCGTGATCATGAAATAGTTCAGCGTCGCGGGCCAGTTCTGCGGCACCGCAGCCGACGCCGCGAGCCAGATAGGAATCGTCGGCAAGGACAGCACCAGCTCGATCACGCGCTGGATCACGAAGTCGATGCGGCCCCCGTAATAGCCGGAAATACCGCCCAGCACGATGCCGATCGAGAGCGCCAGGATCACGCCGACCAGCCCCACCGACAGCGATATCTGGGTGCCGATCATGATGCGGCTGAACACGCAGCGCCCCAGGCGGTCGGCGCCGAAGAAAAACAAGGGCTGGCGCTCCTGGTTCGACGCGAACAGGTGGATATTGGTGGTGAACAGGCCCAGCACCGAATATTCGTAGCCTTCGCCGAACATCTGCAGGTAGACCTTGCGTTTGTCGTCGGCCTTGTAGACCGCAGCCAGCGTCTGCGGATCGCGCGTCAGAACGTAGGGATGGATGTAGGGTCGTATCGACCAGCCGCCTTCCTCGGAGGTGTCGATGAAATGCAGCGCCTGCGGCGGGTGAAAGGCCGCGCGGGTGTTTTGCTGCGATGGATCGTTGACGGCAAAGAAGCCGGGAACGATGGCGATCACATACAGGATGACCGTGACGAACAGCCCGACCATGGCCAGGCGGTGGCGCTTGAACGCCCACCAGACCAGTTGCCATTGCGAAGCGACGGCCAGCCGCGTCGATATTTGCGGTGCATCGTTCTCCACGGGAACGGGAGCGGCGGAAGCAGTGGTTGCGGCAGTCATGGTGCTCACTCGAGGCGGATGCGCGGGTCGACCAGCGCCAGCAGGATGTCACTGACCAGCGAGCCCAGCACCGTCAGCGCGCAGATCAGCAGGATGAAGGCGCCGGCCAGGTACATGTCCTGGCTCATCAGCGACTGCAGCAACAGCGGACCCGCCGTGGGAAGGCTGAGCACGATGGCCACGATGATGGAACCCGAAACCAGATTGGGCAACAGCCAGGCGATGGTCGAGATGAACGGGTTCAGCGCCAGACGCATCGGATATTTGACCAGCAGCGTGAACTCGGAGAGGCCCTTGGCCCGTGCGGTCGTGACATAAGGCTTGTGCAACTCGTCGAGCATGTTGGCGCGCATCACGCGGATCAGGCTGGCGGTGCCCGAAACCGCCAGGATGATGACCGGAATCCACAGGTGCTGCAGCAGGTCGATGGTCTTGTCCATGCTCCACGGCGCGTTCTGGAACTGCTCCGAAAACAGGCCACCCACATCCTGCCCGAACTCGACAGCGGCGATATACATCAGCACCAGTGCCAGCAGAAAGCTGGGAATGGCCAGACCCAGGAACGACAGGCCTGTGACCAGGTAGTCGGCAATCGAGTACTTCTTGACCGCCGAAAACACACCCACCGGCAGTGCGATACCCCAGGTCATCAGCAAGGCCGAGAACGTGAGCACCAGCGTCAGCGCCATGCGCTCCCAGATCAGGTCGCCCACGGGTTGCTGCCATTCGAAACTCAGCCCGAAGTCGCCACGCAGCAGGATGTTGGAGATCCATTTCCAGTATTGCACCACCATCGGCTGGTCCAGACCGAAACGGTTGCGCAGGTCGGCCGCCGTATTCTGGTCGACCACCTCATTGGAGGCAGCCAGCGTGGCGATGTAGCTGGTGACATAGTCGCCCGGCGGCAGCTGTATCAGCACGAAAGAAAGGAAGCTGATCGCAACCAGGAACGGCAGCATCCAGAACAGCCGTTTGACAATGAACTTCAACATGCAGCAATTTCCTCAGGCACTTGGCACTTGGCACATGACCCTTGTGCAAACCCGCGCCGGCGCACGCCAACAGGCGTGCACCGGCAGCCAGAGCCAATCAGGTCTTCGTGAAGAAGAACTGCTGTGGCAGCGCCGGCCCGGGGTTGGGCCAGGACCAGGCATTGGGGTAACTCTTGGGCACGTTCTGCAGATTGTTCTTGCAGATGCCGAAAGAGTTGACCGCCAGGCAGACCCCAATGGTCTCGAACGCCTCGGCGCCCAGATCGAATACCTGCTTCATCAACTCGCCGCGCTTCTTGATGTCGGCGGTCGCACGTGCCGCGTCATACAGCTTCATGCGCTGCTTCTGGCTCTCGGGCGGCTCCTGCCCGTCCTTGCCACCGGACACATACCACGTCGCCCATGGAATCGCATAACGGGTGCCTTGCGTGTGGGCGGCGAAGTAGTCGCGCGGATCGAGCATGGGATCGAGTCCGCCCGGGCCGGGCCAGGTCGCTGCATCATGGTCGTTGCTGTCGCCACGGGTGTAGTACAGCGCGCGTTCGATCGTATTGACCTTGATGTCCACGCCGATGTCTGCCCAATGGCGCTTGACCAGCTCGAGCGTGTCGACCGCATCCGGGTACAGCGTGGGGATCACGTCGATCGAGAAGAACACCTTCTGGCCATCGGGGCGCAGCCGGAAATTCTGCCCGTCACGTTTGCTGTAGCCGATCTTGTCGAGGATTTCGTTGGCCTGCTTCGGATCGTGCTGGGTGAACTGGCGTGCCAGTTTCTCGTTGTACCAGGGATGGCTGGGCCGCGGGCCGGCCTGGTACGGCTCGGATTGCCCCAGATAGACCAACTCGATGATCTCCTTGCGGTTCATACCCAGCGACAAGGCCTGGCGGAACTGTTTGTTGCCAAACATCTCGCGCATCTTGGCATCCTTGTGCGTGAGGTTCAGGTAGATCTGCACCTGCTGCGAACCGGCGTTGACGAGTTCGATCAGCCGATAGTCACCCTTTTTCATGTTCTGCGACAGCGTGGGCTTGTTCTGCAGCGAATCGATGTGCCGCTCCTGGATATCGAGCTTGCCCGACAACGCGTCCAGCATCAGCGACTCGACGTCCTGCGCGATGCTGAAAGCGAGCCGGTCGATGTATGGCAGTTGCTGGCCGGACTGGTCGACCTGCCAGAAGTACGGATTGCGCTCCATCACGACACGCGTCGCGCCACCGGTGTACGGCTCGGTGACGACCCATGGGTCGAGCGTGGGCTTCTCGGGATTGCTCCAGCGCGACGGTATCTCGATGTCGCCACACTTGGAACGGAACAAGGCGCCCCAGTCCGACATGTTGGCGGCCTTGGCCAGCTCACCCACCTTGGGGTTGTACTTGGGATGGAACTGGCTGCAGTAGTGTTTGCAGAACAGTGTCGGGTGCTGGCCCAGCGGCGTAGCCAACTGCTCGAGGAACAACGCGTAAGGGCTGACGAAGGTGAACTTCACCGTGGTGTCGTTGATCTTGGTGACCTGCGCCGCCTGACCGCCGATCGCCATCGTGGACGGCACCGACTTGTACAACTCGGGGTTCTTGATGCAGTCGTTCATCGAAAACAGGATGTCGTCTGCGGTGAACGGCTTGCCGTCCGACCATTTCATGCCGGGGCGCAGCGTGAAGGTGAATTCTGTGGCGTTGGTATTGACCTCCCACTTGGAGGCCACGTTGGGCAGTACTTCGGTAAAGGCCAGGTTCCAGCGCACCAGCCCCTGGTTGCCGACCAGGCGCAGGATGCCGTTGTGGTCGGCGCTGCCGCGCAGGCCCCGGCGAAGCGCGCCGCCATACGCCCCCAGCTTGTCGACCTGAACCACCAGCGGCACCGATGGCAGGCGCTTGGCCAGCGCGGGCAGCTTGCCGTCCGCGGCCAGCTTGGCCAGCGCCGGCGACTCCTTGGATTGCTGGGCCAGCGCAGAACCGCCGAAGCTTGCGATGGCGGCGGCGCCGGCAAAGCCCTTGAGGACGTTGCGCCGACCGGTGTTGGTGGAAGGGGTCAGATGCGGGAAGTGGCGTTTCACGGATGTCTCCGGTGGTGGATCTGCAGGTAACTTTGTCAGACAACTTTTGGCCTGTCAACCAAGGTTAAACCCTATATATCTTGCAAAAAATAAATAAGTTACCCTAAGATGCGGCACGAACCGGTCATTGTTGTATGACAAATTCGTATTCATCATACGTATTGAAATTTCTTGTGCACCTGTCGTACAGGGCCAACTGAGCTGACGCCAACACCATGAAAACCACTGCCCTGCTACTCGACGAATTCGCCAACACGGTGCTGGCCGTGCCTCCACTGGCGCGCGGCGCCGACCTGGCGATCGACGTCGAACAGAACCGCAAACTGGTGCGCCATATCGAATCGGGCGAGCAGCGCATCCTGTTGTACGGCGGCAATGCCAACCTGTACCACTGCGGCATCGCCGACTACGCGCAAATGCTGGAGATGCTGGCCGACGCAGCCGCGCCGCAAACCCGGGTGATTCCCGCCATCGGGCCTGATTTCGGCAAGATGATGGACCAGGCGCGGCTGCTGCGTGGCAGTGGCTACCAGACGGCCATGGTGTTGCCGATGCAGGGTTTCACCAGCGAACAAGGTGTGGCAGATGGCTTGCGCCGCTTTGTCGATCGGGCACAGATGCCGGTCACGCTGTACCTCAAGAGCGAGAGCTACATCGATATCGAGCGACTCGGGGCCCTGGTCGACGAAGGCTGTGTGATGGTCGTCAAGTACGCAGTGGTCCGCGAAAACCCGGCCCACGATCCGTTCCTGGAGCGCCTGATCGAACGCATCTCGGCCAGGCGCATCGTCAGCGGCATGGGCGAGCGCCCGGCGCCGGTGCACCTGGGTACTTTTGGCCTGGCCTCGTTCACCACCGGTTGCGGTTGCATCGCACCCAAGGCCTGCATGCAGTTGCTGCGCGCACTCAAGCAAGGCGACAAGAGCCGTACCGAAGCCCTGATGGCGCAGTTCATGCCACTGGAGACGCTGCGCGAATCCATATCACTGATTCGCGTATTGCACGATGCCGTGAGCTTTTGCGGTGTTGCCGACATGGGTGCGCAGTTGCCGCTTCTCAGTGGCTCGCCACCCGAATTCCATCGACAGATCAAGGCGCTGGCCGACAACTTGCTCGCGTTCGAAAAAAGCTTGTGAAGATCCATGGCCGAGATTGAGCACAAAGCGGCAGCGGGTGCGCAGGCGCGCACCGGCGTTGTCGATCGCATCTACCGCGAGGTGCTGGCGTCCATCATCGCCGGCGAGTTTCGCGAAGGTGACAAACTGCCGACCGAACTGGCGCTGACCGAGCGATTCGCGGCATCACGCCCCGCGATCCGCGAGGCGCTGGCACGTCTGCGTGCCGATGGCGTGACCAGTACGCGCCAAGGGTCGGGAACCGTCGTGCAGCGCCGTCCAGACCCGGACATGCCGCGCTTCACGCCGCTGGAGAACCTCTCGGACGTGCAGCGTTGCTTCGAGTTCCGGGTTGTCGTCGAGTCCGGCGCGGCCGAACTGGCAGCCCGCAAGGCAGGTCCGGCAGACATGGCCTTGATCGAGCAAAGCCTGCGCAATCTGGACACCGTGATCGCCGAACACGGCGTGGGTGCACGGGAAGACTACGAGTTCCATCTGGCGCTGGCGCGCGCATCACACAACCAGTTC
>JAGPBF010000266.1 GCA_018063505.1 Rhodoferax sp.
CGCCTACGCGCGTTACCTGGCAGGGCAGGCCAGCGCGGCCGACGCGGCACTGTTGCCGCAGCAGCATCGTGCGCTGGCGCAGCCCGGCGCCGGCGGCGCCGCAGTCGCCGCCATGCAGGAGCCGCTGGCGCGCCTGGTTGCTGCCGGTGTATTGATGCGCCGCGGGCTGGCCGATCCGCTGGTGATTGCTTCGGCGATCGATGCGGCCTCGTCCCAGGGCTGGCGCCGGCCGTTGCTGGTCTGGCTGGGGGTCCAGGCGCATCGGGCCGAGCAAGCCGATGATCGCGAGGCACTGGCGCGCATCCGCCGGCGCATGGCTCTGGTGGGCAGCGACACGCCGCGCTGAGCCTGGAGCCGTGGCGCAGTTGCGGCGCTACTTCGTTTTTGCCGCGGGCACGCTGGTCCTGCACGATGGCAGTGCGATACTCGAATCTGCGTCCATGGGTAGCACGAGGAAAACAGCCGTGTGCCCTGGTGCCGCATATGCCATTGGTCTTTACCGGGAGGCAAACCACGTGATCTCCGCAAGTTTTTTCATCCTGCTGGCCGTCGTCCTGTTTCTGGGTATTTCGGTCTACAACAAGCTGACCCGGCTGCGCAATGCGATTGGCAATGGTTTTGCGCAGATCGATGTGCAGCTCAAGCGCCGCTACGACCTGATTCCCAATCTGGTCGAGACCGCACGCAAGTACCTGGCGCATGAACGCGAGACGCTGGAGGCGGTGATCAATGCCCGCAACCAGGCGCAGGCAGCTGCCGGCAAGGCGCGCGGCGATCTTGCGGGCGCCGGCAATATCGCTGCGCTCGGAGCAGCCGAGGCCGCGCTGGGCGGTGCGCTGGGGCGCCTGATGGTGGTGGCCGAGGCGTATCCTGAACTCAAGGCCGATCGCAACATGCGCGAATTCGCCGAGGAACTGACCTCGACCGAGAACCGGATCGGTTTTGCGCGTCAGGTCTACAACGACACCGTGCTGCAGTACAACGACGCGGCCATGCAGTTTCCGGCCAGCATCGTGGCCGGCATGTTTTCGTTCAAGGAGGCGGCGATGCTGCAGGCGACCCAGTCGGCGGCCGAGCGTTCGGCGCCCAAGGTTCAGTTCTGACCCTGCGGCGGTCGCACCAGGCGCTGCTGGCACGGCCCGGACACTGAGCAGCCGTGCGGTTTCGCCAGCACCAGGATCAGGCCCGCAGCGCGACGCGGCGCCTGCTGCTGCTATTCGTGTTGACCGTGGTGTCGACGGTGGCGGTGCTCAACGGCGTGCTGGCCTTGTTGTGGACGCTGCAGGTAGGCGGCGTATTCGGATTCCCGCGCTGGTTCTTCGAGACCAATACCGTGGTGGCGACGGCCTTCATCCTGGGCGGCAGCTGGCTCGAGTCGGTGCAGTTGCGCAAGGGCGGCTCCCATGTCGCGCAGATGGTGGGCGGGCATGAACTGCTGGTACCCGCCGATGCACTGCAGCGGCGACTGCGCAATATCGTCGAGGAGATCGCGATTGCGTCGGGCCTGCGTCCGCCACGGATCTTCCTATTGCCGCGTGACGACAGCATCAATGCGTTCGCGGCGGGCTGGGAACAGCAGGACAGCGTGGTTGCCGTTACACAGGGCGCGCTCGAGCGGCTCAGCCGCGATGAACTGCAAGGTGTCGTGGCGCACGAATTCAGCCATATCCTGAACGGCGATGCCCGGCTCAACATGCGCCTGATCGGGCATGTCTGGGGCCTGCAGCTGTTGTTCATGCTGGGCCGCGACCTGTTCGACATGACGGATGCGCGCGGACGGCGCAGTGTCTTTGTGCTGCTGGGGCTGGGCCTGATGGGGGTAGGCAGCATCGGCTGGCTGGCCGGACGGCTGCTAAAGGCTGCGGTTTCACGCCAGCGCGAGTTCCTGGCCGACGCAGCGGCAGTGCAGTTCACACGGCTGCCTGGCGGCATTGGTGGCGCCTTGCGCAAGATTGCCGGCCAGCATGCACCCGAAGCCCCGCGGGTGAAAAGTTCGCGTGCCGAGGCGATTTCACACATGCTGCTGGCGTCGGACATCTTCGTCGGTGGCGGCGCTCTGGCCACACACCCGCCGCTGGCCGAACGCATACGGCGGATCTTTGGCCGCTCCATGGCGCCAATGCCCAGCCCGGTGCTTGCGGTGGCCGACGCGGCTGCGGCTGGCACTGATCTGGGCGCGCCACTGCCTTGGACGGAGCCGCCCGTGGCGGCGCTGGCAAGTCCCCACGCCAACAAAGTGGCGCCTGCCAGTTCTTCGCCGGCTGCCGCTGTGCCGGCTCTGACCAGCCACTGGATCGACGATCTGCTGCAGATACCTTTGCCATTCGACCTGGCAGCGGCAAGCTTGTCGCTGCTGGTGCGCCCGGGCAACCAGGCCGAAATTCAGGCCTGGCACCTGTTGTTCGCCGATCGGGACCGGCCGCAACGCGACCGGCTACTGGCGCAGGCACATACGATGCCGCCATCAGCCCACCAGATCGGACTCGAACGCCTGCTCACCCGGTGTGCTGCGTTGCCGCTGGCCGAGCGCAGCAGCCTTCGGCGCATGGCCCATCGCATCGTGCTGGCCGACGGCCAGCTGAGCCTGGCCGAATTGTGGCGTTGCCTGTTGCTCGACCATGTGCTGGATCTGGCGCATGAAAGCGTATTGCGCGAAACCCATGGCCAGAGCCTGGAGCAATGCGCCGATGCGATTCACACGATCAGCGCAGCGCTGGCCTGGCAACACCGCGATGCGCCGGTCGATGCCACGGTGCTGGCGCGGCGATGGAGTCGCGCGGCCAGCCTTGCGCTGGAGCTCAAGCCGCCGCTGGCTGCTGCCGACGCACCGCCGTCACTGGCCGCGTTGACGATGGCCATGCGTCGGCTCGCACGGCTCACCCCCATGCGCAGACCGCAGCTGCTCAAGACCTGGGTCGCACTGGTGGGCGCTGACGAACAGGCGCCGGCGCAGGCCTTGTGGGACAGCCTGCGCTGCATCTGCCTGTTGATCGACACGCCCTTGCCGCCCGAGGTACAGGCGCGTTTCGCGTGACCACTGCCGCGCCAAAGCAGCTCTGGCTGTAGTCCGTCGTGCCTGCGCCGCTACAGGCCGCCCAGCACGCCCAGTGCGAACGGCAGGCTGGCCATTCCCAGCAAGGTCGACAGGGTGACCAGGCCGGCGGCATAGGCACCGTCGTAACCCATGCGCACCGCCAACACGTAGCAACTGGAGGCTGTCGGCAAGGCAGAAAAAATCAGCAGCACGGTGCGCTGGGCGTCGTCCAGTCCCAGCAGCCTGGCCAGCATCCAGGCCACGATGGGCAACCAGAAATGCCGTATCGACAGCAGCCCGACCGACAGAATCTTGGCATCCTTCATGCGCCCCAGCTGCAGGCCGGCACCGGCGGCGAGCAGCCCCATCGCCAGTGCGGCCGCGCCCAGCCGACTGGCCGTTGGCGTCAGCCATTGCGGCATCGTGAAACCCAGCAGATTGGCAATCAGCCCGGACATCGTGGCCAGGATCAGGGGATTGCGGACCAGCTCGCCGAGCAGGCCGCGCTGCGCATGGCGCGCCATCGGCCAGACCGCGCCGATGTTGAGCAGCGGCACGCAGACGCCGATCAGCACCGCGATCAGCACGGTGCCAGGCGCCCCCAGCAGCCGTTCGGCCAGGGCCAGGGCGATGTAGGTATTGAAGCGGAACGCCACCTGTGCGCCGGCCGCATGTTCACGCCGGTCGATGCGCGCGCCGATCCAGGGCAGGTAAGGCAACACGTAAGCCATCGCGATACCACTGAGGCACAGGGCCCAGCCGGCGAACACCAGTGCCGATGCGGCGTGCAGGTCCAGCGGACTCTTGACGATCGAGTGGAACAACAGCACCGGAAACAGCAGGTAATAGACCACGCCTTCGATCGGCGCCCAGACTTTGCGGTCCAGTGCGGTGTAGCGGCACACCAGAAATCCGATCAGGATCAACGAGAAATCGGGGAACAGGAGTTGGGCGTAATTCACGGCAAGGAGCATACCAAGCGGCCGGCGCAGGAAACCGCGGCGCTGTCGCCTGTGTCCAGCCTGGCCGGGCAAGCGGGCCTGCCGTTACCATCGGTCGCCTGTGTGTACACCGCCAGCCGCGAATCCTTGCGCCCACTGCCGTGATGTACTCGCCTGTCCACCGACCATGCCTGCCACCGTTGCCACCGCCGCCCACCCGACCGATCTGCTGCAGATCGACGCCTTCGCCGACGCGGTCTGGCTGGAGCAGGGCCTGTCGCGCAATACGCTGGCTGCCTACCGGCGCGATCTGGTCTTGCTGGCGGCCTGGTTGCGCGGGCAGGGTGTGGCGCTGATCGATGCCGGTGAACTGCAGCTCAACGGGTATTTTGCTGCGCGCCACGCACAGACCAAGGCAACGACCGCGAACCGGCGCCTGACAGTTTTCAAGCGCTTCTTCCGCTGGGCCTTGCGTGAAAATCGGGTGGCTGCCGACCCCACACTCAAGCTGCAGGCTGCCCGTCAGGCCTTGCGGGTTCCCAAGACCCTGACCGAGGCGCAGGTGGAAGCCTTGCTGGCGGCGCCCGATGTGACGACGCCACTGGGCGCGCGTGATCGCACCATGCTCGAGCTGATGTATGCCAGTGGCCTGCGCGTGAGCGAGCTGGTCGGCCTGCGGGTGCTCAACATCAGCCTGCAGGAAAACGTGTTGCGGGTATTCGGCAAGGGCAACAAGGAGCGCCTGGTGCCTTTCGGCGAGGAGGCCAGCCTGTGGCTGGAACGCTACCTGCAGCAGGTCCGGCCGCAGTTGCTGGGCCCGCGCCAGACCGTGGCCTTGTTCGTCACCAGCAGCGGCATCAATGCCGGCACCGCGATGTCACGGGTGATGTTCTGGAATATCGTCAAGAAATACGCGCGCCAGGCGGGGCTGGCGAC
>JAGPBF010000267.1 GCA_018063505.1 Rhodoferax sp.
ACAGAAGGCCAAGAAGATGGGCATGGCGCTTGTGCCCACTGAACAACCCGCTTGAGAAATTCATTGCGAATCAAGACCTTAGATTGTGTTTCTTGAGAGAGCCGGACAGACGGGGGGCGTCTTTCATGTCAGTTGCCGTAAACCTGACCGGCACGTTTGACAAACGCGTCGACCAGCGAGCCGGCAATGCGGTCGAACACCGGCCCGACCAGCTTGCCAAGCGTGGCATTGTCGAATCCGTAATTGAGGTTCAGTTCGACGCGGCAGGCACGCTCGCTACCGTCTCCCAGCGGGACGAAACGCCAATGGCCGTCGAGCGTTGAGAACGGGCCCTTGACCAATTGCATGTCAACCGCCTGCGACGCGGTATGGGTGTTGCGGGTCGTGAAGGTCTGGCGAACGCCTGCGAAGGCGATGCCGACCTCGGCCGTCATCCCGGCGTCGTCTTCGTCGAGCACCCGCGCGTGATCACACCAGGGCAGGAACTGCGGATACGACGCCACATCGGTGACCAGCGCATACATTTCCTCGGGGTGATACCAGATCAGAACTGACTTGCTGACTGTTTTCATAGAATGCAGGACTGCGCAGGATTGTAGACAAGCCTTGTTCGCACGTTTTACAACCCCATCTTGCATCCATGGCCAAGAAACCAGAATCACCCGCGCAAAAGCCCGCACGCATCGCCGACAACAAAAAGGCAGCCTACAACTACTTCTTCGAAGAGCGCTTCGAAGCCGGGCTTGCGCTCGAAGGTTGGGAGGTCAAGTCGCTGCGCGCCGGCAAAGTCCAGCTGACCGACGGTTACGTCGTCATCCGCAATGGCGAACTGTTCCTGATCGGCTGCCAGATCAACCCGCTGGGTACCGCATCGACCCATGTCAATCCGGACAACGTGCGTACCAAGAAGCTGCTGATGCACAAGGAAGAGATCAAGCGGCTGATCGGCAAGATCGAACAAAAGGGCTACACGCTGGTGCCGATCAACCTGCACTGGAAAGCCGGCAAGGTGAAGTGCGACATCGCGCTGGCCAAGGGCAAGGCCGAACATGACAAGCGCAACGTGATCAAGGACCGCGAAGGCAAACGCGAAGTCGAGCGGGCGATGAAAGTCAACCACAAGTGAGCCGCAGGCCCGCGCCCAAGGTGGGGTAGCAATGCCCGGCATCAAAACACCGCCGAGCCCGCCAACGGCCATCGCTGTTGCCTACAAACCCAGATAGGCCTGGCGCGTCGCTTCGTCGGCCAGCAGCGCGGCCATCGTCGAATGGTGGCGCACCTGGCCCTTCTCCAGCACATAGGCGTAGTCAGCCACCTGGGACGCAAAGAACAGGTTTTGCTCCGACAACAGAATTCCGACCCCCTGGCGCTTGAGCTGCAGGATGCTGCCCACCATCTGCTCGACGATGACCGGCGCCACGCCTTCGGACGGCTCGTCCAGCAGCACCAGAAACGGATTGCCCATCAGGGTGCGGGCAACGCTGAGCATCTGCTGCTCACCGCCACTCATGCGCCCGCCCAGGCGCTCGGGCATGGTTGCGAGATTGGGAAACAGCGCAAACAAGGCCTGCGGCGTCCACTGCGGCACGGCCGAACCATCGGGCCAGTGGCGCGGCGGCTGGCGGCCCACGTCCAGGTTCTCTCGCACCGTCAGATCGGCAAAGATGCGCCGGTCCTCCGGCACGTAGCCCAGGCCCAGCCGTGCGACCACGTAAGGGGCGGCCTGCGAAATATCTTCACCCAGAAAACGAATCTGTCCGCTGCGCCGGGGCAACAAACCCATCACGGCCTTGAGCAGTGTCGACTTGCCGGCACCGTTGCGCCCCATCAGCGCGACAACCTGGCCGCGCCGCACCTGCAGGTCGACATCACGCAGCACCTGTGCCGCCGCATACCAGCCGCACAAGGCATGCGTCTGGAGCAACACCTCGGAGCCCGAATCAGGGCCTGCACGCAGCGCGGTCATGCGCCACCGCCGGGTTGCGGCGTGTGTTCGAACGTCTTGCCACTGCCGAAATAGACCTGCTGCACCCGTGCGTCCCGGCGTACATCCTGCGGCTTTCCGTCGGCGATCACCCGGCCTTCGGCCAGCACGACGATACGGTCGGCAAACGCAAACACCACATCCATGCTGTGCTCGGTGAACAATACCGAGCTGCCATTCTGGTCGACCCAGCGCCGCGTCAAGGCCATCAGCGCGAGCCGCTCGGCCGGGGCCATGCCGGCCGTGGGTTCATCCATCAGCAACAGGCCAGGGCTGTCGGCCATCGCCATCGCCAGTTCCACCCGCTTGACATCGCCGTATGACAGATCCGCACAAGTGTGGGCGGCCTGGTCCTGCATGCCAACCTGTCCGAGCAGGCGCAGCGCATCGTCACTCCGATGGGCGTCGGCGCGACGCCAGAACGAGAATATCCGCCGGTCGGCCGCGAGCAAGGCCATCTGCACGTTCTCCAGTACGCTGAGCGAACTGAAGGTCTCGGCGATCTGGAAGGTGCGGCCCACGCCCATGCGGCAGATGGCACGCGGCCCGCGCCCCAGCAACTCCTGGCCTGCGAGCCGGATCGAGCCCCGGTCTGCCGGCAACTGGCCGCTGAGCAGATTGAACAACGTGGTCTTGCCTGCGCCATTGGGGCCGATCAAGGCCAGCAGCTCGCCCTTGGCCAGCGTGAAATCGACGCCATCGACCGCCTTGTTGCCACCGAAGGCCTTGTGCAATCCGGTCACTGTCAGCAAACTCATCAGCGCATCCTCCGGTGGCGCACCAGGCCGGCCAACTGCCCGGCAAAACCGGCGATGCCGCGCGGAAAGGCCAGCACCAGCAACAGAATGATGGCGCCCAGCAAGGCACGCCAGAACTCGGTGCTGCGGGCGACCTGGTCCTGCAGCCAGGTAAAGCTCACCGCACCCACCAGCGGCCCGGCCAGCGTCTGCACGCCGCCGAGCAAGACCATCACCAGACCGTCGATCGAGCGCCCGATACCCAGGCTGTCGGGGGAAATGCTGCCCTTGGAAAATGCGAACAAGGCACCGGCCAGGCCGGCCACCAGGCCTGCCACGACAAAGGCCAGCCACTGCACCCGTTTGACAGGTATTCCGATCGCCTCCGCCCGCAAGGCCGAATCGCGGGACGCGCGCAAGGCCATGCCAAACGGCGAGAAAACCATCCGCCGCAACCACCACACGGCAGCCGCGACCAGTGCCAGCGTCAGGTGGTAATAGGCCTGCTTGTCCTGCAGCCAGTCGGCCGGCCAGACGCCGGTCAGGCCATTGCTGCCGCCGGTGAAACCATCCCACTGGTGCACGATGGACCAGGCGATCTGTGCAAAGGCCAGCGACAACATCGCCAGATACACGCCGGACAGGCGCACGCAGAACCAGCCGAAAATCACCGCCCCGATCGCCGCCACCACCGGCCCGCCCAGCAAAGAGGCCTCCATCGGCCAGCCGGCAGTTCGCACCAGCAAGGCAGCGCCATAGGCACCCAGACCGAAATACGCGGCATGGCCGAACGAGACCATGCCGCCGGGCCCCATCATGAAATGCAGGCTGACGGCGAACAATGCCGCGGTCAGCAGGTCGATCGCCAGAATCGTCGTGTACGGCGAATCCCGCGTCACCAGGGGCAGCAGCACCAACGCCGCGACGAACAGCGCAGCCGCCAGCGTCTGCAGGCGGCCGCCACGGCGCAGCGGTGGCTCCGCCATGCCGGCCAGGCGCGGCGCAGCGCCCTGCGGACGGCCCAGCAGCCCCCACGGGCGCACCACCAGCACAGCCGCCATCACCAGAAACTCGACCACCAGCGTCAGGCTGGAGAACGACACCTCCTGCCCCAGCAACACCACCGTACCCAGGCCGACGCACAAGGCCTTCACGACACCAATCAGCAGTGCGGCGAGGTAGGCGCCGGCCAGCGAACCCATGCCACCCACGACCACGACCACAAAGGCATCACCGATGGTGGCCATGTCCAGGCCCAGGCTGGCTGGCTCGCGGGGCAATTGCAAGGCGCCACCCAAGGCCGCCAGCATCGAACCCAGTGCAAACACACTGGTGAACAACCAGGCCTGGTTCACGCCCAGTGCCGACAACATGTCGCGGTCTTGTGTGGCGGCGCGCACCAGCGTGCCCCAGCGCGTACGGTGCAACAGCAGCCAGACCAGCGCCAGCACCAGCGGCCCGATCAGGATCAGCAACAGGTCATAACTGGGGAAGGAACGCCCGAGGATGGTGACGGCGCCCGACAGCCCGGGCGCACGCGGTCCGAGCAGGTCTTCCGGCCCCCACCACCACAGTGCCGCATCCTTGAAGATCAGCACCAGCGCGAAGGTGGCCAGCAGCTGGAACAGTTCGGGCACGCGGTAGATGCGCCGCAGCACCAGCAATTCGACCACAGCGCCCAACACCCCCACCAGCAGCGACGCCAGCACCAGGCTGGGCCAGAACCAGTTATCGGCGCCCAGATGGTCGACCAGGGTCCACGCAATGTAGATCCCCAGCATGTAGAACGAGCCGTGCGCGAAATTGACGATCCGGGTGACGCCGAAGATCAGCGACAGACCGGCCGCGACCAGGAACAGCGACGAAGCCCCGGCCAGCCCGTTGAGCAACTGCACCAGGAAGGCCGACAGGCTCATGGCAACATGCCTCGGTCTGCGTGACCGTCAGCAGCGCCGCACACGCGCGCCCAGCTGGCCGTGGTGTGACGGCACGCGCAGTGGCATCGGCGTCAGTCGGCGGCGCGCAGCTTGCGGACCTCGGCGTCCGTCGGCAACACGCTGGCGCCATCAATGTAACGGTAGTCGACCATCACACCCTTGCCTTTGTCATTGCGGGTCTTGCCTATGAAGGCGCCCATCGTCGACTGG